>CAZMSZ010000378.1:0-7222 GCA_964569055.1 uncultured Planctomycetota bacterium | reverse complement strand
AATCGGAATCGGAATCGGAATCGGAATCGGAATCGGAGTCGGAGTCGGAGTCGGACTCGGACTCCCCTATCCCCGGGCCCGCGCTCTGGCGCGGGGCGCGGGCTGCTGGCAGCATCCCGAGATGCCCTCCGACCCGCCGCACGACCCCGTGGAGCACGCGGCCCGCACGATCGTGCAGCTCGAGCTGGCTCCGCCCGAGGAGGTGGCCCGCCTGGTCGAGGCCTGGCGCGCGCGGCCGCCCGGGCTGGGGACGGTCGACGACGAGGACGAGCTCGAGGGGTTCCTCGCGGCGACGCTCCGCGGCGGGCTCCTGCGCGAGGGGCAGTACCGAGCGCTGCTGGGGCTGCTCGGCGGCGGGCAGCGCCCGGGCGGGCGCACGCTCCCGACCGACCCGCTCCTAGGGCAGCGGTTCGGCGCCTACGTCACCTCGCGCAAGATCGGCGAGGGCTCCATGGGCAAGGTCTACCTGGCCCACCGCGACGACGCGCCCAGCGAGCGGTTCGTGATCAAGCTGCTCCCGTCGGCCGGCGACCCCGACGACATCGCGCGCTTCGCCCGGGAGGGCGAGATCCTGCGCAGCCTGCGCAGCCCGCACATCGTGCAGGTGTTCGACGCCGGCCGGGCGGGGGGCTACCACTACCTCGCCATGGAGTTCGTGGAGGGGCGGACCCTGCAGCAGCTGTTCGAGGAGCGGCGCGTGTTCGCCTGGCCGAGCGCCACCCGCGCCGTGCGCCAGCTCGCGCTGGCCCTCGCCGCGGCGCACGTCATGGGCGTGGTGCACCGCGACGTGAAGCCGCACAACGTCCTGGTCGCGCGCGACGGGACCCTCAAGCTGTGCGACTTCGGGATCGCCAAGCTCGTCGACCACGAGTTCACCTCGCGCGCCGGGCAGATCCTCGGCTCGCCGGCCTACATCGCGCCCGAGCAGTGGGGCGACCACATCGTCGACCACCGCGCGGACCTGTTCGCGGTGGGGGTGATCTACTACCTGCTCCTGACCGGGCGCACTCCGTTTCACGGCAAGACCCCCGCCGAGTACGCCGCCCGGATCCAGTCGGGCGAGTACACGCCCCTGGAAGGGATCCGCGCCGATCTGCCGGTCGGCGTGCGTCAGCTCGTCCAGCAGCTCCTCGAGCGCGACCGGCGCCACCGCACACCCACCGCCCACGCCCTGGTGAGCGACCTCGACCGGCTGCTCCGCGGCGAGCTGCCCGACGTGCCGCGCCTCGAGCCCGAGGGCGAAGGCGAGCCGATCGCGCTGGTCGGCGCCCCCGCCTACACGATCGGCGCCGCGGCCGACTGCCACGTGCACCTCGACCACGACGGCGCGCCGGTGCACCTCGCGACCCTCGAGCGGACCGCCACGGGCGGCGTGCTCCTGTGTCCGAGCGACCCCGTCGGCGTCACGGTCAACGGCCAGACGGTCCGCGGCGAGGTCATCCTCAAGGACGGCGACCTGCTCGTGCTCGGGCCCGAGCGCGCCTACCGACTGCGCGAGGGGAACCTCGGCGGGCACGGCCTGGGGGCGCTCGCGCTCTCCGGCGAGAGCGACGGGCCGTTCGAGCCGGAGGACGCCGCGCCCGCCGCGCCCCCGCGCGAGGTCCCGGGGGTGCTCGTGGCGGCGCTCGAGGACGCCGGGCACCCGCTCGCGTTCCTGTGCTGCCTCGAGGCGCTCGACGAGCCGACCAGCGCCTTCGGGCTGCGCGAGTCGCGCGCGACCTTGGAGGCGATCGGGGTGAGCGGCCCCACCCTCGAGCGAGCCGTCGCGCGCGCGCGCACGCTCTGGCGCCAGCGTGTGGCCTGGCTGGCCGACCGGCTGTTCCAGGCCACGCACGAGAACCTCGGCAACCGCCTGGAGGACTGGCTCGCCTGGTGGTTCGAGGCCGGCGAGCGGGTCGGCCCGCAGGTGCGGCCGCTCGGGCCGCGCCTGCAAGGGCGCCTGCTGGTGGCCTCACCCGAGGCGGGCCCGCCCCGCCAGGTCGAGCTGAGCGACCGCGAGCGCTGGGTGCTCGGCCGCTCGACCGAGGCCGACGTGGTACTCGAGGACCTGTCGGTCTCGCGCCGCCACGTGCAGCTGTATCGCCTGGTGGGGCGCTACGCCTTCCGCGACCTCGGCAGCCGCCAGGGCGTGCGGATCGGCGGCGAGCGGCGCGACCTCGGCCTGCTCCAGCCGGGCGAGGCGTTCGAGCTGGGGCGCGTCCGGCTCCGCCTGGCGCACGTCCCCCAGCCGCGCCCCCCGGGGGCGCGCCGTCCGATCGACCGGGTGCTGTTCACCGCCCTGGTCGAGGCGCGCTCGCGCCACGTGGTCGCGGCGCTCGTGGAGCTGCTCGACGTCGACGCCCTGGCGCAGCGCTGCCGGGGCGCCGCGGCGGCGCTCGGGCTCGAGCCGGGCGAGCTCGAGCCGATCCTGGCGCCGTTCCTGCAGGTGCACCGCGCGCTCGCCAGCGAGGCCCTCACGCCGATCACCGGGGTCGACTGCGGCGACGACCCCGCGGCGTGGCGGGCCTGGCTCGCCCAGCAGGAGCTGCCGCTGCAGGTCGAGCCGCGCGGGTGGGGGTGAGGCAAGGAGCCTGCCGCTCTAACGTCAGCCTTCGTGCCCGTGCCCGTGCCCGCGCCCGTGACCCCTACCCGTGACCCCTGCCCGTGCTGTGCTCGCAGCACGACCAGGAGCACGAACGAGCACGAGGCGCCGCTCAGTCCTCGCGCACCTTGCGGATCTTGGTGCTGGTCACCGCCATCACCCGGTTCTTCACGGTGTCGACCAGCCGCAGCCCGAACACGAAGTCGTGCTGGCGGACGTTGCGCTGGTCGATCACGTCCTCGGTGATCTCGCCCACCAGCACCAGGGCCACGCGGTCCTCCTGGCCGTAGGGGATCTCCTCGTTGGTCATGCCCGCCTGGCTGTAGTCGCGCTCGGCGTTGACGGCCGCGAGGTCGCTCGCGCCGCCGACCACGTACACGACCTCCTGGTTGACCAGCGCGTTGAGCAGCTCGTTCTCGAGCATGACCACGTCGAACTGCTCGTTGGTGCGGTTCTGGACCCCAGCGATCCGCACCTGCGGTCGCTTGGGCGAGTCCTCGGTCAGGATGATGTGGTTGGCCCAGCCCTCCAGGTTCAGCTTCGAGACCTTGGTGAGCATGGCCTCGGTCGCCTGGCGGACCTCGTTGAGGCCGATGTTGTCGACGTCGATCAGCCCGGGCTCGCTCGCGTCGACCTGACGGTGGGTCGGGCCCTTGCAGCCCACGAGGGCGAGCAGGACCGAGCCCGCGGCGATGGCGGCGAAGCTGCGCATGATTGCTCCTGTCGAGAGTTCGAGAGAGATCACCAGCCCGGCGGACGCGGGCGCTCCACGGCGCCCTCCTCCTCGTCCTCGGCTGGGGGCGGGGCGCGCCGGCACACGGCGCCCCGCGGGAACGGTCCGCCCTCCAGGACCTCGGCCTTGGAGAGCCTGGCGAGCACCTCGGTCACGCGGATCACGCCGAGCTTCTCCTCGTCGTAGCCGAGCACCTCGCCGGTGTCGGGGTCGACCATGGCCTCGCCCTGCGCGTAGACGTTCAGCACCGCGCCGCGCTCGAGCCCGCCGCCCTCGCCGCGGTTGAGCGAGACCGTGCTTCCCTCGCCGTCCGAGATCACCTTGATCGGGTAGATCCCGTCGATCGTCTTGAGGGTCAGGTCTTCGCACAGCTCGCGCTCGACGAGGTCGCGCAGCTCGGGGTCGAGCGGGTGGAGGCCGGGCACGCGCCCGGGGACCAGCGTCTTCTCGACGTGCGACACGCGCGCCGTGTCGGCCGCCACGATCTTGGAGGTGCGGGTGTCGACGATCCGCATGTCGACCACGATCCGCGCCGTCAGGATCCGCGAGGTCTTCTGGGTGTAGGGGACCGGCTTCCACTCGGTCAGCACGGTGAAGTGCGAGATCTCCCCGAGCAGGAAGTAGTCGGCGCCCAGCACCTTGCCCATCTTGACCGCGGCCTTGGGGTCGGCGATCCCCGACTCGCCCAGCTCCATCTCCTCGAGCAGCCGGTCCATCTTCTGGCGCTCGACCACGTCGAACTTGCGCGTCTTGACCAGCGCCGTGACCAGCTTGTTGGTGAGGGCGTTGGTCTCCATCTCTTCGACCGTGAGGCGCGTCTCGTCGTCGAGCCGGCGCAGGACCTCGGCCGTGAACGTGAACGGCATCACGGCCAGGCTGGCCTTGCGAGGGGCGGGCGGCTCCTCCTGGCCGAACGAGGCCGTGGGGACGAGCAGCACGGCGGCGAGCGCGGCCGCGCGAGGCAGGACAACGAAGCGCATACGAGCCTCCTGGCGAGGGGCCGAGGCTACCCCGTCGGGTGGCGAGCCTACCTGAAGCGGGCCCGTTGCGGGCGGCAGCGCTACTCCGGCGCGGCGAGCAGCCGCACCAGCGCGTCGCGGCCGGCGCGGTCGCGCCAGCCCGCGCCGGCCAGGCGGGCCACGGTGTCGCGCAGGAGCGTGGGCGAGGGGAACGTCGCGAACAGGGCGCGCTGCAGCGCGCCCTCGCGGCGGGGATCGCCGCCGGCCCAGGCAGCAGCCGCGAGGGCGGCCTCGAGGTCGCCGCGCACCAGCGCGTCGTGGAGGGCGGCTCCGCGCTCGGCGTCGCGCGTGGGCTGCTCCGAGCGCGGCCGCGCGGTGCGGCCGGTGGAGCGGATCGTGCTCGGCCGCGTGGTGCGGCCGGTGGCGACCGCGACCCCGGCGCGCGCGGAGCGCCCGGTCTCGAGCGCGGCCGTCGCGACCGGGCGGGTGACGACCCGCCGCTCGCCGCCCAGCGTGCCGGGCGCCACGACGGTCACGGTCGGGGAGGAGATCAGCACGCGCGGCGCTACGTTGCGCCGGGTGCGGCAGATCGTGACGCGGTACACGCGACGCGCGGGGCGGGTCCACCTCCGCCGCACGACGACCACGGGGCCACGCCGGGCCCGCCGCGGGCCGCAGGCGGCGCGCTCCGCCCGCCAGGCGACGCGCGAGCGGCGACCCGGGCCGGCCGCCGCGGGGGTGCCGGCGAGCGCGGCCAGGCCCAGCGCGAACGACAGCGTCAGCAGGTGAACGGCGCGCGGCATGAGGTCCTCAGCGCGACTCGGTCAGGCCGGTGTCCCGGATCCAGAGCTTGCCGCCCTTCACCTCGTAGGTGAGGAACACGCGCGCGTCCTTGGCGAGGCCGTCCACCACCTCGATCACCTTCTTCCGGCGCTCGGCGTCCTCGGCGCTCGGTAGCAGGCAGGTCACGACCTCGCCGTCGCCGCGCACCACCTTGACCTCCTCGCCCTCGCGGCCCGCGAACCGCCCGGCCAGCACGCCCTCGGGCAGCTGCTCCGCCTCGGGCGCCGTGCGCGCGCTGGCGGGCGCCGGCGGGGGGCGGTCCCCGCCGCGGCGCGCGGCGGGCCGGCGCGCCTGCAGGGCCGCCTCGGGCTCGGTCACCTTGCCGCCGCCGATCAGGTTGGTGATCTCGGCGCGGCCGGGCTCCTCGTTGCGGTACAGCAGCGCCACGCGGTGACCCTTCTCCAGGGTCGCCAGGGCCTGCGCCAGGCGCGCGGTCTGGTTCTGGGGCCCGACCTCCTCGGCCGGCGGCAGGTAGAAGTCGCGCTTGACCCCGCCGACGCGCAGCTGCAGCCTGCGGTTGGGCAGGTCGACCTCGAGCACGTCGCCGACCGCCATGGCGTCGACCTCCCCCCCCGAGCCGCGGGCGGGCGAGCTGCGCGCGGGCGCGCCGGTGGAGCCGGTGGCGCGGCGCGGCTCGGCGGGCACAGGCTCGGGCACGAACCGCTTGCTGGCCGCGCCCGGCGGCAAGATCCCCTCGTCGACCTCGGGCAGGTGCGGGCGCGCGTTGGCGGGCTTGGGGAGGATCACCAGGATCGGGCCCCGCACCTCCATGCTGAGCCCGGCGGCCGAGCAGATCGCCTCGAGCGCGAAGTCGAGCGGCACCTGCTTGAACCTGACCGTGACCGCCCCGGCCTCGGCGAGGGCGGCCTCGGAGACCACGTAGTTGAGCCCGTGCTCGTGCTCGAGCCGGCGGAGCACGTCGCGCACCGGCTCGCCCTCGGCCTGGACGTCGACCACGACCTCGCGCAGCTGGTTGGGCGCGGCGAGCGCCGGCGCGGCGGTCCCCGCGAACAGCAGCCCGATCAGCAGCCGGGCGGACGAGCCGAGCGAAGCGGACGAGGTCCGGGACGATCTCATGAGGCCCTCCGAGGGCGCTGGCCCCCGCGCCGCCTCACTCTACCCCAAGCGGCGCGGTTGGGTCGGCGCGTCCTGGCTCGACGACTCGGTGGCGACCGGCCGCTGGTGACGGCCGCTGTAGCGGCGGCTGGCCTCGTCGAGGATCGCGCGCTCCTCGGCCGTGAGCGCGCCCATGCCCTCGCGGCTGATCTTGCGCAGGATCTCGTCCACGCGCGGCCCGAGGTCGGGCTCGCTCGGCGCGGGGCTCGGCGCCGGCCCGGTGGAGCGCGGCGGCTCGCTCGCGCGCAGCGGTTCGGGCGCGGGTCGCTCGGCGGGCGCGGGTCGGCTCGCCCCGCGCCGCCAGGCGTCGAGCCGGGCGAGGAATCCCGGGCGGAGGTCGCCCGCGGGTGGGGTGAACAGCCGCAGGTCGAGCAGCTTGAACGCCGCGCCCGCCAGCGCGCCGCCGAGGTGGGCCGCGTGCGCGATCCCCGAGCGCGCCCCGTGGAGCTGTCCGATCACCCCGACCGCCGCCAGCAGCAGGTAGCAGCCGGCGAGCACCCACACCGGGACCTGCACCACCGCCAGGTCGACCCGCCGGCGCGGCGCCAGCAGGACGCTGGCGGTCGCGACCGCGAGGACGGCTCCCGAGGCCCCGAGCGCGTCCTGGGCCGGGTCGCCCCAGCGGACGTTCACGAGCACCTGCGTCCCCGCCGCCGCCCCCGCGCCGAACACGTAGAGCCACACCAGGTCCTTGCCCCCGTAGCGCGCCTCGAGCTCGCTCGCGAACACCGCCAGGAACAGCATGTTCCAGAACAGGTGCAGGAACTGGGTGTGCGCGAACGCGCTGGTGAGCAGGGTCCACGCCCGCCCCTGCTCGAGCACGCCCGTCGCGCTCACCATCAAGTTGTCGGCGAGGAACGCGGAGCCCGGCGGCGCGGCCTGCCACGCGAGGTACACCAGGGCGTTGACCACGATCAGCAGCGCCCACGCGGGCGCGCCCGACAGCGAGGCCGCGGCGCCAGGCCGCGGGCGCTCCTGCATGTAGTCCCG
>CAZMSZ010000377.1:0-7255 GCA_964569055.1 uncultured Planctomycetota bacterium | reverse complement strand
GGCTGGACCTTCTTCTCGCCGTAGAAGCTGAGGCCCTGCTCGGCCATCTCGATCAGGAGCGGCGCCGGCTCGAACCGCTCGCCGTGGACCTGCTCGAAGCGGCGCAGGCGATCGAGGACCTCGCGCGCGCCCAGGCTGTCGCAGTAGTGGAACGGGCCGCCGAGGAAGGGCGGGAAGCCGAGGCCGAAGATCGCGCCGATGTCGCCGTCGCGGGCGCTGCGGAGGATCCCCTCGCCGAAGCAGCGGGCCGCCTCGTTGACCATCTGCAGCGTGCAGCGCTGCGCGATCTCCTCGGGGTCCGCGTCGTGCCGCGTGGGCTCGATCCCGAGCACGCGATACACGCTGGCGTCGACCTCCTTCTTGCCCTTCTTGACGCTCTCGCCGTAGAGGTAGAAGCCGCGCTGGTTCTTGCGCCCGAGCCGGCCGTCGGCCACGAGCTTCTCCACCCCGGGCGGGGGCGAGAGGCGGTCGCCGAACGCCTCGTGCAGGATGTGGCCGACCTTCTCGCCGACGTCGATCCCGACCTCGTCGAGGAGCGTCACCGGGCCGACCGGCCAGCCGAACTGGACCATGGCGCGGTCCACCGCCTCGACCGGGATCCCCTCGGCGACGAGGTGCGCGGCCTCGTTCATGAGCGGGCCGAGCACGCGGGTGGTGTAGAAGCCGACCCCGTCGCGGACCACGATCACCGTCTTGCCCTGGGCCTTGCCGAGGGCCACGCAGGTGGCGGTCACCCAGGGCGCGGTCTTCTCGGTGACGATCACCTCGAGCAGCGGCATCTTGTCGACGGGCGAGAAGTAGTGCATCCCGATCACCGTCTCGGGGTGCTTGCTCGCCTCGGCGATCTTGGTGATCGGGAGCGAGGAGGTGTTCGAGGCGAAGATCACGTCCTCGCGGCCGACCTGCTCGATCTCCTCGAGCATGCGGTGCTTGAGCGCGAGGTCCTCGAACACGGCCTCGATCACGACCTCGCAGCGGCGAAAGCCGCTGGTGTCGGTGGTCCCGCTCACCAGGCTCATCACGCGGTCGCGCTCGAGCGGGCTCAGCCGGCGGCGCTTGACGCGGTCGTCGAGCAGCTTGCGGACGGCCGCCAGGCCGCGCCCCACGCCGGCGTGGTCCTTGTCCTTGATCCGGACCGGCGTCTCGGCGAAGGCCGCGGTCACGTAGGCGATCCCGCTGCCCATCAGGCCGCCGCCGAGCATGCCGACCTTGTTCACCTTGCGCGCCTCGGCGGCGGGGTCGTCGGTGCCGCTGTCCTTCTTGAGCGCGGTGGTCGCGAAGTAGATCCCCATCAGCTGCTCGGCCTGCGGGCTCACGACCAGCTCGCCGAACGCGCGGGCCTCCGCCTCGAGCCCGGCCTGGTGGCCCTTCTCCAGCCCGATCCGCACCACCTCCAGGATCCGCTCGGGCCCGGGGTAGTTGCCGTGGGTCTTCTCGAGCAGCGCCTTGGTCGCCTGCGAGAACACCAGGCTCCGCCCCAGCGGGTTGCGCTCCAGGCCCAGCTCCTGCAGCTTCTCCTGGGAGAGGAACTCCATCAGGCGCGCGCTCAGCGGCTTCCTGCGCGCCTTGGTGAGCGCGAGCGCGTGCTCGACCGCGACCTGCTCGAGGATCGCGGCGGGGCACACCTCGTCGACCAGGCCGAGCCGCTTGGCGCGCTTGGCGTCGAGGCGGCGGCCGGTGAGGAGCAGGTCGAGGGCGGCCTGGATCCCGACCAGGCGCGGCAGGCGCTGCGTCCCGCCGGCGCCGGGGAGCAGCCCGAGCTGCACCTCGGGGAGCCCGAGCTTGGTCACGTCGGCGTCGCTGGCGATCCGCGCGTCGCAGGCCAGCGCGACCTCGAGGCCGCCGCCGAGGCACACCCCGTGGATCGCGGCCACCACCGGGACCCGGAACTTCTCGAGCCGCTCGAGCGCCTCCTGCCCCTTGCGCGAGAGCTCGGTCGCCTCGGCCGCGGTGTTGGCCGCCTGGAGCATGGTGATGTCGGCGCCCGCGATGAAGCTGTCGGGCTTGCCCGACATGAACACCACGGCCTTGAGCGCGCCGTCGCGGTCGAGCTCCTCGAACAGCCGGGCGAACTCGTCCATGAAGCTGATCTTGAGCGTGTTGACCGGCTCGCCGGGGACGTCCATGCGCACGACGGCGACGCCGTCTTCGCGCTTCTCGATCTCGAAGGTCTGCTTGTCGCCGGTCGTCACGCCGCCACCTCCAGGACCATCGCCGCGCCCAGCCCGCCGGCCGCGCACGCGGTGCACAGGGCGAGGCCGCCGCCCCGCCGGTTGAGCTCGTGCAGCGTCTGCGCGATCTGCCGCGCGCCCGTCGCCGCGAAGGGGTGTCCGAGGGCGATCGAGCCGCCCGTCACGTTGAGCTTGTCGGGGTCGACCTCGCCGAGCGGCGCGTCGCGCCCGAGCTCCTCGGCGAAGCTCTTGGAGGCGAACGCCTGCAGGTTCGAGAGGACCTGCGCGGCGAACGCCTCGTGCATGTCGACCAGGGCCATGTCCGAGAGCTTCACGCCGGCGCGGTCGAGCGCCACGGGGGCCGCGTAGGCGGGGCCCATCAGCATCTGGCCACGCGGGTCGAGCGCCGCGAAGGCGTAGCTGCGGATGAAGCCGAGGATCTCGCGCCCCTCGGCCTTCGCCCGCTGCTCGCTCATGAGCAGCAGCGCGCTGGCGCCGTCGGTGAGCGGCGAGCTGTTGCCGGCCGTGATCGTGCCGTGCTTGCGGTCGAACACCGGGCGCAGCTTCTGGTAGCTCTCGAGCTGCGAGTCCTTGCGGACGAGGTTGTCCTCGGTCACGGTCTCGCGGTACTTGGGCGGCAAGTAGACCGGCATCACGTGGCTGGCGAAGAAGCCCTCGGCCCAGGCCTTGGCCGCGCGCGAGTGGCTGCGGTGCGCCAGCTCGTCCTGCGCCTCGCGCGGGATCCGGTTCTCCTTCGCCATCTTCTCGGCGCTCTCGCCCATGGTCAGCCCGGTCGAGGGCTCGGTCAGGGCGGGCGGGTCGGGGAGCAGGTCGGCGGGTTTGATCCCGCGGAACGCGCTCAGCTTCTCGCCGGCGCTGCGGGCCTTGCTCACCCCGATCAGGGCCTTGGTCAGCGGCTTGGAGACGGTGATCGGCACGTCGCTCGAGCTGTCCGCCCCGCCGCTCACACCGCAGTCGATGTCGCCGAGCGCGATGGATTGCGCCACGTTGACGGTCGACTGGTAGCTGGTCGCGCAGGCACGCGACACGCTGTAGGCCTCGATCGTGCGCGGCATGCCGGTCCCGAGCACGATCTCGCGCGCGATGTTCGGCGCGCTGACCGACGGCACCACCTGCCCGTAGACGACCTGCTGGATCGCGCTCGGCTCGACCTCGCTCCGCTCGAGGAGCTCGCGCACGACGAGCTGGCCGAGCTGGAGGGCGCTCACGTCACGATAGGCGGTGGCCTGCTTGGCGAAGGGCGTCCGCAGCCCCGCCACCACGGCCACCCGCGTCCCGTTCTTCCCGTTCATTCGCTTGCTCCCCGGCGGCGCGCCTCGCGCCCGCGGCGCGGGAGGCTACGCCTCGCCGTCGATCCTGTCTGCGGGGGATCACCCTATCACGCGCTGCGTCAATGGCAACGCAATGCGTCAATCTCTGTGTTGCCAAGGGCTTAATCGTTGTCGATGAGACCCGCTCGGTCGACCGACCGAACGGCCTGACCGGTCGACCGACCGAATGACGATCCTTCGGTGGCCAGACCTCGTTACCAGCGGTGGTAGGCGGGGTGGCCCGGCTTCACGGCGACGAACAGGCCGCGGCAGGTGGCGCACACCTTCCCCTTCGCCTCGAGCGTGGCCTCGACCGTGGCGCGGTCGTCGCTCGAGTCGACCACGCGCGCGCGCAGGTGGAGCGGGCCGTCGGTCGGTGTGGGGCGCTTCAGCTCGATCGCGTAGTTGGCGGTCACCGTGCAGGGCGGGGCGTCGGCTCCCGCGCGGCGCATGAGGTGCACGGCCGCCGCCCAGTTGGCGTGGCAGTCGAGCAGCGCGCCTATGATCCCGCCGTTGAGCACGCCGGGGAACGCCTCATGGTGCGGCTCGGGCGTCCAGTCGGCCACGAGCTCGTCGCCATCCTCGCGGCTCTTGATGCGCAGCCCCTTCGGGTTGGCGGGCCCGCAGCCGAAGCAGGTGCTGTCGGGGCCGTAGCGGTCCTGGACCGCGCGGGTGCTCGTCGAGTCCATCGCTCCTCCTGAGCGTGATCGTAGACCAACGCGCCGCTGGTGGGCACGCGCGGCCGTGTTGGCGACAATCCCGTCATGTGCTTGATCCTGCTCGCCTGGCGCGCGCACCCGCGCCATCGGCTGGTGGTGGCCGCGAACCGCGACGAGTTCCACGCGCGCGCGGCGGCGCCGGCCGAGTGGTGGCCCGACGCGCCCGGGGTGCTCGCCGGGCGCGACCTCGAGGCCGGGGGCACCTGGCTGGGCGTGAGCCGGACGGGGCGGTTCGCCGCGGTCACCAACTTCCGCGAGGGGTTGCCCGGCTCGGGGCGGCGCTCGCGAGGCGAGCTGGTGCGGGGCTTCCTCGAAGGCGACGCCGAGCCGGCCGAGGTCGCCCGAGCCCTCGCGGCGCGCGGGGAGCACTACGCGGGGTTCTCGCTGCTGGTCGGCGACGGCCGCACGCTGTGGTGCGTCTCCAACCGCGGCGACGCGCCGGCGGGCCCGCTCGCGCCCGGGGTGTACGGCCTCAGCAACCATCTCCTCGAGACCCCCTGGGCCAAGGTGCGCCGCGGCAAGCGCGCGCTGCGCGAGCTGCTCGCGGGTGGCGGCGAGGTCGAGCTCGAGGCGCTGCTCGCGCTCCTCACCGACCGGACGCCGCCGGCGCCCGGCGACGTGCCCGACACGGCGCTCGGTCCCGAGCTCGCGCAGCGGGTGGGGGCCTGCTTCGTGGTGACCCCGGTGTATGGCACCCGCTGCTCGACGGCTGTGACGATGGGTGTCGAGGGGCGGGTGCGGTTCGCGGAACGGAGCTTCGCGCCCGATGGCGCAGCGCGCGAGACGCGGCGCTTCGAGCTCCAGATCGGGTGAGTCGGTCAACCGACCGAGCAGGGTTCGGTCACCCGACCGAACCCCCGGCCGGCGCCTCGGTCGGCTGACCGATCGCGACGGGCTCGACTCCGAAGTCGTTTATCAGCAGCGCCTTAGTCAGGTTCATGGCGCACGGCGTCACCTTCGCCCTGGCGAGCGGAGGCCCCTTGCCCCATGATCGTGGGGTCACCCGTGGGTCAACCAGGAGGGATTCAATGGCGTCGGCCGAGGAGTTGAAGGCTCGCGAGATCGCGGAGGACTCCCGCGAGAAGCAGTGGCGCGGCGACAGCTTCATGAAGGAGCTGTTCCTCGGGCGGCTGCGGATGGACCTGATCGACCCCTTCCCCAAGGAGGCGCCCGAGCGCCCCGAATTCAAGCAGTTCTACGACGGGCTCGAGAAGTTCCTGCGCGAGCAGGTCGATCCGGTCGCGATCGACGAGACCGGGGAGTACCCCGAGCACGTGGTCAAGGGCCTGGCCGAGCTGGGCGCGTTCGGCATGAAGATCCCGCGCGAGTACGGCGGGCTCGGCCTGACCCACCCCGAGTACGTCAAGTGCATGAAGCTGCTCGGCAGCTACGACAGCAACGTCACCGCGCTGCTCTCGGCGCACCAGGCGATCGGGGTCCCGAACCCGGTCAAGCTGTTCGGGACCAAGGAGCAGAAGGAGAACTACCTGCCGCGCTGCGCCAAGGGCGCGATCAGCGCCTTCGCGCTCACCGAGCCGGCGGTCGGCTCCGACCCGGGCAAGCTGGAGACCATCGCCGAGCTCAGCGACGACGGCAGCCACTACGTGCTCAACGGCGAGAAGCTGTGGTGCACCAACGGCACCCTGGCGGAGCTGCTGGTCGTCATGGCCCGCAACCCCAAGACCGAGAAGATCAACGCGTTCGTGGTCGAGACGTCCTCGCCCGGCGTGAAGGTCGAGCACCGCTGCCGGTTCATGGGCCTCAAGGCGCTGGCCAACGCCGTGGTCAGCTTCACGAACGTGCGCGTGCCCAAGGAGAACCTGATCGGCGGCGAGGGCATGGGGCTCAAGATCGCGCTCGTCACGCTCAACACCGGGCGGCTCAGCCTGCCGGCCGGGACCTCGGGCGCGATCAAGTACGCGGTCGAGGTGTGCCGCAAGTGGACGCAGGCCCGCGTGCAGTGGGGCGTGCCGATCGCCAAGCACGAGGCGATCGCCCACAAGCTGGCGGACATGACCAGCAACGCGTTCGCCATGGAGGCGATCGCCGAGCTGCTCGGCGACCTGGCCGACCGGCCCGGCACCGACATTCGCCTGGAGGCGGCGGCGGCCAAGGAGTGGAACACCGTCACCGCCTGGCGCGCGGTCGACGACCTGCTCCAGATCCGCGGCGGGCGCGGCTACGAGACCGAGCGCTCGCTGGCGGCGCGCGGCGAGGCCGCGGTCCCGGTCGAGCGCCTGATGCGCGACTGCCGGATCAACCTGATCTTCGAGGGCTCGAGCGAGATCATGCACCTGTTCATGGCGCGCGAGGCCGTGGACAAGCACCTGCAGGTCGCGGGCGCGCTGGTCGACCCGCGCTCGACCGTCGGCCAGAAGCTGGCCGCGCTGCCGAAGATCGGCATGTTCTACGCCTGGTGGTACCCGACCCGCTGGCTCCACTGGGGCCTGTGGCCGAAGTACTCCAGCTTCGGGCGGCTCGCCAAGCACCTGCGGTTCGCCGAGCGCGCCGCGGCCCGGCTGGCGCGCACGATCTTCCACGGGATGGCGATCTACCAGGCCAAGCTGGAGCGCAAGCAGAAGTTCCTGTTCCGCGCCGTGGACATCGCCATGGAGCTGTTCGCGATCGCGACCGCCGCGTCGAAGGCGAAGCACCTGCGCCTCGAGGGCGACCCCGGCACGGCCAGCGCCGAGCAGCTCGCCGACGTGTTCGCCCGCGGCGCGCGCCGGCGGATCAAGGACCTGTTCCGTGACATGTGGAGCAACGACGACGACGCCAAGGTCGCCGTGGCGCGCGGCCTGATCGAGGGCAAGCACGCCTGGCTGGAGCAGGGGACGATGGGCCTGCCCTACGACGTGGCCGACCTGACCCCGCCCGCCGTGCACGAGATCCTGGCCCGCCGCGAGCAGCAGCCGGCCGCCGCCAACGGGCACGCGACGAAGCTCGAGGACGCCGCCGAGGAGCCCGCCGAGGAGCCGGCAGGCGCCGCCAGCTAGCAGGACGGACGTCCTTCCGGAACGACGCGCGGCGCGGG
>CAZMSZ010000376.1:0-7296 GCA_964569055.1 uncultured Planctomycetota bacterium | reverse complement strand
GCCGTCGTCGCCGGTGCCGTCGTCGCCGGTGCCGTCGTCGCCGGTGCCGTCGTCATCGCCTCCGCTCGGCGGAGGCGCCGCGCTGGCCCAGGTGGCCGCGACCTCCTCCACCGCCGCGTACTTCGGCGCGTCGACCTGGTCCTGGTGCTCCAGCAGGCCCCAGCTCCCGCTCTTGCCGTAGCCCTTGATCGAGTTGAACGCGCAGAACAGGCCGCCGTCCTCGGCGGCCCACTCGGCCAGGAAGGTGCGGTAGAGCGCGCCCATGCCGTCGTGGCGGTTGGCCGCCACGAACAGGTTCTGCAGGGTCCCGTCGCTGGCCGCCGAGCCCTGCCCCACGAGGTGCTGGCCGCCCGCGTAGGCCGCCAGGCCGAGCCCCGCCGCCCGCGCGATCGCTCGCGTGGCGTGCACGTCGGCGCGCCGGTCGGCGAGGTCGTCGCCGCAGGCCTCCAGCACCTGGCTCACGCTCCAGGTGCGCACCGTCTTCGCCATCGACTCCTTGCCCAGCGAGGCCCCGAAGAACGGCGCGATCGCGACCACGTCCGCGCCGCCCGCCGGCAGCGCGTCGATCAGCCGCTGCGTCTGCTCCGGCTTGGTCGCCTGGGAGCCCAGGACGCGCACCAGCCGCTCCTTGCCCATGGCGGCCTCGAACGCGGCGAACACGTCGAGCGAGCGGCCGACGTAGACCTGCTCCCAGGACTTGCCCTCGGCCTTGGCCTGGGCGCGCACGTCGAGCCCCGCCTGCGTCAGGTCGCTCCAGACCTCGTTGGAGTACTCCACGTACAGCTTGCGGCCCGGCTCCAGCCGCGCCGCGAACAGGGCGGCCGCGCGCTCGATGAAGTCGTCGCTGGCGCGGTGCGGGATCGAGATCCAGGCGTCCTTGTCGAGCGCGTTGGCGAGGTCCGCCATGTACTCGAACGCGACGCCGCGGTGCTGCGAGCGCGAGGTCGGCAGCTTGCGGTCCGCCCAGTCGACGATCGGCGAGCCGTTGACGTCACCCCAGTCGGTGAACCGCAGCGTCGAGAACGGCGCGAGGCTCTTCAGGTACTCGGGGTGGAACGGCTGCGTGGCGTAGGTCGCCTCGAAGCCCGGCATGATCATGCGCAGGTTGCGCACCGGGTCGCTCTTGCTCGACTTCAGGATCCGGATCGCGATCCCCGCGCGGGAGGGCGTGACCTTCACCTCGAAGCGGGTCGTGCCGCCCGAGCCGGCGCGCCGGGTGCGGGCCGCGTCCCAGTCGACCTCGACCTCGCCGGTCCCTTCGAACAGGACGGTGTACATGCCGCCCGGATAGCGGCCGTCGATCCCGACCAGGGTCGGCGTCCAGGCCACCTGCCCGCTCCCGAGCCCGATCGGGTAGCCGTCGGCGTCGAGCGCCGGCGCCGGCAGGTCGTTCGGATTGATGAGGTCCCAGGCGTAGCGGCCGGCCTTCCCCATGCGCGACGACTTGACGACGTCGACGAACACCCAGGCGGGCGAGTAGTAGGAGACCTCGTTGAGGTTGACTCCCATGGACGCGACCGACGGCGGGGAGCTCCCCGTCGCGGTCGCGCTCGCCTCCTCAGCGGCGGCGGGCCGCGCGATCACGGCCATGAACCCGAGCAGGAGCGACGCGACCCCGACGGACGCGACGCGGCGTGTGGTGACCATGGATTTCCTCCCCCTGTTTCCGGTCTTCGCGCCGCCAGTAGGCAAGCTCCACGCCAGAGCGCGCCCGGCCGCCCGCGCGCCCGAAGCCGCGCGAGCGCGAGCGCTTGCGCCGCGCGCCAGGGACGGCGCTCACGGGCCGACCGCCCGGTTGTTCCTCGCGCCCGCGCGGGCGTCGGCAAAAAGCGGAGCAGCGATCCGGCCGTAGCCCAGGCGCCGGGCGGGCTCGGGCGCGACGCCCCACCTGGCGCGACGGGCCCTCGGGCCCTTGCGCGGGCTTCGTAGTGTGGTGCTGGAGGGCGCGGGCGCGCCCCGCCGCTATTCCGGAAGCGCGCGGATCCGACGGATCAGCCAGGACGTCGAGTGCGCCTTGGCGTCGCCGACGATCGCGATCTCCCCGCCGTAGCTCTCGACCGAGGCGCGCTCGGGGATCGTGGCCGGGTCGTACTCGGTCCCCTTGGCGTGCACGTGCGGCTGGAGCAGCCGGAGCAGCGCGTCCACCGTGGGCTCGTCGAACACGGTCACGTAGTCCACGAAGCGCAGCCCGGCGATCAGCTCGGCCCGCTCGTCCTCGGGCTGGATCGGCAGGTGCGGCCCCTTGTAGGCCCGCACCGAGGCGTCGGAGTTGATCGCGACCACCAGCACGTCGCCGTGCGCCCGCGCGCCCACCAGCGAGCGCAGGTGGCCCACGTGGAGCAGGTCGAACGTGCCGTTCGTCATGACGACCCGCTTGCCCGCCGCCTTCTCGGCGGCGACGGCGCGGGCCAGCTCCTGGCGGTCACGGAGGATCCGGGCGGGCTCGGGCGAGGTCAGGGCGCGGCGCTCCTCGAAGGGAGCACACGCTAACCGGCGGGGTCGGTTCCCGACGAGGGCGAGCGATCCCCCTCGAGCTGCCGCTCGACCAGCTCGGCGTAGACGCCGCCCGCGGCGACCAGCGCCTCATGGGTCCCCCGCTCCACTACGCGGCCCTCGTGGAGCACGAGGATCTGATCGGCGCGGCGCACGGTCGAGAGCCGGTGGGCGACCACGAAGCTGGTCGCGCCGCGGGCCAGGGCGTCGAGCCCCGCCTGCACCTTGCGCTCGGTGGTCGCGTCCAGGGCGCTCGTCGCCTCGTCGAGGATCAGCACCTGCGGGCGCCGCAGGATCGCGCGCGCGATCGCCACCCGCTGCACCTGCCCGCCCGAGAGCCGCGAGCCGCGCTCGCCGACGAGCGTGTCGTAGCCCTCGGGGAAGGCCGCGATCTCCTCGTGGATCCGCGCCTGGCGCGCCGCCTCCTCGACCTCGGCGTCGCTCGCGTCGAGCCGCCCGTAGCGGATGTTCTCGCGGACGGTGTCGTTGAACAGGAAGCTCTCCTGCGGGACGACCGCCAACAGGTCGAGCCAGCTCGCCAGCCGCACCGACCGCAGGTCGCGCCCGTCCACGGTGACCCGCCCGGCGGTCGGGTCGTGGAACCGCGCGATCAGGTCGACCAGGGTCGACTTGCCGCTCCCGGTCCGGCCGACGAGCGCGGTCATGGTGCCGGCGGCGGCGGTGAGCTCGATCCCCGAGAGCACCTCGTCGCCGCCGGCGTAGGCGAAGCTGACGCCCTCGCAGCGGATCGCCTCGCGCAGGCCCTCGAGCGGCGTCGCGTCGGGGACGTCGACCACCCGGGGCCGCTGGGCGAACACGGCGAACACCCGCTCCAGGGCGGGGATCCCGTCCATGAGGTCGTTGTAGGCCTGCCCGAGCGTCTTGGCCGGCATGTACATCAGCACGACCAGGCCCAGGAACACGCCGAACTGCCCCACGTCGAGGTCGAGCGCGGCGGTCACCACCAGGAAGCTCCCGAGCAGGAACAGCAGCGGGAGCGCGAGGTCGTTGGCGAGGTGCAGCACGGTGCGCGAGGCGGCCCGGGCGCGGATCGCCTGCTCCTGCGCCTGATAGGCCTCGCGGGCGGCGTCGCCGAAGCGCTCGGCCTCGTGGGGCTCGCGCTGGAACGCCTTCACCTCGCGGATCCCCTCGAGCATCTGCTGCACGGCCTGGAAGGCGAGCCCCGTCATGCCCTGACGGCGGCGGGCGCTGCGCCGGATCCGCTTGCCGAACCAGCGGCTGGCGCCGATCACGGGCGCGCCGAGCACCACCAGGCTGAGCGAGAGCCGCGGCGCCACGAACACGGCGCCCGCCACGAGCACGGCGAGGTGGATCGCCTTGACCACGCCCTCGATCAGCGTGTTCACGAGCACGCTGGTCCGCTGCAGGTCGCCGGTCAGGCGGCTGAGTAGGTCGCCGCGCTGCGCGTCCTCGAAGTAGCCGACCGAGAGCGTCAGCAGGTGCTCGGCCGCGGCGTTCTGCAGGTCGAGCAGGACCCGCGCGGCCAGGGTGCGCGCGAGGACCAGCGTCACGAACGACAGCCCGGCCAGGGCCAGGCCGAGCACGATCGCCGCCTGGAACACCCACATGAGCGTGCCGCGCGCCAGCAGGAACGAGGCGTCGTGCGTCCGCTCGCGCGCCGCGCGGGCGAGGGCGGCGGCGACCCCCGGCGAGCCGGCGGCGTGCGCGGCCAGCGCCCGGCGCTGGAGCTCGGCGGCCTCGCCGAGGCGCTGCCAGCCGTCGACCGCGTCCTGGGGCAGCTCCTCGGCCACGAACATGAGCTGACGGCTGGTGCGCCCCAGCAGCCGCTCCAGCGGGTCGCGCGAGCCCTCGGGCGCCCGGTAGGCGCCGGCCCCGTCGAGGTCCGGGTCGCGCCGCAGCGCGGCGAGCTCCTCGAGCGTGCGCGACCGGGCGCTCGCGGCCAGCGCCGCCTCGATCGCGGCCTGGTCGGCGGCGGTGAGGTCCGACGTGAGCAGCTCCTCCTGCAGCAAGGAGCGCGGGTTGCCGCCCTGGGCGAACACCTCGTCGAGCAGCGGGTCGATCAGCTGCACGCGCGCCACGTCGGCGGCCGCGAGCAGCAGCGCGGTGAGCAGCACCAGCGCGATCCGCGGGCGGTAGCCCCGCAGGAACGGGAGCAGCGGCGCGAGCGCGCGGACGTCGGCGCGCCGGCGCGGCCGCTCGGGCGGGGCGGGCGCGGGCGGCGCGGGGGGTGGGGCGTCGCTCACGGAGCGCGGCGCGGGCGGCGTCGCCGGTGGGGCACGCGGCTCAGACCAGCGCCGGCCGCTTGGCCGCCGCGGCCTCCTCGTACAGGGCGACCAGCCCGGCGAACGTCGCCTCCTGCGTGCGCACCTCGGCGGTGACCCGCGCGGCCTGGCCGAGCCGCGTCCGCAGCGCCTCGTCGGCCGCGAGCGCCAGGATCTTGTCGACGACCGCCTCGGCGTCGGCCGGCGCGATCACGTAGCCGTTCTCCCCCTCCTGCACCAGCTCGGCCGCCCCGGTCTTGCTGGAGAGGACGACCGGCAGCCCGCTCGCCATGGCCTCGAGAGCCGGCGTCCCGAACGCCTCGAACCGGGCCGGGTGGACGTAGAGGTCGGCGGTCGCGAGCCAGCGCTCGGGGCGGTGCTGGGGGCCGTAGAACTTGATGTCCTTCCACACGCCGTACTGCTTGGCGCGCGCGGTCAGCGCCCGCTCGACCTCGTGGTCGGCGTCGCCGATCACGGCGAACCGGAAGGGGCGCCCGCCGGGGAGCCCGCCGCGGGCCTTGAGCAGGCGCGCGGCCTCGATCAGGGCGTCCACGCCCTGGCGCTCGAGGTCGTCGGCCATGCACATGATCACGAACGTCGCCTGCGGGATCACGATCCGCTCGCGGTACTCCGCGGCGTAGGTGGCGCGGTTGCGCGGGTGGAACCGCTCGGTGTCGACCCCGGGGTGGAGCGTGACGACCTGCTCGGACGTGAGGCCGTAGCGCTCGCGCAGCGCCTCGGCGCACAGCTCGGAGCTGACGATCGCGCGGTGGAAGTTGCCCGGGGTGAAGCGGCGGCGCTGGATCTCGCGCAGTTGCCGCTGGTGGAGCGGCTCGCCCTTGCGCGGGCCGGGCGCGAGCTCGAGGGTGGCGGGGTCGAGCGTGCACAGGTCCTGATACGAGCTGACGCCGAAGCCGTGCACCACGTCGAACGCCTCGCGCCGGACCCGCCGGCTGACCCAGCGGTCGTAGGCGCGCAGGTTCATGAACCGGACCGGCTTCCAGGGGTCGGGCACGCGGTGCGAGTGCGCCCGCGGGTCGACCGGCTCGTCCCAGCCGCTCCGGAACAGGTGGACCTCGTGGCCGGCGTCGAGCAGCCGCGGCACCAGGTCGCGGATCTCCTGCTCGAGCGGGTCGGGCGCGTCGAGGCGCGCGTACGTAATGGCGACCTTCATAGGGCGGCATTTTCCCGCGCGGGACGGCCAATGCAACGTGGATCGAGGTGGGCCGGGAGCGCGGCGCCGCGCTTGTCCGTTGCCGGGCCTACTCTTACACTCGCGCGCCCGTCGGGCCCCATGAAGCTGCTCCACCTCTTCAGCAACTGGAAGCTGACCGGTCCGGCCGAGCCGGCGGTGCGCCTGGCCGCGGCGCTGCAGGCCCGGGGCCACGAGGTGGTGTTCGCGCACATGCCGCTGCCCGCCCCGGCCGAGGGGGCGATCGACGAGGCGTGCCGCAGCTACGGGGTGCAGGTGGAGGGCGGGTTCGCGCTGCCCAAGCACTTCGACGTGCTGGCGAGCTGGCGCGACGCGCGGCGGCTGGCGCGGCTGTTCGACGAGCGCCGGTTCGACGTCGTGCACTGCCACATGACGGGCGACCACCTGCCGGCGGCGATCGCCGCCGGCCGCGCGGCCTCGCGCCCGCGCCTGGTGCGCACCAACCACGAGGCGGCCCCGCTGCGGCCGACCCTCCGCAACCGGTTCCTGCTGCCGCGGCGGGTGGACGCGCTGATCGAGCTCTCGCGCGAGGCGCTCGAGGCCGACGTGGCCACGTTCGGGCTGCCGCGCGAGCGGGTGCACCTCGTCGACGCCGCGGTGCAGCTCGAGCGGTTCGCGCCCGAGCGCGAGCTGCCCGACCTGCGCACGCGCTGGGGGCTCGCCCCCGAGCACCTCGCGGTGGGGGTGGTGGCGCGAATCCAGCGGCACCGCCGCTACGAGGTGGTGATCGAGGCCGCCCGCCGCGCGCGCGAGCAGCTCCCCGAGCTGCGGCTGGTCCTCGTCGGGCGCGGGACCCACATGGCGGAGGTGGCGGAGGAGCCGGTGCGGCGGCACGGCCTGGCGGACGTCACCGTGTTCCCCGGCTACCTGCGCGGCGACGAGTACGTGGCCGGCCTGCGCGCGCTCGACGTGCTGGTGTTCCTGATGCCCGGCACCGACGGCTCGTGCCGCGCGGCCCGCGAGGCGCTCGCGACCGGCACCCCGGTGATCGCCGCCCGCCGCGGCATGCTCCCCGAGCTGATCACCGACGGCGAGGACGGGTTCGTGATCGACGACACCCCCGCCGAGCTGGCCGCGTGCCTGGTCCGGCTGGGGAAGGACCGCGAGCTGGTGCGGCGCCTCGGCGAGGGCGCGCGCCGCACGGCGCTGCGACGCTTCGACCCGGCGGCGCAAGCCGAGCAGGTCGAGCGGATCTACGAGGGGCTCTGATCCTTCGGCTGGTTTGGTGGGGCGCGACGCTCTCGGTGCGGGAGCCGAAGAATCAGAGGCGCCGCCCGTGAGCCGGGCAGCGCGCGGGCAGCGCCCGTTGATGTCGCCCTGCGCGCGGTGCTAGCCTGCGCGCGCGGC
>CAZMSZ010000375.1:2268-7308 GCA_964569055.1 uncultured Planctomycetota bacterium | reverse complement strand
CCCGAAGGAGCTACCCAGAGCGCTCTCGCTTGCAGCGCTCCTCCGCCGCAGCGAGGTGGCACGGGCACGGGCACGGGCACGATTCGCTTGGCGCGGCGAGGTGTGGAGTCGTCAGGACGGGCACGACGGTCGCCACCCCGGAAAACCACGCAAACACCACGCATCACGGGAAAGCGACGGGCGGTCTCGGTATCCTTGGGGGGCCGGGGCGCAGGGCCGCCCCGCTCCGAGGGGTCGCATGGCCGCCGACGCCGGCGCCGACACGCAGCTCGAGAGGTCTCCGCCCGAGGCCGCCCGCCCGGCGACCGAGCCCGCGCCCGGGCGCGGGCCGCTCCCGCCGCAGGGCAGCTTCGGGCGGATCCTGCTCGAGCAGGGGCTGCTCACCCCCGAGCAGCTCGAGGCCGCCGTCGAGCTCCAGCGCGAGCGCCAGCGCCGCGGCGACTTCGCCCGCCTGGGCCACCTCCTGGTCGAGCTCGGGTTCCTCACCCCGGCGCAGGTGGCGCAGGTCCTCGAGGCCCAGAAGATCGTCATCCTCACCTGCGAGGCCTGCTCCTCGCAGTTCAACATCCACGGCTACAGCCCGCGGTTCACCTACCAGTGCCCCAAGTGCCGCGCGGCCCTGCGCGCCTCCGATCAGCTCACCAACGTCGCCGTCCAGGACCAGCTCCGCGTCGAGGCCGACCCGAGCGACACGGTCAAGCTCACCCGCGACGAGAGCAACACCGCCAAGATCCGGCTGCTCAAGCGGCTGGGGAAGTACGAGATCCTCGGCGAGCTGGCGCGCGGCGGGATGGGGATCATCTACAAGGCCCGCCAGACCGACCTCGACCGGATCGTGGCGCTCAAGACGCTGCGGCAGGAGGAGCTCGACAAGGGCGACGCGGCGGCGCGCTTCCTCTACGAGGCCCAGGCG
Organism: uncultured Planctomycetota bacterium; assembly: GCA_964569055.1. Lineage (GTDB taxonomy): Bacteria > Planctomycetota > J058 > J058 > J058 > JAWLGW01. Next base: position 6,395 of record CAZMSZ010000375.1, on the reverse strand, counting down.
GTGGCCAGCCTGCGCCACCCGAACATCGTCGCGGTGTACGAGGTCGGGCGGCACCAGGACATCGAGTACTTCTCGATGGAGTTCGTGGAGGGGCTGCCGCTCGACCGGCTCCTGATGCGCGAGGCGCTCTCGCCGGCCCGCGCGGTCGAGATCATCCTCCCGATCGCCGAGGCGCTCGACTACGCCCACGGCCAGGGCGTGGTCCACCGCGACCTCAAGCCCGCCAACATCATCTACGACGCCGACGCCACCAAGCCCTACCTGATCGACTTCGGCATCGCCAAGAAGATGGAGGGGCCGCGCCAGCAGTACGACGAGGAGGACGACCTCCTCGGCAGCATCCCCTACATGGCGCCCGAGTACGTGGAGGGCGCCGCGTACGACGAGCTGTGCGACCTGTACTCCCTCGGCGTCGTGCTGTACGAGGTCGTGGCCGGCGCCAACGCGCTCCCGTACTACGACGACGACACGCGCCGCTTCCTCGAGAGCATCGTGGTCGGGCAGTTCAAGCCGATCACCGAGTGGGTCCCCGACCTCGACCCGCACCTCGTGCGGATCATCGAGCGCATGATCGCCAAGCGGGACCGGCGCTACCGCGAGATGAAGGAGGTCGTGCGCGACCTGCGCCGCTGGCTGGTGCAGCAGGAGGCCGCCGAGCCGCCCGCCGCGTTCGCGCCGCCGCCCGCGCCGCCGCCGCCGCTGCCGAGCGGTCCGCTCCTGGTGGCGACCGCGCCGCGCTCCTCGCCCTGGACGCTGGTGTTCGGGGTGGGCGCCTTGGCGACGCTCCTGGGCCTGGCCTGGCAGACAGGCGAGGTGTCGCGCCTCGAGCAGGCGCTCGTCCACCAGGAGGAGGACCTCGAGCGCCGCCGACAGACCGAGCTGTGCCGCGACGGCCTGGCCCACGCGCGGCGCCTGCTCGAGCTCGGGCACGGCCGCGAGGCGCTCGCCACCTGCACCGCCCTGATCGAGCGGTTCTCGGCCCACGACCTCCCCGCGCTGGTCGAGGTCTACCGGCTGCGCGCCGAGCTGCGCCGCGCCTTCAACGAGCCTGGCGCCGAGGACGACCTCGACGAGGCCACCCGGCGCGCGCAGGGCGAGTAGCGTCGTGGCGAAGCGTTGGCGCGCCAAGGCGAAGAGAACACGGAATATCAACAGAGAATAACAATCCGAATGCCAGAATGGCTGACGCGCCACCGGCAGCGCCTTGCGTCGACGTCGACGACGCGTGCTCGGCTCGAGCCGGCCGCGTCGTCACTCTGCGCCGGCTACTACCGCACGAACGGGCGCAGCGCGTCGAGCAGGTCGTCGAGCGGCGCGGCCTCGACGCGGACCGGGGGGAGGCTGTCCAGGAACAGCCGCCCGTACCAGCGCGAGAGCAGGCGGCGGTCGAGCACCACCACCGCGCCGCGGTCGTTCGCGGTGCGGATCAGGCGCCCGAACCCCTGGGTCAGGCGCAGCGCGGCCTGCGGGAGCTGCAGCTCGCGGAACGGGTTCCCGCCGGCGCGGGTCACCGCCTCGGCGCGCGCCTCCTGGAGCGGGTCGGTGGGGACGTGGAACGGGAGCCGCGCGATCACGACCAGCACCAGCCCGTCGCCGGGGACATCGACCCCCTCCCAGAAGGAAGACGTCCCGAACAGGACCGCCCCCGGCAGCGCGCGGAACCGCTCGAGCAGCTCGTCGCGGCTGGCCTCGCCCTGGCGCAGCGGCACCAGCCCCGCGTCCTCGAGCGCGGGGGCCAGCCGGCGGTGCGCGCGGGTCAGCGCGCCGTGCGAGGTGAACAGCACGAAGGCCCGCCCCGCCGAGAGGCGCAGCAGGGCCTCGATCGCCTCGATCGCGGGCGGCTCCGCCCCGGGCTCGTCGGGCGCGGGCAGGTCGATCGGGACCCCGAGCACCGCCTGCCGCCCGTAGTCGAACGGGGAGGGCACCCGCTCGCGCAGCAGCCGCTCGGGCGCGACCCCGTCGAGGCCGAGGCGGGCCTCCATGAACTCGAACCCCTCCTGCACCGTGAGGGTGGCCGACGAGAGGACCACCGTCTGGGCCCGCTCGAACAGCGCCCCGCGCAGGAGCGGCCCCACCTCGAGGGGCGCCGAGCGCAGGGTCAGCCGATCCCGGCCCCGCCGGTCGAGGGTGAGCTCGGCCCAGCGCACGGCGTCGGCGGGCTCCTCGCGCGCGGCGAGCTTCTCGAGCGACCCCGCGCCGCGCGCCAGCCGGCGGGCCGCCGCGCGCACCTGCAGCACCAGCCCGCGCGTCCGCTCGTCCCCCTCGCCGAGGGCGCCGCTCGCCTCCTCGGCGAACCGCGACAGACGGGCGGCCAGGAGCGCCACCGCCTGGCGCGCCTCGGCCAGCGGCGCGAGGGTGTCGGCGTGCTCGGGCCGGAGCCGCAGCTTGCCCTCGCGCGCGCCCCGCGCGTCGGCGGGCAAGGCCGCGCGCAGCCGCCAGGCCGCCTCCTGGAACGCGCCCTCCAGCGCGCTGGCCGCCTGGTCGCGCAGCGGCTCGAGCTCCTCCTCGGCGATCCGCGCCAGCCGCTCCAGCGGGCGCTCGCGCGCGAGCAGGGCGCCGACCAGGCTGGGGAGCAGCCCGCGGCGCAGGCTGCGGCGGCGACGCAGCCGGCCGAGCGGATGGGTCAGCCCGCGCTCGGTGACCTGCAGGCCGAAGTGCTCGCCCGCGATCGCCTCGGCGTGGTGCGCCTCGTCGAGGACGACCCGCGAGAAGGGGGGCAGGACCGCCGCCGCGTCGAAGCCCACCTCGCGCTTGATCGCGAGGTCCGAGAACAACAGGTGGTGGTTGGCGATCACGAGCTGCGCCCGCGCCGCCGCGCGCCGCGCGGCGTAGAAGTGGCAGCGCGAGTGGCTCGGGCAGCTCGTCCCCAGGCAGTTGTCGGCCTGCGACTCGACGTGCTCCCAGGCGGCGGGGCTCGGCGGCGGGCTCAGCTCGGCCACGTCGCCCGTGCGGGTCCGCCCCGCCCAGCGGGCGAGCTCGAGCACCTCGGCCCGCTCCTCGTCCGACCCGAAGGCGTAGGCGTCCTGAGCCGCCGCCTCGGCGGCGCGGCGCAGCGAGACGTAGTTGCTGCGCCCCTTGACCACCACCACCTCGAGGTCGCGCCCGCGCGGGCCGAGGGCGGCGCGCAGGTGCGGCACGTCCTTGTGGGCGAGCTGGCCCTGCAGGTTGAGGGTTGCCGTCGAGACCACCACGCGCTCGTCGTTCTCGAGCGCGTGCAGCGCCGCGGGCACCAGGTAGGCGAAGGTCTTCCCCGTCCCGGTGCCGGCCTCCAGCAGCGCGATCCGCTCCTCCGCCAGGGCCTCGGCCACGCGCCGCGCCATGCGGACCTGCCCGGCCCGCGGCTCGTACACGTCGCCGAGCGCGCGCGCGATCGGCCCGCCGGCGCCGAGGAACCGCTCCACCGCCTCGGGGTCGATCGGCGTCCCGACCCGGCGCGAGCGCGGCGGCACGACCACGTAGGCGCGCTCGGCGTCGTTGCTCACGATCAGCGAGCCGACCCCGTCCTCGCCCAGGCGCGCGGCCAGCCGCAGGTCGGGCTCGCTCGGCAGCAGCACGCCGCTGGGATGGTTGTGGATCACCACGTCCCACTCGATCGCGCGGGCAGGCAGGGCGAGCGCGGCGCTGGCGTGGCCGCGCGAGGCGACCTCGACCCGCACCACCCGGCCGCGCTCGTCCACCCCCCCGTAGAACACGACCTCGGCCCCGCCCGCGGCCGCGACCTCGCCGGCGATCTGGGCGCGCGCGGCCGCGCTCAGCACCCCGGCCGCGGGCTGCCCGGCCGCCTCGGGCCGAACCGCGGGCGAGGAGGGCGCGGGCTGGAGCGCCGTCGGCGCTCCGCGCGCGGGCTCTCCGGCGTGATCGGGCGCGGCGTGGCGAGGGGCGGGCGGTTGCACGCGCCCAGGCTACCAGCAGGGTCCGATGGGTCCCGGCGCGTCGCTGGACCACCGGCGCGACGGAATCCCAAACGTGCCCGTGCCCCTGCCCGTGCCCCTTCCCGTCCCGCGTGGCCCCGTTCCAGCCCCTAAGCTAGCTAGCTAGCTGCTGTCGCGACCCTCGGGCAGGGGTCACGAGCACGGGCAGGGGCACGGGCAGGGGCACGGGCACGAGCACGGGCAGGGGCACGGGCA
>CAZMSZ010000375.1:0-2168 GCA_964569055.1 uncultured Planctomycetota bacterium | reverse complement strand
GCACGGGCAGGGGCACGGGCACGACTCGAAGCCGCGACGAGACCTCGCTCTCCGCACGGTCCACGAGACCTGCGGCAGCTTGGCGCGTTACCCTGGGGGCGCGATCAGGGAGGCGGGCGTGAACGAGCCGGCGCGGACCAGCGCCTCCGGGCGGCAGGCGAAGGTCGTCCGCGAGATCAGCGGGTTCACGCTGCTCAAGACGCTCGGCGCCGGCGCCATGGGCAAGGTGTTCCTGGCCCGGCAGGAGAGCCTCGGCCGGCAGGTCGCGCTCAAGGTGCTCCCGCCCGAGCTGGCCCAGGACCCCGAGTTCCTCGTCCGGTTCCACCGCGAGGCGCGGGCCGCGGCCCTGTTCCAGCATCCCAACGTGGTCGGGATCATCGACGCCGGCCAGGACGCCTCCAACGGCGTCCACTACATCGCCCTCGAGTACGTGGCCGGCGGCTCGCTCGAGCAAGTCCTCACGCGCGAGCAGCGGCTCGACGAGGGCCGCTCGCTCGAGGTCGTGCGCGCGGTGACCGCGGCCCTGGTGTTCGCCGAGTCGAAGGGGCTCGTCCACCGCGACATCAAGCCCGACAACATCCTGCTCGCGCCCGACGGCACCCCCAAGCTGGCGGACCTCGGCCTCGCCAAGCAGGCGATCGGCCCGGCCGCCAGCGTGACCCAGACCGGGCAGGTGCTGGGCACTCCGCTCTACATGGCCCCCGAGCAGGCCCTCGGCGAGGAGCCGCTCGACGTGCGCACCGACCTGTACGCCCTGGGGCTGTGCTGGTGGCGCATGCTGACGGGGCTGTTCCCGTTCGACGAGCGCGGCCTGCTGAACTCGATCCAGATCCTCACCGTGCACGTCAGCGAGGAGCTCCCCGACGTGCGCGAGCGCGCGCCCGGCGTGTCGGAGGGCGCGGCGCGCGTGATCCGGGGCATGAGCGCCAAGGACCGCGACGCGCGCTATCCCACGGCCGCCCTCCTCGCTCAGGACCTCGACCGCCTCGTCGCGGGTGAGCCGCCGCTCGGCCCGAGCGGCCGCGCCGCGCCGCGCCGCGCCTCGGGGCGCACGCGCCCGGCCGGCAGCGCCTCGGGTCGCCGCGCGGCCGCCAGCACGTCCTCGCGCCGCGCCGCCGCGCCGACCTCGGGCCGCCTCGCGCCCCGTGCGGCCGACGCGCCGCGCCTCGGCGCCGGCGCGCTCGCGGGGCTGCTCCTCGGCGCCCTCGCGGTCGGGGCCGGCCTCGCCGTCGCGCTCGGCGGCGGCGAGCCCGCCGCTCCGGTCGAGGTCACGACCGCCCCCGACCAGGGCGCGCCGCCGGTCGGCCCGCCGCCGCCCGACCCCTCCCCGAAGCCACCGCCCGAGCCTGCCCCGGTCCAGCGCCTCGAGCCGCCGACCGAGCGTCCGAGCCGGGAGGAGCGCGGACCCGACGAGCAGCCGACCTCGCCAGCCGAGCCACCTCCACCCGCCCCCGTGGAGCCCGCGCCCGAAGACTCCCCCCGGAGCGAGGAGCCACTGGCGAGCGAGCCGGTCGAGGTCGACGCGGCCGACGAACGCGCGGACGACGCGGTCGACGACGCGGCGGCCGCGCGCGAGCGCGCGGCGCGCGAGCGCGACCCGGCCCGGGCTCGGCTGCTCCAGGACCGGCTGCGCGCCTGGGGCGCGCTCCTGCTGCGCGACGTCGCCGCCGCCGAGGTCGCGCTCGGCGTGCTCGAGCAGGAGCACCCGCCGAGCGCCTTCTCGAGCGCGCTCGCCCCGCACGTCGAGGCGCTGTATGCGGCAGCGCACGCCACGCAGGACGTGAGCGGCGTCGATCCGCAGACCCGGGCCGCCGCCGCCGAGGCGCTGGCGACGGCCGCGCTGGGCGCGCCCGCGCGCGGCCCGCTCGGGCCGGCGCTCCAGCAGGTGGTCGCGCTCGGGGAGCAGCTCCGCAAGGCGATCGAGGAGCTGCGCGCCGCGATCGTCGAGGGCGGCGCGGCCGCGGCGCCGCCGCGCGACGCGGGCCCCTGGCGCGAGCTCGTCCGGCTGGTCGGACAGGTCGCGAGCGCGGTCGACCGCTGGCCCTGGCAGGCCGACAACCCGCACGTGCGGCGCCTGCTGGCGCGCGCCACCGCCCGGGTCGGCGCCCAGGCAGCCCTGTCCCACACGCCGCTCGGGCGCGCGCTCGAGCGCGAGCTCGACGAGCTGC
>CAZMSZ010000374.1:0-7312 GCA_964569055.1 uncultured Planctomycetota bacterium | reverse complement strand
CATACCTGCTCGCGCTCGGGCTCGCGCGTCGGGGCGTCATGAGCTTCGTGCTCGACATGCGGACGAACGCCGCGCTCGGCGAGGCTTTGGCGGACGGAGGCTTCGTGGGGACGGTCCGCGGGGGCGGCGGCTGGGTCGAGGTCCGGACCGAGCAGGCCCGCGCCTTCTTCGAGCTCGTCGCCGCCCACGGCGCCCGCCTCACGTCCACCGGCGTGGAGTGAGCCGCGCAGCGGCCGAGCGCTCGACGCGCTGGAGGTCGACGGTCGGCTCCCCAGTCGTTCCCGAGCCCGTCCCGCTCCGGCCGTCCCTTGCGAGTCGGCGGGCGCTCGTGCACGCTCGCGGGGTGCCGACCTCTTCCCTGTGGTTCGAGCGTGGACCTGGACCCGGTGCGCGGGCACGCTCCCGGCGGTCGGCGCGCACGTGACCGACGAGCCCGAGGCGCTCACCGAGGAAGCCCCTCGGGCGCGTCCAGGTCCGTCCCTGCTACAGCTCGCGACGTATGCAGTCGGCGTGGCTCTGTTGGGCGGCCTGGTGATCGCAGCCGGGCCTCGGCAGGTTCTGAGGACCCTCGCGGCGGTCAGCCCAGCCTGGATCCTGGCGAGCCTCTCGCTGATCGCGCTGGCGCTGATCGTCACGGGTCTTCGCTGGGGCTGGCTCATGCGCAGCGTGCGACCCGAGGCGCGAGTGACGGTCGTGCTCGGCGCCTTCCTCTCCAACGCGTTCGTGAGCAACCTGTCGCCCGCCCGCTCGGGTGAGGTCCTCGCGCCGCTGCTGATCGCACGACGATGCGGCGTGACGCCCTCAGCGGCGCTCGCGGTGATCGTGGTCAATCGAGTGCTCGAGACGCTCTGGCTGCTCCTCCTCTGCGTGTTCGCCGCGCTGCGTATCGCGCACCCCGAAGGCGGCGCGCTCATGCACATCCTGGGGGCGTTCGCGGCCGCGGCGACAGCCTTCGGGCTACTCCTCGCGGCTTTGGCCGCGTTCGGGAGGAGGCGAGCGGGCGCAGCGCCCGTCGAGTCGGGCGCCCTCCTGGGTCGCGTACGCTCCCGAGTCCGCGCGGTGACCACCAGCCTCGCGCTGTTCGGCGATGTGCGCCGGTTGATCGGACCGCTCGCCATGGCGGGGCTGACGTGGGCGCTCCAGTTGGTCGCGATCTGGGCCCTCGTCAACGCGGCCGTCCCGATCAGTCTGGTGGACAGCGTGGTCGCGCAGATCGTCAGCGTCGTGGCGGGCGTGCTGTCGCTGGTCCCAGGTGGGCTCGGCGTGACGACGGCGTCGTACGTGTGGGTGGCGGGGCAGCTGGGCTATCCCTGGGAGCCAGTCGCCGCCGTGGGCGCCGCGGGCGTCGTCCTCGCGCACGGTCTACGCTTTGGCCTCGCCCTGGGGGCGGACGTCGCCTGGGCGCGCTCGCGTGCGCCGCTGCCGGAGGGCTGAGGCTCGTCGCCGACCGCGTGTCGCCGGCGCTCACCGCGCTCGGCGCTTCCCGGCGCGGTACAGCGCGACGGCTCGATTCGTCACACGGCGTGCGGCGGTTGCAGGCGCACGGTCCGCCGCGCGGTGATCGTCGATAGCCGGCGATACCGCGGCTTGTGGAGTCGTTTGCGCGCGACTACGCTTGCACGCGGGGCGCGCGGCGGGACGCCGAGCCGCGATCCCAGACGGGGAGGGCGCTCTGACGCGGATCCTGTTCCTCAACCCGCCCTTTCGCGACATGCGCTTCTCGCGCTCGCAGCGGAGCCCGGGGGTGATCCGCTCGGGCACGATGTACTACCCGTACTGGCTCGCGCACGCAGCGGCCGTCTGCGAGCAGCGCGGGCACGTGATCTCGCTGCTCGACTGTCCGGCCGACGACCTCGGGCGCGCCGACCTGGCCGATCGCGTGGTCGCGTTCGCGCCGGACCTCGTGGTCAGCGAGTGCAGCACCGCCAGCTTCTCCTACGACCTCGAGACGCTGGGCGGTGTGCGCGACGTCCGCAGCGGTGTCGTCACGTGCCTGGTCGGGACGCACGTCACCGCAGAGTGGCAGCGCGCCGTGCTCCATCCGGCCGTCGACTTCGCTGCGATCGGTGAATACGACTTCACCGTCGCGGACCTCGCGGACGCGCTGGCGGCCGGGTCGGCCGACGCACGCGAGATCCCAGGGCTGGCCGCAGCCCGCGATGGGGTGGCCGAGCGGGGGCCGGCGCGGCTCCCGATCGAGGACATGGACGCGCTCCCCTGGATCGCTCCGCTCTACAAGCGCTTCCTCACCCCCGAGAACTACCTGTTCACGATCGCCACCCACCCCATGGTCATGTTGATCGGCGGCCGCGGCTGCACCGCGCGCTGCTTCTACTGCGTCTATCCGCAGGTCATGCACGGGCACCGCTACCGCACGCGCTCGCCCGAGCACCTCGTGGGCGAAATGCTCTGGGTCCAGGAGAACATGCCCGAGGTGAGGGAGATCGTGTTCGAGGACGACACGTTCACCTCGGATCGCGCCCGCGCCCGCGAGATCGCGCGGCTCGTCCGCGAGCGCGGCGTTCGTCTGCCGTGGTTCGCCAACATCCGCGCGAACGTGGACGGCGAGACGCTCGCCGCCCTCAAGGAGGCGGGGCTCCGCGAGTGCGCCGTCGGGTTCGAGTCGGGCGACGACCTCGTCCTGGCGAACATGCGCAAGGGGCAGGTGGTGGCGCAGCAGCGCGCCTTCATGGAGAGCGCCCGCAGCCTGGGGATCCTGGTCCACGGCTGCTTCATGGTCGGCTTTCCGGGCGAGACGCCCGAGACGCTGCAGGCGACGCTCGAGCTCGCCCTCGAGCTCGACCCCGACAGCGCGCAGTTCTATCCGGTGATCCCCTATCCGGGCACGGGCGCCTACCAGTGGGCGCGCGACGGCGGGTATCTCGTCACCGAGGACTACGAGGCCTGGCTCACCGAGGGAGGCGGTCACCGCTGCGTGCTGAACCTGCCGGGGCTGCCCCCCGAGGCGCTCGATGCCTTCCGGGAGCGGGCGTTCATGCGGTTCCACTTCCGACCGCGCTATCTCGTTCGCAAGCTGCGCCAGCTCATACAGGACCCCGCCGAGGGGCGGCGATCCGTGCGCGCCGGGCTCAACTTCGTTCGCTACTTGCTGACGACCCGCCGCCCACGGCGCGCAGCCGCCCGTCCGGCGTCGCCTCCAGTGCCCGAGCCTCCGGGCTGGCGCTCGCGCGTGAAGGTCCCGCGCGGGCGCATGGAACGGCAGGAGGACGTGCTGCGGCGCGGTCGCAAGCGAAACCTCCCGCTCGCCGAGCTCGACGGCGCGGTCCGCGCCGCCGAGGAGGAGGCGCAGCGCCCATGGCGCGCCAGCTCCGTCGAGCCGGGAGACGCACGCCCGCTGGTATGATCCCGCGCCAAATGCATGAGCCCACCGAAGCGGCGACGGTAGCGGCCGCTGGCGAGCCCCTCGACGTCACGATCCTGTTCCCGTGCCTGAACGAGGCGGAGGCGATCGGCGCCTGCGTCCAGCGCGCGCGGGCGGCGCTCGACGGCGGGGCCCTTCGAGGCGAGGTGCTGGTCGTCGACAACGGCTCGACCGATCGCTCGGCCGAGATCGCGCGGGCGCACGGCGCACGAGTGGTCAGTGAGCCGAGGCGCGGCTATGGCCGGGCGTACCTGCGCGGGTTCACCGAGGCGCGGGGCGAGGTCGTCGTCATGTTGGACGCGGACGGCACCTATCCGGTGGAGATGACCGGGACCTTCGTGGCCTGGGTGCGCGACGAGGGGTACGACCTGGTGGTGGGAGACCGGTTCGGCGGGCTCATGGAGGCCGACGCCATGCCGTTCCTGAACCGCTACCTCGGAAACCCGGTGTTGTCGGGCATGACCCGGCTGCTCTACCGCGTGTGGCTCCACGACATCCACTGCGGCATGCGCGCGATCCGACGAGACGCCATCGGCAGCCTCGCCCTGCAGACGCCGGGCATGGAGTTCGCCACCGAGATGATCGTCAAGGCGATCGACCGGGACTTGCGGGTCAAGGAGGTGCCGATCCCGTATCGGCGCCGCACGGGAGAGTCGAAGTTGCAGCGCTTCCGCGACGGGCTGCGCCACATGGAGTACATGCTGGTCTTCTCGCCGGCCCCCGTGTTCCTCCTCCCGGGGGCGGCGCTGTTCGCGCTCGGGCTCGCCATCCAGACCGCGCTGGTCTCGGGCCCGACGCACATCCTCATCCGCACCTGGGACTCCCATACCAACCTCGCCGGCCTCGCCGCTTCGCTGCTCGGGATTACGCTCGTCGTGCTCGGCCTCGTCTGCTGCGCCCTCGCCCGCTCGGTGCGCATGCGCTTCCGCCACAGCCTCGTGAGTCGCTGGGTGGCCGCGCTCGGCGATGGACCCGTACGGGTGGCAGGGGCGCTCCTCGCGCTCGGGGGGGCGCTCGCCTGGGCGACGATCTTCGCGCGCTGGGCCGCGGCGGGATTCGGTCGGCTCTCGTCTCTCCCGGCGCTCTCGCTCGCCACCACGCTCCTGGCCAGCGGCGCCCTGATGCTGGCCGCGGCGTTCCTGGTCAACGCCATCAGCCTGCGCACCGACCCGGAGCCGTGAGCGGTGAGTGACTGCCTCTCCAGGCGGTCGGGCTGGCGCCCAGACCGCTTGGGCTGGGCGGTGGCGTGCGCATGCGTCGCCTACTTGCTCGTCCAGGTCGTCTACGTGCTGCGGCTGCCGCTCGTCATGGACGAGCTGCATTACGCGGTGTGGGTCGCTCGCCTGGCCGATGAGCTGCCCTACCTTGACGTGGCTCCGCCCAAGACGGTCCTCGGGCACTACGTCCAGCTCCTGCCGCTGCTGCTCGTGGAGGGGAGCTGGCGCGGCGCGCTGGCGGTGAAGCTCGAGATGGCGCTGCTGAATGCGGCGGCGCTCGCAGGGTTGGGTGCGCTGCTCGTCCGTCACTTCAGAGCGGGCGCGACGCTCCTGGGCTTGCTCCTGCTGGTCTGCTCGAGCACCTTCCTCGAGCGCTCGAGCGAGCTGCGCGTGGACATGCTCGCGAGCTGGCTCGCGTTGGGTGGGCTGTTCCTCCTGTTGAACGGGCGCGTCGGCTGGGCCGGGGCGGCCTCGGGGCTCGCGCTGTGCGTCTCGCAGAAGGCCGTCTACTTCCTGCTCGCGGGCAACGTGGCGGTCCTCGCCGCGCCCGGCCTGCGGCTGCGTGAGCGCGCGCGACGGGCCGTAGCGTTCGACCTCGCGGCGGCGACGCCGCTCGTCGGCTACCTGGTGTTCTGGGCGCTGGTGAGCTCGCCGAGCGCGGTGCTCCACGGCGTGTTCCTTCGTCACGTCGACATCGCGCTGGCCGACTCGTACACGATTCGCGCTCAGTTCTGGGGTCAGACCGCCGCGCGCAACCCCGCCTTCTGGGCGCTCGCGGGCGCCGGCCTCGCGCACGTCACCTGGCGGTGGGGACGCGACGGGCTGGGCGCGGTTCACGCGACGATCCTGAGCTACGCCGTGGTCGTCGGCGCGGGCTACGCCTGGCACAAGCAGCCGTGGCCCTACTTCATCGTGACCATCATGCCCCTGGCCGCTGTGGTGATCGTGACCATGCTCGACGAGGTCCTTCGGGGCACCTGGTCGCCTCGTCGACGAAGGGTCGGGCTGGTCGCGCTCCTCGTTTGCGGCGTGGTCGCCCCGCTCGCGACGCGCATGCCGGCGGCGCTGCGCCGCGATTCGGGCGCGCAGCGCGCGACCGTCGAGCTCGTCGAGTCGGGGCTCGAGCCCGGTGAGACGTACTTCGCGGGGCTCGAGCTGATCAGGGGACGCGAGCACTGGCCTGCGCGCGCGACCCCGGCGGCGTCCGAGCGTGTGGGCGAGGTCGCGCTCGAGCGCATGCGATGGCTCGACGGGCCGCGCCTGAAGCGCATGAGCGCCTGGAGCGCTGGCGAATCGCAGCAGCTCGTGGAGCGACTCGCGGACGCCCCCCCGGCCCTCGTCGTCGTGAGTTACCGCCTGCGCGCGCTGCCTCGCGCCGTTCAGGCCTGGTTCGCGGAGCAGTACTACCCGCTCTGGGGCAACGTGCTCGCCTACGCGCCGCCGCTCTCGTCGGGGCCGATCGCGCTGAGGCGGGCTGGCACGTACGTGCTCGTGGCCGGCGCCGGCGCACGTATCGACGGGCAGACGCTCGCGCCCTCGGGGCGGGTGCGCTTGGAGGCGGGGCCTCATCAGCTCGAGGCGGAGGACACGGTACGGCTGCTGCGGGTCCCACCCGGTCTCGAGGGCCGGCTCGACCCGCGCTTCCAGCGACCGGCACCGCTGTTCTCGGAGGTCTATACCTGGTGACGTCGGCGGCCGCGGACCTCCCAGCGGTGACGGTGGTCGTCGTCGCGCGCAACGAGGAGGCGAAGATCGGCGCCTGCCTCGCGTCGCTCGCGCGCCAGGACTACCGCGGCGAGCTGCGCGTGACGCTGGTCGACGATGGCTCGACCGACCAGACCGTCGCGGCAGCGCGTCGCGCGCTCCCGTCGGTGCGGGTCCTCTCGAGCCCCACCCGCTCGATCGCCGCCAACCGCAACATCGGGTGGCGGGCCGCGAGGACGCCGTACGTGGCGTTTCTCGATGCCGACTGCGAGGCGCCGGCGCACTGGGTCGGCCTGCTCGTGCGGGCTCACCAGCGGCTCGGCGTAGCGGCCGTGGGCGGCGGTAACATCCCGCCGGCTGGCGAGACGGCCTTCTACGACGCCCTGGCGCTGTTCCTCGACACCTACCTCGGCACGCGCGACTCGGTGCAGGGTCGGCAGATCCCCGCGGAGCGCGCCGTCGAGCATCTCCCGGGGCTGAACGTCTGCTTCGCGCGCGCCGCGCTCGAGGCCGTCGGCGGCTATGACGTGCGCTTCGCCCGCATGGGGGAGGACGTGGACCTCTCGCGCCGGCTGCGCGACCAGGGCTTCCAGCTCGTGTACGTCCCCGGCGCGGCGGTGATCCATCGGCAGCGCGGCGACCTCGCGAGCTGGGCCAGGAACATGTTCCGCTACGGACAGGGTCGGACCTGGCTGATCCGACGGCACCCCGCCCTCCTGCGCCCCGAGTTCCTCGCGCCGCCGCTGCTCCCTGCCGGTCTGCCGCTGTACCTTCCCGCCATGGCGGGGTTCGCCGCGCGGGTCGGGCTCGCGCGCGGCCGGCCCGAGCTCGTCCCGTGGATCTATGCGCTCGCCCTCGCCACGCACCTGCCCTACGGCGCCGGGCAGGCGGCCGGCCTCCTCGCGCGCGGCGACTCGCCGGCTGCGCGCCAGCCCCGCCCGAAGCTCGGGTTGATCGTGCTCAAGGGCGCGGGCAACAAGGGTGACGAGGCGATCTTCGTCTCGTTCGC
>CAZMSZ010000373.1:0-7366 GCA_964569055.1 uncultured Planctomycetota bacterium | reverse complement strand
CCGTCGAGCCGGATCACGTTGCCGGTCATGAAGTCGAGGCGGCGGTCGCTGAACAGCACCAGCGCGCCGGCGACGTCCTCGGGCGTGGTGAGGCGGCCCGCGGGGTTCATGGCCTTGGCCCGCTCGATCATGCCCTCGTGGCCGGGGATCTTGCGCAGGGCGGGCGTGTCGGTCACGCCGGCCTGGATCGAGTTGCAGGCGATCCCGCGCGGCGCGAGCTCGAGGGCGAGCTGGCGAATGTGCGACTCGATCGCGGCCTTGGCGGCCGAGACCGCGCCGTAGGACGGCCACACCCGGCGCCCGCCGGCGCTGGTCATGGCGAAGATCCGGCCGCCCTCGCCCATCAGCTCGCGGCCGACGAGGTCCTGCGCCCAGTAGACGAGGCTGTTCGCCATGACGTCGAGGGTCATCTCGATGTTCTTGCGGTTGAGGCGCTCGCCCTCCGCCGCGGCCACGTACGGCTTGAGCGTGCCGAACGCGATCGAGTGGAGCAGCACGCGCACGGTGTGCGCGCCGTCGCCCTGCGCGAAGCGCGCCGCGACCCCGTCGAGCACCTCGGCCCGGTGCTCGTCCGCGGCCGCGTTGCGGTTGAAGAACAGCGCCTCGCGCCCGGCCTCGCGCACGGCCGCCTGCACCGCCTCGGCCGCGGGCATCGTCGCCTTGCGGTCGAGGTGCACGCCGATCACGTTCATGCCGGCGCGGGCCAGCGCCACGCTGGCCGCGGCGCCGAAGCCGCTCGATGCACCCAGGATCAGGGCCCAGGGGGTCTCTTCGCTCATGGCGCTCCTCCGTTCGGGGGGCGCATTCTACGCGCGCCCGGTGCGGGGGCGAGCGTGGCCTCGAAGGTGTCGCTGCGCTCTCGCTGGAGCCGAGAGCTCCTCATTGGCGACAGCCATTCGTCATTCCTAATTTCTAATTACATGTTGATATTTCATATTTCCGGCCGAGGGGTTCCTGCCAAGGAATATGAAATACGAACAGGGAATTAGAAATTAGAAATGAAAAACGGCTGTCGCTGCGAAGCCGTGCGCCCGCAAGTGACGAGCTTCCTCAGCCCGCCGCCCGCTCCTCCTGCGCCCGCTCCCACGCCGCCTGGACCTCGCCGAACACGCGCGCGCGCTCGCTCGAGACGTCCTCGCCGCGCTTGGTGAACAGGAGGTCGCTGACCGTGGCCAGCATCGCGCCGTCGGCGCTCGCGGCGCCGAACTCCTCGGACTCGAGCAGGTAGGCCTTGAGGAGCACGTCCCACGCCTCGGCGTCGAGGTCCTCGGGGGCCGCGAGGGTCATGCTGTCGAGGCGGAAGTTCTGCTTGACCTTCTCGGCCAGCCAGTGCTCGATCGAGCCGCGCGGGTCCCAGCTCTCGGCCGCGAACACCTCGGTCAGGTCGCGCCCCTCGAACTTGAGCGCCTTCCACTTCTGGTTGCCGCCGTAGTCCTTGATCGCGCTGTCGTAGGCGTCCGCCGCCACGGTGTAGCGCGACGAGACGCGGTACAGGACGCGCAGCGTGCAGATCAGGTAGAGCCGCTCGCGGAAGCGCGCCGAGAGCTCGGCGAACCGCTCGGGCAGCTCCGCCCGCGCGGCGCCCGCCTTCTTGGCCTTGAACCCGCCCACCAGCAGCAGCAGCGCGCCCAGGCCCGCGCCGCCCAGGCCGGCCGTCGTGGGCACGCCCGCCACCAGGCCGGCCGCGACCGCGCCGCCGCCGCCCGCCAGCAGCGCCCCCAGGCCGAGCAGCGGGCCGCCGCCGCCGGGGGGCTGGAGCTTGGTCGGGATCCGGGCCGGGGGCTGGCCCGAGAGCAGCGCGGCGTGGTTCTCGAGCCCCCAGGCGAGCGCCTGCTCGTCGAGGTCGTTGGTGCGCCGCACCTCCTCCTGCACCTCCTGACACACCCGCGCCAGGTCCTCGGCGCCGGTGCGGGAGTACTGGATCTGGCAGAACTTCAGCTTGCCGAGCGGCGAGAGGATCAGGCGCAGCACCTCGCCGCTGGCGCGCTGCTTCTCGAACAGGAGCGGCAGCACCTTGCGAAGGAAGTCGAGGTCCTCCCAGATCGCCTTGCCCTGGTCGACCCCGAGCGCCTCCTGCGCCTGCTTGCGCAGCTCGTCGATCCGGCCCTGCAGCGCGTTGCGCTCGCGCCGCTTGCCGAAGTCCTTGATCCAGTTCTTGGGGTAGGCGTCCGTCCAGGCGTTGAGCACCCACACCTGCTTGAGCACGTCGCGCGGCTCGGCGTCGACGCGCTGCTCGAGCGCGTCCAGCTCGGCCCCGATCTCGGCGGTCAGCTCGAGCGTGGCCGCGTCGCGCGCGTCAGCGTCCTCGTCGGGGGTGGGGACCTCGATCCGACCCGTCCGAACGTCGATCTTGAGCGTCTTGGCCATCGCGTCGCGCACTCCCCCAGGGCGAGTATGCCCAACCCGCTGCCCGCTGGCCACCCGGGCGTGGCAGCCGGTTAGACTCGAACGAGTGAGCGAGGCGCTACGACCGGTCCTCAACCGCTGGCGCGATGACTACGTGCACCGCATGCGCGCGCTGGTCGATCGCTTCAAGCGGGCGCACCCGGGCGCCGTCAAGGGGATCGTCGGTCGCGGCGAGAGCCTGGTCGCGGCGCAGCTCGGCGCGCTCGAGCGCCTGAGCACCGTCGACCTCGACGGCCGCCCCGACGCCGCGGCCCGGCGCCACGCGCTCGAGGCGCTGCTGCGCGCGCAGCACCTGCCGAACATCCTGGTCGCCATGAGCCGCGTGCTCGAGGAGCAGGAGAAGGACCGCGCCCTGGAGGCGATCGCCGACGACGCCCGGCTCCTGGGCGAGAAGCTGGCGATCCTCACGCAGGCCTGGGTCCTCCGCCACGGCGCCGACCTCGAGGGCGACGAAGAGGACGAGCTGCCCGAGTGGGTGTGACGTCGCGGCGCGCCCGCCGCCGCGCTACCGTCGAGGGGTGAGGTCCCGCCTCGAGATCGAGCTCGAAGCCGACGCCGTGCCGGCCGGGGCGCCCCTGAGGGGGGCGGTGCTGGTGGAGGCGCTGCGCGACTGCCACAGCGAGGGCGTGTGGCTCGAGCTCGGCTGGCGCACCGAGGGCCGCGGCAGCGAGGAGCGGGGCGCGCCGCTGCACCTCGAGCTGCAGCCCATGATGCGCTGGCGCCGCGGCGAGACGTTCCGCCTCGCGTTCGCGCTCGACGCGCCCGTGGCGCCGGTGACGTATCGCGGCAAGACGTTCCGGGTGTTCTGGACCCTCACCGCCGGCACCGACGTTCGCCTGGCGCTCCAGCCGCCGGTGTCGCGCGAGGTCACGATCCTGCCCAGCCTCGCCGCCGACGCCTGGGTCGAGCCGGGCGAGCTCGGCGACGCGGAGCGGCTGCGCGCCAACCGGCTCCAGTGCGGGGTCGCCGGCGCGGCCCTGTTCGCCGTCGCGCTCGTGACGGTCCTGGGCTCGGGCGGCCTGGGTGTGTTCTCGACCCTGGCGCTCCTGGTCGGCGCCGGCGGCGCGGCGTGGGGGCTGCGGAACCGGGCGGCCGAGCTCAGGCTCGGCGAGGTCGAGCTCGAGGTCGGCGACCGGGTCGTGGCCGGCGAGGCGGTGGAGGTCAAGCTCGCCTTCTCGCCGCCGCAGGACCTCGAGCTGCGCGGCGTTCGCGCGGTCCTGGTCGGGACCGAGGTCGCCCGCACGAGCGGGAACGACCCGCGCACGGAGACCCACGAGCTGGCCCAGATCCCGGTCACCCTCATGGGCGCCGGCCTGGTGCGCGGCGGTCAGCGCACGCAGCTGCGCGGCGCGTTGCCGGTCCCCCCGCGGGCCGCGCCGTCGTTCAAGGGGCACCACCACGAGGTGAAGTGGCGGGTCGAGCTGCGGATCGACATCCCCGGCTGGCCCGACTGGGTCCTCGACGTGGGCGTCGTCGTGCTCCCCTCGCCCTCCGGCGCGATCACGGTGCGCATGCGCCCCCCGACGCAGGTCGCGATCCAGCCGCGGCAGCGCTGCCCCTACTGCCGCGACGCCCTGGCGCGCCAACAGCACCTCGCGACCTGCGCGGGCTGCCAGACCGTGTACCACGCCGACTGCTACGCCGAGCTCGGCCGCTGCGCCACGCGCGGCTGCCGGCTGGGGCGGAACAAGTGGCGGGCGTGAGCCCCAGGAGGCGCGCCGCGCGCGCTGGTCAGCGAGCCCCGAGCGCGATCCCGAGCTGGGCCAGCTTGCGCGCGAACCCCTCGGGCGTGTTCAGGGTGTGCACGAAGCGCCCGTCCCCCTTGTCGTAGCTGATCAGCCCGCCGCCCTCGACGGGCGCGACCAGCACCGGGTCGCGCGCCCCGGCGACCTCGAACCGCTCGAGGCGCGCCCCGGCGCCGACGAGGTCCTCGGGGCGGATCCGCGCGGCGCGCTGGAGCACGCTCCGCCCGGGGCAGCCCGGGATCGGCCGCCACTCGCCGGCCTCGAGCAGCGCGGCGTAGCTGACCGCCAGGACCTGCCGTCGCGCCCGCTCTCCCGCTCCCATGGTCGCGCCCCTTCGCCGGGTCGGAGGCCATCGTAAGATCTCGCGAGCCGCGCGCACCGACGCGGCGCGAGTGTCCATGGAGCTCCTCGTCTCGATCGCGCTCGGGCTGTCCCTCGCCGCCACCTGCGGGCTGCGGGCCTTCTTGCCCCTGCTCGTGACCGGCCTCGCCGCCCGGCTCGGGGGCGACTGGCTCCCGCTGAGCGAGAGCTTCACCTGGCTCGGCAGCACCCCGGCCCTGATCGCGCTCGGCGTGGCCGTGGCGGCCGAGACGATCGCCGACAAGGTGCCGGTGTTCGACCACGCGCTCGACGTGATCCAGGCCCCCGTGCGCACCCTGGCGGGCGCGCTCGTGGCCGCGGCCGTGGTGACCGAGCTGCCCGGCTGGGCCACCGCCATGTTCGCGCTGGTGGCGGGCGGGGGCGCGGCGCTGTCGGTGCACGGGGTCAAGAGCCTGACGCGGGTGGGCTCGACCGCCGCCACCGGCGGGCTCGCCAACCCCGTGCTGTCCCTGGCCGAGGACTTCGCCGCCCTGCTGACCGCGGCGCTCTCGATCCTGCTGTGGTTCGTGGCCCTGCTCGTGGCCGTCCTGGTGCTGGTGGGCGGCCTGTGGCTGGCCGTGACCCTGCTCCGGCGACGGCGCCGCGCCGCCGCCGCGGCGGCCTGAGCGCGTGGCCGCCCGCAAGCTCTACCTGGTCGACGGCTCGGCCCTCGCCTACCGCAGCCACTACGCGTTCATTCGCAGCCCGCTGCGGAACGCGGCGGGGCTCAACACCTCCTGCGCGTTCGCGTTCACGCGCGAGCTGCTGCGCCTCGTCGACGAGGAGCGGCCCGACCGGCTGGCGGTGGTGTTCGACGTCTCCAAGACCAGCTTCCGCCACCAGCGCTACCCCGCCTACAAGGCGACCCGCGCGCTGATGCCCGAGGAGATGGAGGCCTGCCTCCCCTACGTGGAGCGGATCGTGGACGCGCTCGGGGTCAAGCGGCTCGCGGTGGAGGGCTGGGAGGCTGACGACGTGGTCGCGACCCTCGCCCGCCGCGGCCGCGAAGCGGGCTACCTGGTGCGGATCGTGACGGCCGACAAGGACCTGTGCCAGCTCGTCGACGACCGGGTGTGGGTCTACAACCCCTGGCGGCGGAGCGGCGCGCCCGGCGTGGAGGTGCTCGACCCCGCCGGCGTGGAGGAGCGCTACGGCGTCGCGCCCGCCCAGTTCCGCGACTACCTCGCCCTGCGGGGCGACTCGAGCGACAACGTCCCCGGCGTGCCCGGGGTGGGCCCCAAGCGGGCGGTCGAGCTGATCCGGCAGTTCGGCAGCGTGGAGGAGGCCCTGGCGCGCGCCGACGAGGTCGAGCGCAAGGCGGTGCGCGAGAGCCTGCAGGCCCACGCCGACCTGGCGCGCCTCTCGCTCGAGCTGGTGTCGCTCGACGAGCACGTCCCGCTCGAGGTCGACCTCGACGACCTCGCGCTGGGCGAGCCCCACCGGGCCGGGCTGTTCGAGCTGTTCACCGAGCTCGAGTTCCGCGAGCTGACCGGCCGCTTCTCGCGCGACATCTCGAGCGACCCCCACGTGCACCACCGGATCACCGACGACGCCGGGCTCGAGGCGCTGATCGAGCGGCTGAAGGGCTGCGACGAGCTGGTGTTCGACCTCGAGACCACCAGCCTCGACCCCGGCAAGGCCGAGATCGTGGGCATGGCGTTCGCCTTCGCCGAGGCGGAGGCCTGGTACGTCGGCGCCGAGGAGCGGCGCGGCAGCAGCGCCTTCGAGCTGTTCGCGGTCGAGCTCGACTTCTCGCGCCGGCTCGAGCGGCTGCGCCCGCTGCTCGAGGACCCGCACCTGAAGAAGGGCGGGCAGAACGTGAAGTACGACATCGCGGTGCTCGCCCGCCACGGGGTGACCGTGCGGGGCGTCGCCTTCGACACCATGCTCGAGAGCTACGTGCTCGACCCCTCGGCCCCCACCCACGGGCTCGACGCCCTGGCGCTGCGCTACCTCAACTACAAGAAGATCGCCACGGGCGACGTGATCGGGCGCGGCAAGAAGCAGCGCTCCATGGCGGACACCGCCGACGAGGAGATCTTCCCCTACGCCAGCGAGGACGCCGACATCACGCTCCGCCTCCACCGCCGCTTCGCCCGCCAGCTCGCCGAGGCGCCCGAGCTCGAGCGGCTGTACCGCGAGGTGGAGCTGCCGCTCATGGACGTGCTCCTGCGCATGGAGGCTGCCGGCGTCGCGGTCGACGTCGGGGTCCTGGCGGGGATCGGCCACGAGTTCCGCGCGCGGCTGCGCGCGCTCGAGGAGGAGGCGCACCGCCTGGCGGGCGAGCCGTTCAACCTCGGCTCCACGCGCCAGGTCAGCGCGCTGCTGTTCGACCGCCTCCGCCTGCACGAGCAGGCCGGGCTCCCGCTCAAGCGCACGGCGGGGGGCGCCCACTCCACCGACCGCGAGGTGCTCGAGGCGCTGGCGCACCACTCGCCGCTCGCCAAGACCCTGCTCGAGCACCGCCAGCTCGAGAAGCTGCTCGGGACCTACGTCGAGGCGCTCCCCGCGCTGGTCGACGCGCGCACCGGCCGGGTCCACACCTCGTTCAACCAGGCCGTCACCGCCACGGGGCGGCTCTCCTCGTCGGACCCCAACCTCCAGAACATCCCCGTCCGCAGCCCCGAGGGGCGCCGGATCCGCTCGGCGTTCGTGGCGGGCGAGCCCGGCTGGGTGCTGCTCTCCGCCGACTACTCGCAGGTGGAGCTGCGCGTCCTCGCCCACCTGTCGGGCGACGAGGCGCTGATCGCCGCCTTCCAGGACGGGCTCGACGTGCACCGCGCCACCGCGGCCCGGATCTTCGACCTCCCCATGGACGCGGTCACCCCCGAGCTGCGGGCGCGCGCCAAGGCGAT
>CAZMSZ010000372.1:4351-7373 GCA_964569055.1 uncultured Planctomycetota bacterium | reverse complement strand
GCGGGCGCGACCCCCAGCGGCGCGAGCAGGCGCAGGTTGCGCTCGATCTTGTGGACCTCGCGGCCGACCGGCGCGGGCACGTCGGTGAACAGGAACCGGCTGCCCTCCTTCGAGTACGGGCGCGGCTGCCCGATCCGCCGCGGCGCCTGCGAGGCGTAGGCCAGCGCGGAGGAGCGCAGGTTGGCCTGGAAGTCGAGCGCCACCTCGTAGCGCTCCCGCCGCAGCTCGCCCACGGTCTTGCGCAGGCCCGAGAGGATCGCGAGCAGGTCGCCGCGCTTGGCGGCGCCGCTCCAGACGCGCCGCGGGATCACGTGCAGCCGGTCGAGCTGGGGGTGCCCCTCGAGCAGGCTGGCCGCCGCCTCCTCCACCGCCCAGCCGAGCTTGGCCTGGGGGAAGGCGGCCCGCAGCGCGGCGAGCGCGGGCAGGACGTGGATCACGTCGCCGAGCGCCGAGAGGCGGACGATCAGGAGCGAGCGGACCGGCGCGGCCATGGCGCGCCATTGGAGCACTCCGGGCGCGGCCGGGGGAGCCGTGGCGACGAGCACGGCCGGCGCGGAGAATGGCGCGCAGCCGAAGGAGGAGCAGCATGGCGAGCGGGACGAACCGGGGGCGAGCGAGGGGCTGGGTCGGGGTGATCCTGTTTGGGCTGGCGCTGGGCGCCTTCGTGAGCGAGCTCACCATCACCCCCGCGCGAGCAGACGACGCCGGGGAGGCGCAGCTCCGCACGCAGGTGCGGCTGCTCGCGCGACGGGTCGAGGCGCTCGAGCGCCTGGTCGCCGAGCAGGCGGGCGCGATCGCCCGGCTGCAGGCCGCCCTCGAGGGGGGACGCCGGGGCGAGCGGAGCGAGCGCGAGCAGGCCGAGCGCCACGCCCGCGAGGAGCGACAGGCCCGCGAGGCGCGTCGCGACGCGGAGCGGGAGCGCGAGCGCGGCCGGCGGATCGAGCGTGCCCTGGTCCAGGGGCGTGAGCGGCTCGGGCCCACCGACGCCAGGGTTCAGCAGCTCACCGAGCTGCGCGCCGGCCTGGAGCGTCTCGAGCGCGAGCGTGACCAGACGGTCGAGCGGGTCGAGACGGAGCGGCGCCGGCTCGAGGCCGAGGCGGCCGCGGCGCGCGCCGAGACCCGGGCCCGGATCGAGGCCATGCACCGCGAGGGGCGCGGGGCCGACGACATCGAGCGGAGCGCCCGCGAGCTCGGGGAGCGCCTGCTGCAGCGGCAGGCCGAGCTCGAGCAGCGCGCCCATCACCTGGCCGAGCGGGCGCGCGAGGCCGAGGCCCGGCTGCAGGAGCGCGCGGCGGAGCACCGTGACCGCATGCTCCACGTCGCCGAGCAGATCGAGCAGGCGCTCCGGGAGGCGGCGGGCCCGGAGGAGCGGGACTGAGGGCCAAGGGGCCCGTGCCGGCGCGGGCGGGCTTCTCTACAATGAGCCGCGCATGAGCGACGACGTCGAGCCAGGCGCGGCCCCGCCGCGCGAGATCCTCCCGCTCGGGCGCAAGACCACGCGCGCCGAGGAGGTCGACCTCGACCTCCCCCGCCCGGAGGGGGCGACGCGCGAGATCCGCGGCCTGGAGGCGGCCTCGACCCGCACCGAAGCCGCCGACCCCGAGGACGCGACCCCGCTGGTCGTGGTGGACGAGGAGGCCGAGCCGGCGAGCGATGCCGCCGAGGCGCCGCTCGCTGGGGGCGCGCTCCTGGGCGAGCTGAAGAGCCTCCGCTCGCGCAACCAGATCCTCCGCACCGAGCGCACCGCGATCGCCGGGCGCAAGTACGCGCTCGAGGTCGTGATCGAGTCGCTGCGCGAGAAGCTGGAGGCGGTGGCCCGCCTGTGCGACGAGATCGACGCGCCCGGCGAGGTGGGCGCGGCGCTGGCCCAGATCCGCGAGGCGCTCGGCGACGCGCGCCGGCTGGCCGACAGCAAGGCGGTGCTGGCCGCCGACCTCGAGGAGGAGCGCGCCAAGCACCTCGAGGAGCGGCAGGCGGCCGAGCAGCGCCGCTACGAGCTCGAGGAGACCGTGGCCGGCCTGCGGGCCGAGCGGGACGCCCTGCGCGAGCAGGTGGGGCAGCTCGAGCGCGAGCGCCGCGATCACCTCGAGCTGGTCGAGGTCCTGCAGGGGCGGCTCGACGAGCGCGACCAGGCGGTGGCCGCCGTCGAGCAACAGGCCGACGTCCGCACCCAGGAGCTCGAGGCCGAGCTGGAGGGGCTGCGCGCCTCGGTGGCCGCGCTCGAGCTGCAGAGCGGGCAGCTCCAGGCCGCGCGCGCGGAGGGCGAGGCCGCCGAGCGGGCCCTGGCCGAGGCCCGCGACGCCGCGACGGCGCTCGAGGCGGAGCGGGACGAGCTGCGCGAGCGGCTGGCGGCGAGCGAGCAAGAACGCGATCAGGTCGCGGCCGCGCTCGAGACCGCACGCTCCGAGGCCGCCGGGCTCGAGGCCGCCTCGGCGGCCAAGGCCGGCGAGGCCCAGTCCGAGCTCGAGGCGCTGCGCGCCAAGGCTGCCGAGCAGAAGGCCGCCCTGGTGGAGCTCAAGCCCATGCTCGAGCACCTCGACAAGGAGGTGCAGCGGCTGGGCCGCCTGGTCGGCGAGGCGCGCGCCCGCGGCCGAGTCGACGTCAAGGAGCTGATGGCCCGCGCAGCCATGCTGCGCCGGCTGGAGAAGCTAACCAGCGACTGACCACCGGATTCCTCGGCTGCTGTGGTGTGAACGGCCAGGGGGGGTGTGGGAGCCGAGGAATCCGGGATGGGGGCGGGGCTCGGGTCACGGCCACGCCTTGTGAGAAGGTGTGATGGGGCGGGGGCTCGGGCTAGGGCCACTCCGTGCGAGAGGAGATTCTTGGGCGGGGGCTCGGGCTACGGCCACTCCTTCCGAGAGGAGATTCTTGGGGCGGGGGCTCGGGCTACTGCCACTCCTTCCGAGAGGAGATTCTTGGGCGGGGCTCGGGCTACGGCCACGCCTTCCGAGAGGAGAACGAACGACGGCTCCGGCCACGGCCACTCCTTGCGAGGAGGAGAATGAGCGGCGGCTCCGGCCAC
>CAZMSZ010000372.1:2576-4251 GCA_964569055.1 uncultured Planctomycetota bacterium | reverse complement strand
TGATTGGGCGGGGCTCGGATCACCGCCACTCCTCACGAGAGGTGGATAGGCGCCCGCTACCGGCTCAGGTCTCGCTTGATCGCGCTCGCGGTGGCGAGGGCCTCCTCGAGGGTCGGCGCGAGGCAGGTCACGTGGCCCATCTTGCGGCCGACCCGCGGCTCGCGCTTGCCGTACAGGTGGAGGCGCGCGCCGGGATGCGCGAGCACGCGCTCCCAGGGCGGCGGGCCGGCCTGCCACAGGTCGCCCAGCAGGTTGAGCATGACCGCGGGCGTGAGCAGGCGCGGATCGCCGAGCGGGAGGCCGCACAGGGCGCGGACCTGCTGCTCGAACTGGTCGGTCGCGCAGGCGTCGAGGGTGAAGTGGCCGCTGTTGTGGGGGCGCGGGGCGACCTCGTTCACGAGCAGGCGGCCGCCGCTCAGGAACAGCTCGACCCCCAGCACGCCGCAGTACTCGAGGCGCTCGGCCAGCCCGCGGGCGAGCGCCACGGCGTCGTCGGCCAGCGCGGCGGGCGCGCGGGCCGGCACCAGCGAGAGGTCGAGGATCCCCTGCTCGTGCACGTTCTCGGCGGGGGGGAACGCGGCGACGTGGCCGGTGGCGTCGCGGGCGAGGACCACCGACAGCTCCGCCTCGAGCCGCAGGCGCGCCTCGAGGATGCAGGGCTCGCCGCCCAGGCTGGCCAGCGCCGCCTCCGCCTCGGCGAGCGAGCCGACCGCGAACTGCCCCTTCCCGTCGTAGCCGCCGCGGCTCACCTTGAGCAGCGCGGGGAGGCCGACCGCGTCCACGGCGGCCCCCAGCTCGGCCGCGGCGCGGACCGGCGCGAACGGCGCGGTGGGGCAGCCGGCGGCCCGGAAGAACGTCTTCTCGGCCAGCCGGTCCTGCGCGACCGCGACCGCCGCCGAGGAGGGGCGCACGGGGCAGCCCGCCGCCTCGAGCCGCTCGAGGCTGCTGGCGGGGACCGTCTCGAACTCGGTGGTGACCGCCGCGCACACGCGCGCCAGCTCGTCGAGGGCGGCCGGGTCGTCGTAGGGCGCGACGAGCTGGCGGCTCGCGACCTCGCCCGCGGGGCAGGGCGCCTGCGGGTCGAGCACCACGACCTCGTAGCCGAGCCGGCGCGCCGCGACCGCGAACATGCGCCCGAGCTGCCCGCCCCCCAGGACCCCGAGGGTGGCGCCCGGCGCGATCATGCCGGCGGCAGCTCCGCGCCGAGCGCGCGCTGCTCCTGCTCGCGGCGGAACGCGTCGAGCCGCTCGGCGAGGTCGGCCCGCTCGGCCGCGAGGAGCGCCACCGCGAACAGCGCCGCGTTGACCGCGCCGCTCTCGCCGATCGCGAACGTGGCCACCGGCACGCCGCGCGGCATCTGCACGATCGAGAGCAGCGAGTCGAGCCCCTGCAGGTGACGCGAGGGCACCGGCACCCCGAGCACCGGGACCGTGGTCTTGGCGGCCAGCATGCCGGGCAAGTGCGCCGCCCCGCCCGCCCCCGCGATGATGCACCGCAGCCCGCGCCCCCGCGCGCTCGCCGCGTACTCGAACAGCAGGTCGGGCGTGCGATGCGCGGACACCACGCGCCGCTCGTGCGCGACCGAGAACGCCTCGAGGCGCGCCACCGCGTGGCGCATGACCTCCCAGTCGCTGTCGCTGCCCATCACGACGCCGACCAGGGGTGCGTTCATGCT
>CAZMSZ010000372.1:0-2476 GCA_964569055.1 uncultured Planctomycetota bacterium | reverse complement strand
GTGATCATGACGCCCCACACGATGAAGTAGCCGTACTTCCAGTGGAGCTCGGGCATGTTGTCGAAGTTCATGCCGTACACGCCGGCCAGGAAGGTCAGCGGCAGCATGATCGTCGAGATCAGGGTCAGCACCTTCATGATCTCGTTCATGCGGTGCGCCGACAGCGAGTGGAACGCGTCGAACACGGCCTGCAGCTCGCTGTGCTCGGTGTCGAGGCGCTCGGCCACCTGCGCCATGTGCTCGTGCACGTCGCGGAAGAAGGGGCGCGCCTCCTGGGGGATCTCGTCGAACTCGGCCCGGGCGAGGCGCGCGAGCACCCCGGTCTGAGCCTGCGCGGTGCGGCGGATCCGGTGCAGCGCGCCCTTGAGCTCCAAGATCCGGGCCAGCTCGTCGTGGCCGCCGAGCACCGCCGCCTCGAGCCGGTCGACCTCGCGCATGTAGACGTCGGGGAGGTCGCGGAACTCGTCGACGAGCCGGTCGAGCAGGCGGTGCGCCATGTAGACCGCCCCCTTGGTGAGCGCGGACCCCAGCGTGCGCCGGACCTCGTCGCGCGCGGCCGTGACCGAGGGGACCGCGCCGTCGTGGTGCGTGACCACGAAGTTGCGCCCCAAGAACACGTCGAGCTCGGTCGTGACGACGTCGCCGAGCTCGGACGCGTCGCGCAGGCCGCGCACGATGATGTAGAGGTATTCGTCGTAGTCCTCGACCTTGGGCCGGTGCCGCTCCTTGTAGACGTCCTCGATCGCGAGGGGGTGGAAGCCGAACACCTCGCCCAGGATGGCGTCCGATTCGGGCGAGCGCCCCTCGATGTCGACCCACAGCGTGCCGCCGCCCGCGAGCGCCGCCTTGGCCTGCTCGATCTCCTTCAGCTCCTTGAAGCCGCTGGAGGGGAGATAGCCGAGGATGTGCAGCGCGCCGCTCACTGGGTCGGGCCGAGCTCCCACACCTGCACGGGCGTGTGCAGCAGGAACGTCGCGCCCGAGCTCTCGGGCAGCTCGACCTCGCCTATGAACGCGGCGCGGCCGTGGTCCCGCTGGACGACGGCCGGGAAGGAGGCGCGCCAGGCGTCGCCGGCGCGCGTCGCGTCCACCGAGACCCAGGTCGCCTTGGTGAAGTCGCGCCCCTCGATCCAGGTGGCCCACAGGCGGACGTTGCCCAGGCGCGCGGTGTCCGCCGCGGTGGCCGCCCGGATCTCGGCGCCCGCCCGCGGCGCGACGGTCAGCTCGAGCTGGGGCAGGTCGGGGGTGCGCTCGGTGACGTGATCGAAGAACCCGACCAGGGCCTGCACCACCGACAGCCCGGCGGAGTGGCCGGCGTTGGGGACGTAGTGCGTGAACAGCTCCCCCGGCAGCCCGCCGCGGTAGAGGTGGATCGCCTCGAGCGGCCAGTAGGTGTCGTTGGTGCCGATCAGGATCAGCTTGGGGAGCGTGAGGCGCGCCGCGTAGGAGTAGGGGTCGACGAGCTGGCCGAGCTGGCGGCCCCGCTCGGTCTCGAGCATCTCGATCAGGCCGGCGTCGGTGTAGTCGTGGATCGAGGGGCTCGGCTTGCCCCAGGTCTCCATGTGCAGCCCGATCTGCGCGGCGAAGTTGAGGTTGTCGAACACGATCGGCGCGATCGCGATCACGCGCGGCTCGACCGCGCCGGTCAGCCAGGTGGTCCAGCCGCGCTTGGAGCCGCCGGTCGTGACGAACTTCTCCAGCTTGCCGTGGCGCCAGGGGCGCGCGCGCTCGGCGGGCGCGGCCGCGGCCTCCGCCGCGCTGTACTCGCCGAGCGCGTCCATGGCGGCGACCGCGGCGCGGGTCATGGGGAGGAGCGCCGGCCAGGTGGGGTCGCCGGTCTCGGCGAAGCGCTTGAACGTATGCGCGATCAGCGCGTCCTCGCGCAGCCCGCGCCCGCGCGCGTCCGCCTCGGGGAACAGCGGCTGGTTGGGCACGTCGTGCAGGACCGCCACCGGCACCCCGAGCCGCGCCGCGATCGAGCCCAGGATCGTCATGAGCTGCCGGTCGCGCCCCGAGCCGCTGATCACCAGGATCGCGTGGCCCGGGCGCGCCCGCGCGCCGGTCGCGGGCGCGGGGTCGAGCAGGTTCAGCCGGTGCGTCCAGCGGATCCCGTGCCACACCTGGCTGACGAGCTCGATCTGCACCAGCTCGACGTCGCCCCCCAGCGCCTCGCGCCCGGTGACCTTCCAGCCGTACTCGGGCTGCTCGCGCCGCACGTAGCGCTCGAGCGCGTGCGAGAGGTCGACGTCGCTCGGCCCCTCGGCGCGGGCCGGGGCGGGCGCCAGCAGGGCCAGGGCGGCGAGCGCGGGCAGGACGAACGGCGCGGAGCGAGCTGAGGCACGCATGGAGCCACCTCCCGGGTGGGGCGCCAAGCTTAGCAGCTCGGGTCGTCGCCAGCAGCGAGGCCCAGCGGGGCGCGTCGCCAGGCTCTGTCTCGAAACTCGGATCGCGCCATCGCGAAGCAATCGTCGCCGCTG
>CAZMSZ010000371.1:0-7380 GCA_964569055.1 uncultured Planctomycetota bacterium | reverse complement strand
TCGGACTCGGACTCGGACTCGGACTCGGACTCGGACTCGGACTCGGACTCGGATTGGGATTGGGAATCGGAATCGGCCGTAGGCGGCTCCACCCACAGCCGCGCGCAGGCGACCGCCGCGCGCTCGTCGAGCCGGACCAACTCGGCCTCGAGCGTCAGCGCGGCGGGGAGCGCGATCGGCCGCCGGAAGCGAGCGCTGCGCACGGCGGCCAGGAGCGCCCAGCGGGTCGCGCCCTGCTCGGCGAGCGCCGCCTCCTCCACCAGCGGCCCCGCGACCTGCGCGAGCAGCTCGAGCACCACGCTCCCCGGGAGGAGCGGCGCGCCCGGGAAGTGATCGGCGAAGGTGGGGTGCTCGGCGGGGACCTCGGCGCGCCCGCGCGCCGAGCGGGCCGTCACGTCGAGCGCGATCCCGCGCACGTGCTCGAACACCTCAGCCGCCCGCCTGCGCGCGCCGGTGCTCCACCAGCCGCGCCACCGCGGCCACGGTGCAGAAGCGGTGCAGGGCCTGCGTCGAGATCCGCGCCGGGAACAGCTCGGGCGGCGCGTCGGCGAGCAGGGCCATGAGCCGCTCGCGCCCCAGCGGGGTCAGCGCGCCCTCCTGCGCGAACGCGTCGTCGCTCAGCTCGCCCTGGGCGAACCCGCGCAGGGTGCCCTCGGGGATCCGCACCCCGAACCGCTCCTCGACCCGGAACAGGAGGTCGAGGAAGTCCATGGAGCTGAGCTGGAGGTCGAAGAACAGGAGCTGCTCGGGGCGGACCGGGGTGGCGTCGTCGAGGGCGAGCGTCTCGCGCACCAGCTCGATCACGCCGTCCAGCACCTCGGGGTTCATGCGCCCTCCCAGCGCTGCAGCAGGAGCGCGGCGTTCTGCCCGCCCATGCCGAAGCTGCAGCTCAACACGCGCCGCGCCTCGGTGACGCGCGGCGCGCCGATCACGTGGTCGAGCGCGCAGGCCGGATCGGGCCGCTCGAGGTGGACCGTGGGCGGGACCACGCCCGTGGCGCAGGTCCGCAGCGCCACCACCGCCTCGAGCGCGCCCGCGGCGGCCATGGCGTGGCCGAGCGCGCCCTTGACCCCGCTCACCGGGACCTCTGTCCAGCGCGGGCCGAGGACGCGCCGCAGCGCGGCCGCCTCGGCGGGGTCGCCCACCAGCGTCCCCGTGGCGTGCGCGTTGACCGCGTCGATCGCCGCGGCCTCGAGCCCGGCGTCGGCCAGCGTCCGGCGCAGGCAGCGCTCGGCGCCTTCGCCCTCCGCGGGCGGCCGGTTGAGGTCGAACGCGTCCTGGCTGGTGCCGAACCCGATCACCTCGCCCAGCGGCGCGGCCCCGCGCGCGAGCGCGCGCTCGAGCGGCTCGAGCACCAGCGCCGCCGCGCCGTCGGCCAGGGCGAACCCGCCACGCTGCGCGTCGAATGGCCGGCAGGGACGCGGCGGCGCCTCGCCGGGCTCGTCGAGCGCGACCGCGCCCAGGGCGTGGAACCCCACCAGGTAGAAGGGCGTGAGCATGACGCTCGAGCCGCCGGCGACGCAGGCCTGCGCCCGGCCGCTGCGCAGCAAGCGCGCCGCCTCGCCGATCGCCTGGGTGCCCGAGGCGCAGGCGACCGCGACCATGCGCCGCGGCGGCCCGTGGCGCGCGGCCAGCGCGGCGAAGCTCCGCCCGGCGGGGCGGTGGCCCGCGTCGGTCTGGAAGGTGTCGAGCCCGCTGCCCCACACCAGCCCGGCCTCGGCCGCGGCGAGGCCGGCCTGCGCCAGGGCGGCCTCGATCGCGCGGCGGGCCACGGCCTCGCCCTCCTGCGGCGCGTCCGCGGGCAAGAACCCGCCGGTGGTCACCGGCAGCCCGAGCTCGGCGAGACGTGGCTCCGCGCGCACGCCGGAGCGCCCCGCCAGGAGCCCGGCCCACAGCGCGTCCACGCCCTCGCCCAGGGCCGAGAGCGCGCCCATGCCGGTCACGACCACGCGCGCGCGGCTCACGGCTCGACCTCGAGCAGCGCCTCGATCCGATCGAGCCCGTCGCCGTGCTCGGGCGGGACCTCGAACCGGAGCGGGCCGGCGGTGTGAGCGGTGAGGGCCGCGAGGAGCGCGCGCAGGCCGGCAGCCGCGTCGGGAACGGGACTCGCACACGCGGCGCCGGGCTCCCGCTCGAGCCCACACAGCCGCACGCGCGGGCCCGCCGCAGGCGGCGTGGCGCTCAGCGCGAGCGCCACCCCGGCCCCCGCGCTGGCCGCGTGCGGGTCGTCCTGCTCGCCAGCGAGCAGCAACGCCTCGCGCTCGGGCCCCTCGGCCAGCCGCTCCAGCGCGATCTCGAGGCCCGCCCAGGCCTGGCCGGCGGCGCCGCCCAGGCCGAGGCCCCAGGCATGGTTGCCGAGCTCGATCGCGAGGGCCGAGAGCGCCAGGTTGTCGACCGCGTGGAGCGTGTGCACCGGGTTGATCCGCACCCCTGCCAGCGAGCCGCCCGCCGCCACGCGCTCGACCCAGCGCAGCAGCTCGGGCGAGCCGCCGCGACACGGCGCGAGCGCCACGAGCGCCGCCTCGCGCGGAGCCTCCAGCGCGCCGCTCGCCTCGCGGGCCGCGGCGAGCGCGAGGCGGGTGGGCAGGTCGAACCGGCGCAGCCAGCGGGCGAGCGCGGCGTCCTCGCGACAGCGGGCGGCGAGCGTGGGCGCGTCGAGGGCGGCGCTCCCGACCAGCCAGCTCACGCGTGGTCCTCGCCGTCCGAGGACGGATCGTGCGGCTCGTCCGCCCAGGCGAGCACGTACTCGTCGGCCTGGCGCAGGTGGCAGCGCGCGGGCGCGCCGAGGCCGCGCACCTCGAGGCCGTCGCGGCGCGGCGCGACCTCCACGGCGCGCCCGCTCCAGGGGAGCAGCTCCATGACGCTCAGGCGGCGCAGCTTGAGCGCGCACTCCACCGCCGCCCACGCCGCGCAGAGCTCGACCCCGGCCGAGACGGCCACGCGAGGCAGCATGGCCTCGAGCCGCGCCGCGTTCGCGCGCAGGCACAGGTCGACCGCCACCGCGCCGCGCCCCTCCCGCCACAGCGCGGCGTACCAGGGCGGGTCATGGCTGAGCGAGATTGCGAGCGGTAGTCCGCCGACGGGGCGCGGCGCGCCGTCGGGGAACTCGAGCAGCGACACCTGGTCGACCGCGGCGCCCAGGCGGGGGCGCAGGCTCCTGCGCAAGGCGGCTCGCCCGCGCAGCCACTCCTTGCGGCGCGGCCCGCCCAGCCGGCCGTGGATCAACCGCTCGCCGGGCGGGAGCCGGGCGGGGTCGGCGGCGAGGTCGCGCTCGTGGAACACGTCGAGGACGAGCTCGGGCGCGGCGCTCATAGCCCGAAGTACACCGGGTGGTTCCCGCGCTGGACCTTGGTCCAGTAGAGGAGGTTCTGCGCCAGGTTGAGCCAGGTCTCGACCCGCCCGCCCTTGCGCGCGTGGAGCACGCGCCGCGCGATCGAGCGCAGCGAGTAGAACCGGCGCAGCGCGCTCCACCAGCCCTCCTGCAGCTCCTCGGGGCTGAGCCGCTCGGGGCGGTAGACGACGTACGGCTCGCGCAGGTGGCTGAGGTCGGCGTCGAACACCTGCCCCTCGCGCCACATGCGGTCGCCGTTCACGGTCCCGGGGTAGGGCGTGAGCAGGAAGAACTGCGCGATCGGGACCTGCAGCCGCTCGAGGTAGTCGACCGTGCGCAAGAACGTGTCGCGGTCGTCCTCGGGGAGGCCGAAGATGATCAGGGCGTGGGGCGAGATCCCCGCGTCCATGATCCGGCGGAAGGCGTCGGCGTAGCGGTCGACCGCGTGGAACGTCTTCTCGACCGAGGACAGGTTGCGCCAGCTCAGGGTCTCGACCCCGAGCGCCATCAGGCGACAGCCGGAGGCGCGAGCCTTCTCGAGCAGCCAGGGGTGGCGGGCCACGTTGATCGTGGTCTGGGTGCCCCAGCCGATCCCGGTCCCGCGCAGGGCGTCGAACAGCCGCCCGGCGTACTTCACGTCCTCGCACAGGTTGTCGTCGCAGAAGTTGATGTTCTTGCTGCGGGTGGCGAGGACGTCGCGCACCACGTGCTCGACCGGCCGCTTGCGGTAGCTGCCCCCGAACTTGGCGGCGATCGAGCAGTAGGTGCAGGTGAACGGGCAGCCGCGCGTGGCCTGGACCGGGTAGACGGTGATCCGGAAGCTGCGGATCAGGTCGTAGCGCGGCACGGGCAGCCGGGTCAGGTCGACCGGACGCTCGGGGCGATAGACCGGGCGGAGGGTGCCGCGCTCGGCGTCGCGGACGACCTCGGGCCACAGCTCGTCGCCCTCGCCCTGCACGATCGCGTCGAACTCGCCCGCCACGGCCTCGGGGGCGAGGGTCGGCAGGTAGCCGCCGAGCACGACCTTCTTGCCGCGGGCGCGCAGCGCGCGCGAGAGGTCGATCGCCCGGCGGATCTGCATGATCTGGGCCGAGATCGCGACCAGCTCGGCGTCTGTGTCGAGGTCGACGTCGCGGTGGTACTCCTCGATCACGCGCGGCTCGTGGCCGTCGGGCGTGAGCGCGGCTAGCAGCGGGGGGCCGAGGTGGGAGAGGTAGCCGTCGAGCCGCTCGAACAGCCCCTTGGCCTGGACGAGCTTGCCGTCGCTCCCGTAGTGCGCGGCGTGGACGATGTCGATCTTCACGTGGGCCCTCCGCGCTCGAGCGCCGCGATCATGCGGGCCAGCCCGCGCAGGGTCGCGCCGCCGCGGGTCGCCTCCTCCAGCGCGGCGCGGGTCACGCGCACCCGGTAGCGGTCCTCGACCGCGATCACCGCGCCGAGCACGATCACCGACGAGAACGGGATCACCGCGTCGAGCGGCGCGTCGAGCGGACAGCCGCGCACGGGCGCGGCCGCCTCGGGGTCGGGGGCGGCGCGCACCAGGAGCTCGCGCAGCTCCTCGGCGACCTCGTCCACGCGCGCCTGCCTGGCCACGCGCCCGCTCAGGACACCACGGGCAGCCGGCGGAGCGGGTCGGGCCCCGGGCCGAGCGGGACCGGCGCGCGCTCGCGCGCCGGCGCGTCGGGGAAGAAGCGCCGGTCCTCGTGGCGGTAGAGGTTGTTGTAGGAGCAGCCCGGCATGAGCCGGCCGTCCTCCATGACGTAGTGGGTGCAGCACTTCTTGAGGCGGGCCACGTCGAGGTCCCAGGGGTCCATGAAGGCGTGGATGAAGATCGCCTTGCTGCGGGACTCCGTGCGCCGCTCGATCTCGGCGGGCGCGAGCGGGTTCTTCGAGCTGAACGTCTCCTTGAGGAACGCCTTGAGCGAGCCGAGCACGACCTCGTCGTCCTCGCCGACCTTCGTCGCCGACCACAGGTCGAGGATCGCGTCGCGCAGCATGCGCTCCATGGCGTCGCCGGTGCGGATCACCGCCTGGTTCGTCATGGCGTCGAGGTATTGCCGGATGTCGACCAGCTCGGGCAGCGGCTTGAAGCGCCCGTCGTCGAGCCGGAACAGGTAGGTGGCGGTGTAGCAGCTCGGGTGGGAGCAGGGGACTGGGTGGAAGTGGTCGCGCCGCAGCCAGCCCGTCTGCTCCTCGATCAGCCGGTGCACCTCGGGCATGGTCAGCCGGTGCCCGGCCGGCCGCGCGTGGTAGCCGTCGCCGCCGTCGCCGGTGTGCGCCATGGGCTGGATCACGATGCTCGAGCACTGCTCGAGCTCGACCCCGAGCTGGATCAGCGCCCCGAGCTCGCCGTCGTTGTCGCCCTTGGAGATCGTGGGGACGAGCACGGTCGGGATGTCGAGCTCCCGGATCCGCTCCAGGCACTGGAGCTTCATGTCGAGCAGCTCCACGCCCCGCAGCTTCTCGTAGACCCCCGCCCGCAGCGTGTCGAACTGGAGCGAGGCGTAGGCCCCCGAGGCCTTGAACCTCTCGGCGAAGGCCGGGCTGGTCGCGATCCGCCGCCCGTGCGTGCTGATCAGGAGCCGCTTGATCCGCCCCGCGTGCGGCCCCCGGAGCACGTAGTCGCACATCTCGAAGAACTGCGGGTGCAGCG
This sequence comes from uncultured Planctomycetota bacterium, assembly GCA_964569055.1. Taxonomy (GTDB): domain Bacteria; phylum Planctomycetota; class J058; order J058; family J058; genus JAWLGW01. Next base: position 1,396 of record CAZMSZ010000371.1, on the reverse strand, counting down.
TCGGCTCGCCCCCCGACAGCAGCAGGATCGGCAGCTCCCCCTCGGCGTCGATCAGCGCGTCGACCGCCCCCTGGAACCGCTCGAGCGACATCGAGTACCGCTGCTGGTTGCGCACGATGCACACCGGGCAGGTCAGGTCGCACACGTCGTTGATCTCGAGGATCGGCGAGCACGTGTGCTGCAGGTGGTCCTCGCACAGCCCGCAGTCGAGCGGACACCCGTGCTCGACCCGCGTGGAGAACTTCAGCGGCAGCTGCCCCGGCTTGGTGAACGTCAGCGAGCGGACGTAGTAGTCCGCGTCGTCCGAGACCACCACCTCGAAGTGCCCGTGCTCCGGGCAGCGCTTCTGCATGAACACCTGCTGCTGCTTGAGCACGAGGTGCGCGTCGATCACACGCTTGCAGGTCGGACAGAGCGAGCGCGTGTAGGCCAGGAACGCGGCGTCACGCAGACGAGGCACCAGCGGCGGCGGGGGGAGCGTCATGGAGTGGGATCGTATCCCGGGCGCGGGCGGGCGGCAGAGCCGTGGGCCTCGGTCGACCGAGGACGCCGCGCGAACGCGCAGTCCCCAAAGGGTGCCGACCGCCCGGACGCGCCGACCCGGCGACGCGGCGTCGCAACGTGTTGCCCGCGTCGCGACTCGGGCTCGTGGACCCGCAGCTGCGTGTCGCAGGGCGAATCGCCGAGACCGGCGCGCTGGCCCCCCCAAATTGCTCCCGTCACATTGTTAGTCTTAGTCTAGTCGCTACCCCACGACGGGATCCGCCCGGCCAGCGGTGCCCCTGCCAAGTGGTAGGCGAGTCCTGTTGCTCTGGCAAGCACCGTTGTAACGCAGAATAGGCGGGACTCGCTAATAGTTTTTCACCTCAATTCGAAGGAAGCAGTAGACAAAGACCGAGCCACGCTGTCGAGCTCTCCGCGGCAGAAACGGAGGCTCGCCTGCTTGAGTTGACCGCGCGTTGCTGACCGCCGGTTCGACCTCGAGCCGTCTCCCGTGCGCGAGACATGTTGGCGCTGCCCGTTTGGTGAGCACGAGGGCGCACGTCCACGCAGGGCGCCCCGAGGGAGGCATGAGTGGATCGGTTATCTGAGGGCGTAGGTCAGGAGGAGCCTGTCGGCCACAACCTCCTTCTCCAGGGTCTGGCCTCCCATCTGGAATCGCTTTAGCATTGAACGTCCGCAGTTGACGAACCTCTCCTCCTCAAACAACCCATCCGGTATGGGCAGATCGCAGATTGTGTTCCCTGAGCGCTTCTTGCCGTCGATGCTTAGGGCGACGAGTACCCCACGCTGCTTGCAGCGATCGATCTCAGTGAAGAGTTCACGCAGGCTGAAGGACTGCGCTCCGTAGAGAATGGCCTGGCTGTGGCTGTACGGGGGATCGCAGTAAACTAGG
>CAZMSZ010000370.1:0-7397 GCA_964569055.1 uncultured Planctomycetota bacterium | reverse complement strand
CCTTGGGCTTGATGCGGTCCTTCTCGGACAGGCCCATGTCGTCGAGGATCGCGCGCCCGGCCTCGCGCACCTCGCCCTGGTCGAACGAGTGCACCTCGAGCAGGCCGAACGCGCGCTCGACGACCTGCACCGCCGGCTGCACGCCCGTCTTCTTGAGCGCCACGTCGGTCTGGCGGTTGATCTCGATGCCCGGGGCGACCTCGACGTACAGCGCGGCCTGCCCCTCCACGGGGAGGTAGCCGCGCCCGGTCGAGGCGACGAACGCCGCGAACTGGGGCTGGAGGATGTCGATGAACGCGTAGGTGCGGAGCTCCGCCACGGGCGCCTCCTCGAGGGGGGCAGAAGGGAGCGCGGGACGGAGCGCGGGCCTGCGCCCACGCCTCGCCGCGCCGGACCGGATCGCCGAGCCCGCCCCCGCGCGCGCCGGCGCGCGGGGCGGGCCGCGGGGCTACTGCGAGGCGACCTCGCCCGCGGCCTGCGGGAGGATCGTCTCCACCTCGGAGTGCGGACGCGGGATCACGTGCACCGAGACCAGCTCGCCGACGCGGCGCGCCGCGGTGGCGCCGGCGTCGGTCGCGGCCTTCACCGCGCCGACCTCCCCGCGCACCATGACGGTCACGTAGCCGCCGCCGATGCACTCCTTGCCGATCAGCTTGACGCGGGCCGCCTTGACCATGGCGTCGGCCGCCTCGATGGAGCCCACGAGGCCGCGGGTCTCGATCAGGCCGAGGGCGATCTGGCTCATGCGCTTGGTCTCCTCCAGGGACTACTTGCGCGCCTGGCGCGCGAGGATGGCTTCGATGTCGGCGGGGGTGAGCGGGCTCGCGCCGAACGGGCGCGCGCCGACGCCGACGGGGTGGTTCACGGTCGGGGTCGCGGGGCGGGCGTACGGCTCGCCGCGCGGGAGCGGGTCGAAGGCGCCGGGGCGCTGCGGGCCCCAGGGGAGCGGCGGGTCGCCGAACTCGCGCCGCAGCTCGTGCTCGAGGCGCTCGTCCTCGTCGAGCATGGCCTCGTTGACGAACGCGATCCGCTTGACGTTGACGAGGTGCAGCGGGCCGATGTTGTCCGAGAAGATGTTCCCGCCCGGCGTGCCGCAGCCCAGCGTCATGGAGGGGTCGAGGTTGGTGGTGTAGCCGATCGAGCCCTGCGTGGTCGGCGTGTTGACGTCGATCCGGCAGGCCGGCATGGCGAGGCCGAACTCCTCGATCGCCTGCCGGTCGGTGGCGTGGATGGCGCAGGTGTGCCCGAGCCCGCCGAACTCCAGGATCGCGCGGCAGCGCTCGACCGCCTGGCGGTGCCCGTCGACCACGTAGAACGTGAGCAGCGGGCACAGCTTCTCGATCGAGAGCGGCGCCTTGGGCCCGACCCCCTCGTAGGGGCAGATCAGGACCGTGGTGTTCTCGGGCACGCTGAACCCGGCCATGCGGGCGATCACGCGCGGGAACTTGCCCACGATCGCGGGGTTCATGCCGCGCCCGCCCGGGTTGACCACCGGCTCGAGCGCCTTGACCTCGGCCGGGCTGCAGATGTGCGCGCCGCGCCGGCGGAGCTCCTCGAGGACCGCGCCTTCGATGCTCCGCTCGCACACCACCGACTGCTCGGAGGAGCAGATCGTCCCGTTGTCGAACACCTGCCCGAGCACGATCGCGCGCACCGCGCGGGTGACGTCGGCGCTGGCGTGGATGTAGGCGGGTGCGTTGCCGGCGCCCACGCCGATCGCGGGCTTGCCCGAGGAGTAGGCCGCGTCGACCAGGCCGGGCCCGCCGGTGGCGAGCACGATCGAGGTCCAGCGGTGCTTCATGAGCGCCTGGGTCGACTCGACCGTGGGGTCCTCGAGCCAGTTGACGGCGCCCGCCGGCGCGCCGGCGGCGCGGGCGGCCTCGGCGGCCACCCGGCAGGCTTCGGCGATGCAGCGCTTGGCGCGCGGGTGGGGGCTGACCACGATCGAGCAGCGCGCCTTGAGCGCGATGATCGCCTTGAACAGCGCGGTCGAGGTCGGGTTGGTGGTCGGGATCACCGCGGCCACCACGCCGGCGGGGTGCGCGACCTCGATCACGCCGCGCGCCTCGTCGCGGCGGAGGATCCCGGCGGTCTTGAGGTCCTTGATCCGCTCCCAGGTGAACTCGGTCGCGAAGATGTTCTTGAGCGTCTTGCCGGTGACGTGCCCCATGCCCGTCTCCTCGACGGCCATGCGGGCCAGGCGGACCGCCTCCTTTCGGCCGGCGTCGACCGCGGCCTTGGCCCAGCGGTCGGCGTCCTGCTGCGAGGCGCCCTCCATGGCGATGCGCGCGGCGCGCGCCCGCCCCAGGGCGTCACGGACCTCCTGCAGCGCGGCGAGGTCGCGGTCCACCGGCTACCTCCTCGCCCCGCCGCCCGGCAGCGCGCGCGGGTGCTCGCGCGGGAGCAAGGTCGCGAGCACCTGCGGGTCGGGCTTGGGGATCACGTGCACGCTCACCAGCTCGCCCACGGCGCGCGCCGCGCTCGCGCCGGCGTCGGTCGCGGCCTTGACCGCGCCCACGCTGCCGCGGACCAGCACGGTGAACAACCCGCCGCCGGTGGCCTCGCGCCAGGCGAACCCGACCTCGGCGGCCTTCGACATGGCATCCAACGCCTCGACCGAGCCCACCAGGCCGGAGGTCTCCACCATGCCGAGCGCGTCGCGGAACAGCGGCCGAACGGCCATGAGGCGCCACCCCTGAGCGGGGCGCCGACTCTAGCGCAGTCGCCAGGGCGGAGCAAGCGCGGTCAGGAGTTAGTCTTCACCGGCCGGCTCCACCGGGATCCCCGCCTCCTCGAGCACCGCCACGAACCCGTGGTCGACGCGCGACTCGATGCGCCGCGCGCGCGGCAGAGAGAGGACGTGCGAGCCCGACGCGAGCTGCAGCTCGAGGTACCACATGGTCGTCGGGCCGTAGCCCACCTCGCGCAGGGTCGGCTCGACGGTGAGCGTGTCGAAGCCCTTGGCCTTGGCCAGCCGGGTGAGCTCGGCTGGGAGCGCCACGATCTGCTCGGGGCTGGGGAACCGGCCCAGACGGTCGTCGCCGATCGCGGCGCGGACCTCGAGCTCGAAGCGGAACCACTGGAGGTAGGGCCAGCCGAGCGCGGCCACGATCGCGACCACCACCAGCGCCCCGAGGAGCTTCTTCTTGTCGTCCATGCTCCACCGATAACGGCTAGCGCCCGGTCGCGCCAGGGGTGCCCGAGGGCACTCGCTCCATGAGCCCGCTCGCTTTACAATCGCGGCCCACCCAGGGGGGAAGAGCGCACCATGGAGCTCGCGGCGAAGATCTTGACCCTACCTCTCGCGTTGGTGCTGCTGCTCGGCGCGCCCGGCTGCGGCCTGGTCCTGGGCTACGGCGGCCCGCAGCCCGTGAACGTCACGACCAACCCCGAGGGCGCCGAGCTGATCGTGGACGGCATGCCGCACGCAGAGAAGGCGCCGACCACCGTCTACCTGCACCCCAAGAAGACCCACCAGCTGCGGGCGCGCACGCCCGACGGCAAGGAGGGCGCGACCGCGATCAGCAAGACGGTGCGGATCGACGTGGTCGTGCTCGACGCCGTCCTCACGCTCGGGATCGGGATCCTGGTCGACTTCCTCTCGGGCTCGCTCTACCGGCTCAACTCGCCGGTCCAGATCAACCTCGGCTCGGCTCCGCCCGTGAGCGCGGCGGACAACGGCGGCGGCGCGGCCAGCGGCAGCAGCGGCGCGGGCGCGACCGGACCGGCGGCGGACGCCGCTCCCTGCCCGATCTGCAACGAGCCGCGCGGCGACGTCACCCCCTGCCCGCACTGCGGGCTCGAGTAGCGCGCGCGCCGCTCAGTCGCCTGAGCCGGGCGTCGAGTCGCCGCCCTCTCCGGAGGGCGGCGGGTCGGCCGGCTGCTCGTCGCTGGGCGCGACCTCGGACGGCGCTCGCTCGGCCGGCGCCTGCGGGGCGGGCAACACCAGCTCGTAGCCGGCGAGCGGGTCTCGCACCGGCTGCATGGCGTAGGCGAAGGCCGCGCCCGCGAGGGCCAGGGCGCCGACGAGCGTCAGGGCCGCGCCGCCGACCCGCTCGACCGCGACCTCGACCCGCGGCAGCGGCGCCCGCGCGGGCGAGCGGCCGCGCTCGACCAGCGCGACGTCGGCCAGGAGCGCCGCGCCGTCGCTCGGGCGCTGCTCGGGCAGGAGGGCGGTCATCTTGACGTAGAGCGCCTGGATCGGCGGCGGGACGTCGGCCGGGAGGTCGGGGACGGGCACCTTGCCGCGCAGGATGAACGCCTCGCCCGGGTGCACGCGCGGCACCGGCGGGCGGCCGCTGAGGAGGCGATACAGCACCAGCCCCAGCGAGAACACGTCCGAGGCGGGCAGCGGCTGGCGGCCGTCGAGCACCTCGGGCGCGGCGTAGCGCGGGTCGCACTCGAGCCCGAGCTTCTCCACCCCGGGCGGCGGCAGGCGCAGCCCTGGCGGGACGAGCACCACCCGGGCCCCGTCACCGGTGCGCTGCACCGAGGTGCCGTCGAGCTCGCCGTGCACCAGCTTGCGCTCGTGCAGGAGCGCGAGCCCCTTCGCCGCGGCCTTGATCGCGAGGATCGCGTCGACCGGGGCCAGCCGGCCCTCGAGGCGCTTGAGCGCGGGGACGATCACGTACAGGCCCCCGCCGTCGGGGAGGTCGCCGACGGTGACCGGCGCGAGCTCGGGCGCCTCGAGCCCGCGCCAGCCGGCGATCTTGCGCCCGAGCTTCTGGTGCGGGATCCCGCGCTGGCCCGAGAACGAGAACACGCTGAGGGCGCCCTTCTCGCCGCCGCGCTCGGCCGCCCAGCGCGGGCTCGCCCCGCGGACCTCCTGCGCGCCCAGCGTCCAGCCCGAGTGGACCGCCCCCGGCTCGAACGCGGTCATCGCGCGGCCTCCCGCTGCATCTCGGCGAGCACGAACAGCAGCGCCTCGCGGACGCGCTCGATCCCGCGCAGCTGCTCGAGCGGCTCGAGCGAGCGCCCCTCGCCGAGGCCGCTGCGCACGTCGCGCCGCACGCCCGGCAGGACCGGCTTGCGGGAGAGGTCCACCTTGTAGGGGCTGCCCACGCGCCCGCCGACCTCGAGCCACAGGTTGAACCGCTCGAGGTACAGCGCGCCCCCCGGTCGAATCGAGTTGACGACCTCCACCAGCAGCCGCTGGCCGGGGCCGAGCCGCTCGCGCAGGAACTCGAGCCCCGCGCGCGCCGGCGGGCGCGCGAGCTGGTCGAGCGGGAACCCGAGGTCGTGCGCCCCGGTGAAGGTCTCGCTCACGGCCAGGCCGTCCACCGCGTCGCCGCGCGGGCGGTTGAGCCGCTCGAAGTCGACCTTGCCCCAGGCGACGAGGTCGAGGTGGAGCTCGGGGTCGATCAGGTCGGCGAGGCGGAGCGTGACGGTCTGCGGGACGTGCCCCGGCTGGCGCACGGAGAGCACCCCCTCCGCGTCGGGGACCAGCGGGAGGCGCAGCTCGTAGGTGCCCCGCCCCGTGGCCCCGGCGCGGCGCGCCTCCCCGTGCACCGACCAGTCCACGCTCGTGGCGTCGCTCTCGGGCAGCACCTCGACCTGCAGGCTGACCTCGCGCCCGGCCAGGAGGTCCAGCGAGTTGCGGTAGCGCTCGAGCAGCTCCTTGCCGCGGCGGAGCGCCGCCCCGCGGTGCGCGATCTTGGCGAGCTCGTCCACGGCCGCCGCCACCTCGGCCCGATACTTGGCCAGCGCCTCGCGCGCCGCCGCGACCTTGGCCTGGAGCGCCGCGCTCTTCGCCGCCGCGCCGAGGGCCTCGAGCTCACGGTCGGCCACGCGCACGTCGGCGTAGCGGGTGGGGTCCGCCCAGGCGAAGGGCGCCTGGCGCGCCGCGGTCCCCACCAGCGCGGCGTCCTGCGCGAGCCGATCGAGCTCGGCGAGGAGCGGCGGGACCTCGGCCAGGCACGAGAAGGGCACGCCCCCGGCCTGCCGCGCGTAGCCCGCCAGCTCCCGCCAGGGCGCGGCGAGGTCCGTGAGCTCGCCGCGGTCGAGCGCGGCGCGGGTCTGGACGGCCGCCACCGCGAACCGCTGACGCGCGGCCGCCTCGAGCGCGATCGCGCCCGTCGTCAGCAGCGCCAGCACGGTCAGCGCCAGGCACAGCCGGCGCACCGGCCGCATGCGCTGCAGCCCGGCCAGCTTCCCGACCGCGTCCACGTCCGCGGGCGAGGCCCCGCTCTCGCCGAACCGCGCCACCAGCGCCTGCCGCCCGGCGAGGTCGAGCGTCGGGAGCAGGCCGCGCGCCAGCCCCTCGGCCGCGGCGAAGTCCTTCTCGAGGAGCATGCAGTTGAGCAGCAGCTCTTGCTGCTCGGGGGTGCGCTTGGGGAGCGCCTCGAGGTGCTCGCGGGTGCGCCGCGGCATGGCCCAGCCGCCGTACAGACCGGCGAGCGCCTCGTGGAGGCCGAGCGCCTCGCCGCTGCGCCCGAGCCCCTGCAGCGCGCGGATCTTGCCCTCGAGCGCCAGCGGGTGGTCGGGGATCGCCTGCAGGCAGGCGCCGTACTCCACGAGCGCCATCTCCGGCTTGGCCGCGATCAGAAAGCCGTCGCCGGCCTCCTGGAACAAGTGGGCCGCCCGCTTGGGGTCGCTCCGCTGCAGCGCGCTCGCGACGTGGTGCGCCCGCACGGCCGGCACCAGGCCGTCGTGGATCACCGCCTCGCTCGCCTTGAGCCGCCGCTGCGCCGTGCTGGGCGGCGCCTGCTTGACCGTGGCCTGCCCGGCGTCCACGAGGTCGCTCACCGCCCAGGCCGCGTCGATCGCGTCGAGCTTGGCGTCCTCCGCCGCGCTCAACAGGAACCCGCCGCCGGGCGAGCGCTCCAGCACCCGGAACAGGTTGGCGCTCGGCGTGTCCACCTCGGGCGGCGGCGGCTCGCCGCGCACGGCCACGAGCACGTCCAGCCCCGGCACCCGCTCGCGCAGCTCGAGCAGCTCGGCGAACCCCTGCCCGATCTGCGAGAGCACCTCGCGCGGCTCGGCGTCCACCCGGATCGCGGCCGCGCTCATGATCGGCCCGCCCGCGAGGTCGAGGAAGTAGCTCGGCTCCTCCCAGAACAAGCTGCAGAGGAAGGCGCGGATCAGGTCCGCCTCCTCGTCCCCGATCAGCTCCAGCCCAGCGGTCTCCAGGCTGACCCGCCCAGGCTCGACCACCAGCCTGTGATCCCGCAGCCCCGAGGTGACGAGGAGCGCCCCCGCCCCCTTGCGGCCCAGGCGCTTGAGCGCCTGACTCACCGCTCCAGGGGTGAAGCGCTCCAGCTCGACGTCCAGCTCGTCCATAACCCTCGGTGCCGGCAGCGGCGCGAGCCACGAGCCGGCACGCAGAACCTATCCGAGCAGTGTGGACGCAGCAACCCGCCGAGCCCCGGCTTCGCGGGGGGCGAACCGCGGAGCGGTTC
>CAZMSZ010000369.1:1477-7398 GCA_964569055.1 uncultured Planctomycetota bacterium | reverse complement strand
GGGCGGGGAGCACCAGATCGCGCGCTTCCGCCGCGAGGCGGCGGCGGTGCAGAAGCTGCGCCACGAGGGGATCGTCGCGGTCCACGACTTCGGCACCGACGGCGAGAGCTACTACCTCACCATGGAGCTGATCCCCGGCGGCGGCTCGCTCCACCGCCGGCTCAAGGACACCGCCGACCCGCCGCCGCTGCGCGAACGCATCGGCGTGATCCTGGAGGTCGCGCGCGCGGTGCAGCACGCCCACGAGCAGGGCGTGATCCACCGCGACCTCAAGCCGGCCAACGTGCTGCTGACGCCCGAGGGGCGCGCCAAGGTCGCGGACTTCGGCCTCGCCAAGGACGAGGACGCCGAGACCGGCGAGCTGACGCGCACGCAGGACCGGCTGGGGACGCCGCTGTTCATGGCGCCCGAGCAGATCCGCCGCGGGGCGGCCTCGGTCGACGCGCGGGCCGACGTGTGGGCGCTCGGGGTGATGCTGTTCGCCTGCGTGACCGGCCGCTACCCGTTCCGCTCGCGCACCGTCATGGACCTCTACCTCAGGATCATGCGCGAGGCGCCCGACTGGACCGGCGACCGCTACTCCGCCCCCGATCGGCAGGGGATCGCGCCGCTCCCGCCGGCGCGCGGCGAGCCGCCCTCGACGCACACCGCCGACTCCCACGAGGCGACCGAGGTCGGCCCGCGCGACTCGGCGGGCGAGCTGCCGCAGGTCCTCGCCGAGCGCGCCCCCGGCGCGCCGGCGCCGCCGCCGTTCACCCGGCCGCCCGACCTCGACGGGGAGCCGATCCCGCCCGCGCTCGAGGCGGTGATCGAGGGCGCGCTCGCCAAGGACCCCGACGACCGCTATCCGAGCGCCGCCGCGTTCGCCGACGACCTCGTGCGGTTCGTCGAGGGCGAGAAGGTCCGGGGCGGCGGCCCCAAGCTGCTCAAGCGCGTGCGCCAGGGGCTGTGGCGGCGGCGCGTGCTCCGGCCGCTGCTGGCGAGCCTGGCGCTGCTCACCGCGCTCAGCCTGGTCTCGGTGGCGGTCCTGGTGCAGCGCGGGGGCGTGCGCGCCGAGCGGCTGGAGCGCGATCGGCGAGTGGACGCCGCCTGGGCCAAGGCGGCGCTGCAGGACGACGAGGCCGGCTACCGCGAGGCGGTGGCCGCCTGCGACCGCGAGCTCGCGGTCGCCGGCGACCACGTGCGCGCGCTGCTGCGGCGCGCGCAGGCGCGCGCCCGGCTGCTCGACCTCGAGGCGGCGCTCGTCGACCTCGAGCAGGCCGAGCGCGCTCTCGAGGCCTCCCCCGACGCCGACCCCGCGCTGGGGGCGGCCGTCGCGGGCCTGCGGGCGCGGCTCGAGCTGATGGCGGGCGAGCACGCCGCCGCGGTGGCCTCGGCGGCCCGCGCGCTGGAGCGCGCCGCCGCCTCGGCGGAGGCGCCCGCGGAGGCGGCCCTGGTCACGCCCGCCCAGCTGGCCTGTCTGCTGGCGCTCGCCGCCTGCGGTCAGGGCGACGCCGCGGCGCTGAGGACGGCCAGCGAGGAGGCGGGCAAGGTGGCGGCGCGGCTGGGCGAGGGCGCCCCCTCGCAGCTGCTGGCGCTGCTCGGGCGGCTCGCGCTGGCGCAGGGGGAGCTCGAGCAGGCGCGCGCTCACCTCGCGGCCGCCCAGCGCGCGGGGGGCGACGCGCCGCACGTCGAGGTGCCGCTGCTCGAGGCGGCGCTCCTGCTCGAGGCGGGGCAGCCGGCGGCGGCCGCGCTCGAGGCCGCGGACCGCGCCTTCCCCGAGCGGACCGACCCCGAGGTGAGCTGGCTGGTGCGCCGCGGGCGCGACCTCTACGGCGAGCAGCGCTGGGAGGCCGTGCTGCAGCTCAACCTCGAGACCGCGCGCCTGGTCCCCTGGTGCCACAAGCTGCACTACTACCGCGGCAACCTGCTGCTCAATCGCCTGGCCCGCGGGGCCGAGGCGCTGGCGGCCTTCCGCGCGGCGGCCGCGCGCGACCCCTACGACCGAGCGAGCCGCGACCCGTACCTCGCGTTCCTGCTCGCGCGCCCGCCGGGCGCGCCGGGCGCCGCGGCCGCGCTGGACGAGGCGGCGCTGTTCTTGCGCCGCGAGGCCGAGCTGCTCCGCCCCAGAGCCGCCGAGCCGCTGCTGGTGCTGGGCGCGACGCTGGCCCGCCGGGGCGAGCTGGCGCCGGCCTGGGAGGCCCTCGTCGCCGCGGCGGCGCGCGAGCCCGCCCGCGCGCCGCTGTATGCCGCCGCGGTCGCGCGCCTGGGCGCGGAGCGCCCGGGCCCCTGGCGGGAGCGCGCCCCGGCGGCGCTCGAGCGGGAGTATGCGCCCGCGCGTCCGCTGATCGAGCTGCAGGACCGGGCCGAGGTGGCGCGGGTCTACCTCGAGGCCGGCGCGCTCGACCAGGCCGCCGCGCAGCTCGAGGCCGCGCTGGCGCTCCCCGAGCCGCCCCGCAGCGACCGCGCCGAGCAGCTCCCCAGGAGCGAGGCCCTGGCCCTCGCCGCGCGCCTCGCCGCCGCGCGGGGCGACGTGCCGCAGGCGCTGCTGCTCCTGGCCCAGGGGGCGCAGCGCTACACGCTCTCGCCGCAGCTCACCCCCGACGTCCTGGCGGACCTCCCCGAGCTGGCGGCGGTCCGCAAGGACCCGCGCTACGCGGGCCTGCTGGCGAGCCTCGAGGCGCGCGGGCGGTAGGCGGTCACCCGCGCTCCGTCTCCTCGCGGGCGCTCACCGCCCCGCCGCAGTGGCTGCACACGATCCGGCCCCGGGCCGCGGGCTCGAGGTCGCCGCCGCAGCGCGGGCAGGTGTTCGTGCCCATGGCGCTGGCCTGCGCCCCGAGGAGCAGGTCTCGCTCGCGGTCGTGGTGGAGCGGCAGGCCGCCGTCGGCGTGGAGCCGCGCGAGCACCTCGTCGACGTGCGCGCGCGCCACGCCGAGCGTCGCCGCGAGCTCGTCGAGGCCGAGCTGGCCGCGGGCGGTGACCTCGCGCACGATGTCGCCGGCGAGCGCCTCCTCGTAGCGCCGGTAGCCGGGCCCGAACCGCCGGAAGCGCAGGTCGAGCCACCGCCCGACGAACAGCGCCAGCAGCGGGGGGATCGCGAGCGAGCCCAACAGACCCACCAGGAGCGGGAGGTACGCCCAGCTCGACTCCGCGACGGCCAGCCCCACGGCGAGCGCGCAGCACGCGCCGTAGAACACGGCGAGCTTGGCGAGGCGGCGGAGCTGCGCGTCCAGCCCCTCGGCGCGGCGCAGCGCCTCCCACAGCGCGTCGCGGCTGCGCCCCCCTCCGCCGCCCGCGCGGACCTGCGCCAGGATCCGCCGACCCTCCTCGAGCGCCGCGCGCGCCGCGGGCGGCGGGTCGTAGCGCTCGTGCCCGCAGTGCGCGCAGCGGAGCAGGCCCTCGCCGGGCGCGCCGAGCGGCGCGCCACAGTCCGGGCAGTCGCGCGGGGGTACGGCCGCGGCGCGCGCGCACAGCGCGCCCTGCCCGTCGATCCCCAGGGCCGCGTCCGCGCGCGCGAGCTCGCGGAGCGCGGCGCGGCGCTCCTCGTCGTCCGCGGCCCACGCGCCCTCGACCCGGCCCAGCGCCGCGAGCTGCGCCTCGGCCTCGGCGCGGCGCGCCGCGCGCCGGCGCGCGCGAGCGCACGACGCGACGCCGCGCGCGGCGCTCCACCCGAGCAGCGGCAGGCGCAGCAGCAGGAGCAACAGGGGCGGCACGAGGAGCGCGCCGCCCACCAGCAGCACCGCGAAGAACGGCCAGAGCACCAGGCCGACCCCGAGGCTGGCCCAGCGAGGGAGCTCGACCTCCGCCAGGCTCGAGAGCGGGAACGAGCCGGGCACGAGCACGACCGCCAGGGCCAGGACCGCCACGGCGGCGCCGCGCCAGGCGTGGCGCCGATCGACGGCGCGTCGCAGCCGGATCCGCGTCAGCGCCGCCCGCGCCGCCGCCAGCTGCGCTCCTCGGCCCGCGTCCACGCCGGCAGGGTAGCAGGATCGAAGGGTGGGGCGCGACGCGCCTCAGCGCTTCGGGAGCACGAGCACGAGCACGAACGAGCACGCGCACGAGGAGTCGTTCCCCGCCCCCCTTGACCGCGCCGCGGATACCGGCGGGAGTAGGGGGCCCCGCCGGCACGCGGTTCGGCGGAGGAGAGGAGGGTCCATGGCCTATCTCGCCGTCAAGGCGTTCCACCTGCTGGCCGTCGTGCTCTGGGTCGGCGGCATGCTCGCGCTGCCCTGGCTGTACGCGGCGCACGCGCGGGTCGGCGCGACCTCGCCCGAGGGCGCGGCGCTCGGGACCGTCGAGCGGAGCGTCCTGCGCTGGTGGGTCACCCCGGGGCTGGTGCTGGCCTGGGCGCTCGGGATCACGCTGCTCGTCATGAACCCGGCCCTCATGAAGAGCGGCTGGCTGCACGCCAAGCTGACGCTGGTGCTCCTGCTCTCCGGCATGCACGGGTTCTTGGCCGCCTCGCGCCGCAAGCTCGAGGCGGGGACCACGCGCACCCCGCAGGCCTGGACCGCGATCGGCGCGGGCGGGCTCGCGCTCGCGGCGGCGGCGGTGCTGCTCGCGGTGCTCAAGCCGTTCTGAGGAGGTCCGCGCCGGCCGCCCGACCTCGGCTCACCACCCGAGCGGACCGAGGAGGTCCAGCGGCAGCCCGAGCGCCTGCAGCCTGGCTCGCGCCGCGGCGGCGGTCGCGAGGAACAGGGGCTTGCCCTTGGCCCACGGGCCGAACAGGGCCAGGCGCAGCAGGTAGGTCGAGAGGGCGGCCGGCATCTCGGCGAAGGCGCGCTGCAGCCCCTTCTTCATGGCCGCGGGGAGGGCGCGGACCTTGCCCGAGTTCTTGCGAAAGCCGAGCCGGATCAGCGTCCCGCCCCGGTCGGGATCGAGCTCGAGGCACAGCTCATGGGTGTCGGGGGTGTCGGCGACGTCGAGGTAGAACGCGCCGCCGCCGCCGAGGGCCAGGGTGGCCACGCTCAGCACGTTGGCCACCGCGCGCAGCTTGTTGACCTTCGCGGCGGTGCCGAGGTCGATGAACAGGACCCCGCCGTCGCTGAGGTCCCGGCGGTCGGTGTGGTAGACGGCGCCGGGCGCGACGAGGGTGGCCAGGATCGGGACCGCCTCGTCGGGCGGAAAGGGGAAGGTGGTCGCCTCCTCCGCCGCGCGCGGCGACCAGGGCGCCAAGCTCTCCAGGCGCGCCGCCAGGATCACCGCCTCGGCGATCGTCACCTCGCCTCGCTTGGCCCGCGCGGCCAGGAGCGTGGCGGCGGCGGGCGCCGTCGCGCGGATCCGCTTCAGGAAGGGCGCCAGCTCGCCCGGCGACGCCGGCTCAAGCTCGAGCGGCGGCGGGTGGCCGCGGTCGGCGCCCTTCGCCACCGCGAAGCTCGCGCCGCAGAACGCGCAGGTCACCGCGCCGCCCCCCGTGTGGACCGCCCCCCGGTCGCAGATCGGGCAGGCGACCGAGCGCTCCTGCTGCCCCCGCCCCTCGCGCGCCAGCGCGGCCGCGGCCTCGTGGGCGGCCGCGGGCAGCTCCAGCGCGTCGCCGCACAGCTGGCAGCGCGCGCGGTCGCGCTGCACCATTCGGACGAGGTCGCCGAGCGGCCGCCGGAAGGCGCGCGCGCAGCTCGGGCAGCCGTACTCGACCTCCGCCGCGAGCTCGGCCGAGCCCGCCCGCCCCAGCCGCTCCACCAGCTCGCTCACCACGGCCGGCAGCCTCAGCTCGTTGCCGCAGCGCGCGCAGCGGGTGCGGTTGCGCGCGACCCGGTCCAAGAACACCTGCACCGTGTTCGTGACCTTCACGCCGCACGGGCAGCTCGCCTCGCACGTCTGCCCCGCCAGCTCCGGCGGCGCCCGGAGCACGGGGGCGGCCTCGGCCCGCCGCTCCTGCCAGCGCGCGTCCTGGCTGGCGCGCGCTTCGTCCCGGAGCTTGCGGAGCTCTCGCGACGCGTTGA
>CAZMSZ010000369.1:0-1377 GCA_964569055.1 uncultured Planctomycetota bacterium | reverse complement strand
GCGCGCGGGCCCGCCGGCCTTGTCACCCCGCCGCGCGGCCGCGAACCTGGTGCGCTCACCGGAGGTGCCCGTGCCGAGCGCGCTCCCGTCCGACGCCGTGGCCCTCGTCCTCTCGGGCGGGGGCGCCCGCGGGGCGTACGCGGTCGGCGCGGTGCGCGGGATCGTGGAGGTGCTCGGGCGCCGGCCGGCCGACGCGCCGCCGTTCCGCATGTTCTCGGGGACCTCGGTCGGCGCGATCAACGCCGCCTTCCTCGCGGCCCACGCCGATCGGGGCGACCTCGACGTGGAGCGCCTCGCCGCGCTGTGGCGGACGCTCGCGCTCGAGAACCACCTGCGCGTGCTCGTGAGCGGGGTGGTCGGCTGGCGCGGCCTGTCGGGGCACCTGCCCGAGGGTGTCGCCGGCCGGATCGCGGCGCTGCGACGGCTGGTGAGCGGGGGCCCGTCCGAGCGGCTGGGGCGCTCGGTGCTCGACTCGCGCCCGCTCGAGCGGCTGGTGACCGACGCGATCCCCTGGGCGCGCCTCGACGCGCAGGTCGCAGCCGGGCAGGTGCTCGGGCTGATGATCGCGGCGCTCCACGTGGGGAGCGGCTGCACCACGATCTTCACCCACCTCGCCCCGGGCGTGACGTTCCGCCCCAGCCACGACCCCCGGAGGACGTGGCGGCGCGAGCGGATCAGCGCCGCCCACGTGCTCGCCTCGGCGGCGATCCCGTTCGTGTTCCCGGCCCGTCGCGTGGGCGGGAGCTACTACTGCGACGGCGGGATCCGCTTCAACACCCCGCTCGCGCCCCCGATCCGCGCGGGGGCGCAGCGGCTGGTGGTGGTCGCGCTCGGCTACCGCGCCGAGGCGGGCGACGGCTCGCCCGACGACCTCGCCGCACCCCAGTCGGTCGAGACCCGCTCGGAGGCCGGCGTCGAGCGCTACCCCAGCCCGTTCTTCCTGGGCGGCAAGCTGCTCAACGCGCTGTTCCTCGACCCGGTGTTCTACGACCTGCACGTGCTCGAGCGGACCAACGCCCTGATCGACGTGCTGGAGGAGTCGCTCAGCGAGAGCGCGCTCGAGGAGGTGCGCGGGGTCCTGCGCAGCACGCGCGGCGTCCACTACCAGCGCCTCGACACGCTCGTGCTCCGCCCGAGCGAGGACCTCGGCAAGCACGCCACCGAGGAGCTGCGCGCCCTGCGCGCGGCCGGGCGGCTGCGCCTGCTCGACCGGCTGCTGCTCGGCGCGGCCGAGGCCGATCGCGAGGGGCGCGACGCCGACTGGGCCTCGTACCTCCTGTTCGACCGCGGCTACGCCGAGCGGCTGATCGCGCTCGGGCGCGCGGACGTGCTGGCGCGCGCCGACGAGGTGCGCGCCTTCTTCGCGCCGCGGGAGGG
>CAZMSZ010000368.1:0-7413 GCA_964569055.1 uncultured Planctomycetota bacterium | reverse complement strand
CGCCGCTGGCGTGGATCCGCGCCACGTGGGGGTGCGCGTCGACCGCCGCCATGGCGCGCGCCTCGCGCAAGAAGCGCTCCTGGAGGTCGGCGCCCGCGCCCTGCTCCAGCAGCTTGAGCGCGTGGCGCGCGCCGGTCGCGGTGTGCTCCGCCTCGTAGACCGCGCCCATGCCGCCCGCCCCCAGGCGGCGCAGCAGCCGGTACGGCCCGAGCTGCGCCGGCACGCGGCCCGCGAGCGGAGCGACCGGGCGAGCCGCCGCGGCCTGGCTCGCCTCGACCACCGCCGCCGGCAACAGCCCGCGCGCCACCACGAGCTGCGCCAGCGAGACCCCCGCCCCCGCCGCGCGCCCCCGGCGGACCTCGCCGAGCAGCTCCTGCAGCAGGGGGAGCGGGAGCCGCTGCTGCTCGTGCAACAGCCGCGCCAGGGCCGTGTCGTGCTCGTCGTGAGGCGCCATGCACCTCGCATGCTAGCGGCCGCGCGGCGCCCATGCTCCTCGGCCGAGCCCCCAGCGGCCTGGCTCCCCACGCGCGTGGAACAATGGCGCCATGCCCCAGCGCACTCCTCCTTCGCGCGCCTGGAGCCTGCTCGACCCCGGCGGGCCGGCGGCCTCACCGGCCGAGGCGGCGCGGCGGCTCAAGGCGGCGGCGCGCGAGCTGGGCTTCGACCCGGTCGGGATCGCGCCCGCGACGCTCGACCCGCGCGAACGCGAGCGCTTGCTCGGGTGGCTCGCCGCCGGGCGCCACGGGGTCATGAGCTACCTGGCCAGCGCCCCCGAGGAGCGGTGCGACGCGCGCTCGGCGCTGCCCGGCGCCGAGGCGGTGCTGATGGTGGCGCTGGTCTACCCCCCCGAGCTCGAGCGCACGACGACCGCCGCCGAGCCCGGTCGCGGGGTGGTGTCTCGCTACGCGCAGGCGCCCTACGACTACCACCGTGTGCTCTCGGGGCGGCTGACGCTGCTCGAGCAGCTCGTGCAGCGCCTGCTCCCAGGCGCGCAGGCGCGCCGGTTCTGCGACACGACCCCGCTGCTCGAGCGGGCCTACGCCCGCGCAGCCGGCCTGGGCTTCGTCGGCAAGAACACGCAGCTGATCCACCCCCGCCGCGGCTCGTACTTCTTCTTGGGCGGCCTGGTGATCGACCGCGCGCTCCCGCGCGACGAGCCCCTCGACCCGACGGTGTCCTGCGGGAGCTGCACCCTGTGCCTGGAGGCCTGCCCCACCCAGGCCTTCGCCGCGCCCCACGACCTCGACGCCACGCGCTGCATCAGCTACCTCACGATCGAGGAGCGCGGCCCCTGGCCCGAGCCGCTGCGCGAGCAGACGGGCGCGCACGTGTTCGGCTGCGACATTTGCCAGGCGGTCTGCCCCTGGAACCACAAGTTCGCGCCACCCGGCGACCCCGAGCTCGCCCCCGACCCCGCCCGCGTCGACCCACCCCTCGAGGAGCTGACCCGCAAGGTCCTGAGCGGCTTCAAGTCCCTCGCCCGCGAGACCCCCTGGTACCGCCCCGGCAAGCGCGCCTTCCTGCGCAACCTCGCCACCGCCCTCGGCAACGCCGGCACCGCCCGCCACCGCCCCCTCCTCGAAGAGCTCGCCGCCCACGAGAACCCCACGGTGGCCGAGCACGCCCGCTGGGCCCTGGAGCGGCTGGAGGAGCGAGCAGGAGGTTCCTGAGTCTGGTCTGGCACTTCCAATTGATATTCCCTGTTGATATTCCGTGTTGTCTTGGGCCCGTTCCCGAACGGGGAGCGCGCCGCAACGACCTTCGCTCCCCCCTAACGCTCCCCCCCTCCCGATGCCGATAGACACCCCGGACCCCGCTGGGGATGGCGCGGTCGGAGGTGGTGATGGGCTCCACGGTCGAGGCCACGGACGCGCGGCGGGCGTTGCTCGAGCGCATGGCCCGGCCCGCCGGGGGGGCTCCGCTCGCGGTGTCGTGCGCCGGGATCGGCGGGACTGGGCTGTCGGGGTTGGCGCGGCTCTTGGCGGCGCTCGGGCATGCGGTCTCGGGGTCGGACGCGGCGCGCTCCAGCCGGACCGACGCGCTGGAGGCCGAGGGGATCGCGGTCCGGATCGGGGCGGCCGACGGCGACGAGGGGCCGGCCCCCGACCTGGTGATCGCGACCGCGGCCCTGCCCGCCGACCACCCCGAGCGGATCGCGGCGCTGCGGCGCGGGGTCCCGGTGGTGAAGTACGCCGAGGCCCTGGGCGCGCTAGTCGCCGCGCGGCGCGGGGTGGCGATCGCCGGGACCCACGGCAAGACGACCACTACCGCGCTGACCGCCCACGTGCTGCGCGCCTGCGGGCGCGAGCCCTCGTGGGTCGTGGGGGGCGACCCGCAGGACCTCCCCGCCCCGGCCGCGCTGGGGGCCGGGCCCGAGCTGGTGTTCGAGGCCTGCGAGTACGACCACTCCTTCCGCCAGTACACGCCCGCGGTGGCCGTGATCCTCAACGTGGAGGAGGACCACCTCGACTGCTACCCGGGCGGGCTCGAGGAGATCGTGCTGGCGTTCGCGGGCTTCGCCAGCCGGATCCGCCCGGGCGGGACGCTGATCGTGTCGGCCGACTCGCCGGCCGCCTGCGAGGTGGCGCGCACCGCGGCGGGGCTGCGCCCCGACCTCGCGGTCGAGACGGTGTCGCTGGTCGACCCGGCCGCCACCTTCGCCGCGGGCGCCCTGACGGTGGAGGGCGGGCTGGCGCGGTTCACGCTCCGGGTGCGGGGCGAGCCGGTCGCGCCGGTGCGCCTCGCGGTCCCGGGCGCGCACAACGCGGCCAACGCCCTGGCGGCGATCGCGGCCGCCGTGGCCTCGGGCGTGCCGGCGGCCGAGGCGGCGGCCGCGGTGAGCGGGTTTCGCGGGGTGCGGCGCCGGTTCGAGGTGCTGCACGCGGGGGACTGCGTGGTCGTCGACGACTACGCGCACCACCCGACCGCCGTCGCGGCCGTGATCGGCGCGGCGCGCGCCCGCTGGCCCGAGCGCCGGGTGGTGGTGTGCTTCGAGCCCCACCAGGCCAGCCGCACGCGCGAGCTGTGGGACGGGTTCGTGAAGGCGCTGTCGGACGCCGACCGGGTGCTCCTGGCGGACGTGTTCATTTGCCGCGACCGCCCCGAGGACATTCGCGCCGTGTCGGCGACCACCCTCGCCCAGGCGGTCCGCGCGCGCGAGCCGCGCAGCGAGGCGACCCACGTCGGCACCTTGAGCGAGCTGGCCCAGGCGGCGCCGGCGCTGCTCGGGGCGGGCGACGTGGCGCTGTTCCTCGGGGCCGGCAAGGTCAGCGGCGTGGCCCACGAGGTCGCCCGCGTCCTCGCGGAGCGCGAGGTCGCGGCGCCGCGGCGGGCGCCGACGCTCCTCCTCCCCGAGGCGCTCTCCGAGCGGCTCGAGGCGGCGCTCGGGCCCGCGCTGCTGCGCGACGCCCCGCTCGGCCCCCACTGCACGTTCAAGGCGGGCGGGTCCGCCCGGTTCCTGGTCACCCCGCGCGACGAGGAGGAGGCGATCCACGCGCTGCGCGCCCTGCGCCGCTGTGGCGTGCCGGTGGTCCCGCTCGGCGGCGGGTCCAACACCCTGTTCGCGAGCGAGCGCCACGACGGCGCCGTGCTCCTGACCCGGCGCCTGCGCGAGGCGCGCGCGCTGGGGAGCACGGTGCGCACCGCCGCGGGCGCCAGCCTGCCCGGGCTGATCCGCCTGGCCGAGAAGCACGGCCTGGGCGGGCTGGAGGCGTTCGCTGGGATCCCGGGGACCGTGGGCGGAGCGGTGTTCGGCAACGCCGGCGGCCCTCCGGACGGCGGCTCGGTCGGCGCGCTGGTGGCGCGGGCCCGGGTGGTCGAGCGCGACGGGACCGTGCGCTGGCGCCGCGGCGACCAGCTCGGGCTGCGCTACCGCGGCTCGGAGCTCGAGGGCTGCCTGGTCCTGACGGTCGACCTCGCCCTGCGCCCCGACGACCGCGCCCGCCTCCGGCGCCAGCGCCTGGAGGCCAGCGCCAAGAAGGCGCGCACCCAGCCGCTCGAGGCCCGCAGCGCCGGGTGCGTGTTCCGCAACCCGCCCGGCGAGAGCGCGGGCCGGCTGATCGACGGGCTCGGCCTCAAGGGGCTGCGCCGGGGCGGGGCCCGCGTCTCGCCCGTCCACGCCAACTTCATCGTCAACGAAGGCGGCGCCTCGCCCGCCGAGATCGTCGCGCTGCTCGAGGAGGTCCGCGCCCGCGTGCTCGCCGCCCGCGGGATCGCGCTCGAGACCGAGCTGCGGCTCGTCGCCTAGGAGGAGATCCCGTGCTCAGCACCGCCAAGCGTCGCCGCCGCCCCCTGACCCCCTCGCCCCACCCGGGTCGCGCCCTGAAGATCGCCGTCCTCATGGGCGGCGTCGGGCACGAGCGCGAGGTGTCGCTCGTGTCGGGCCGCGAGGTGGCCGACGCCCTCGAGCGGCGCGGGCACACCGTGCACCGCTGCCTGCTCGCCTCGAGCACCGAGCGCGAGCTGGCCGCGGCGCTCCCGAGCGGGATCGACCTCGCGTTCGTCGCGCTCCACGGGGAGTTCGGCGAGGACGGCACGGTGCAGCACCTGCTGGCGCGCCTGAAGGTCCCCTACACCGGCTCGGGGCCCGAGGCGAGCGCGCGCGCCTACGACAAGGCCCGCGCCAAGCGGCTCCTGGCGCGCGCGGGGCTGCCGCTCGCCGCGCACCGGATCGTGGAGTTCCCCTTCGGCGAGCGGGCGATTCGCCACGCGGTGCGCATGACCCCGCCGGGCAAGGTGGTGGTCAAGCCGGTGCGCATGGGCTCGAGCGTGGGCGTGACCCTGTGCGCCGACGGCGCGCAGCTCCGGCGCGCGCTCGAGGAGGGGGCCCGCTTCCGGCAGGACCTCATGATCGAGGAGTTCATTCCCGGGCACGAGCTGACCTGCGGGGTGCTCGACGGGCGCGCGCTGCCGGTGGTCGAGGCGGTGGCGGAGCGCACGTTCTTCGACTACCAGGCCAAGTACGACAAGAGCACCGGGACCCGCTACCGCGTCGACTCGCCGGCCGTCCCGGCCGCGGTGCGGGCGCGCGCGCAGGAGGCCGCGCTCACGGCGCACGAGGTGCTCGGCTGCGAGGACTTCTCGCGCACCGACCTGCGCTACGACCCGCGCGCCGACCGCCTCGCGATCCTGGAGGTCAACACGATCCCGGGCCTCACGCCCACCAGCCTCCTCCCCAAGGCGGCCGCGGCGATCGACCTCCCGTTCGACGCGCTGTGCGAGCGCCTGTGCCGGCTCGCGATCCGGGGGGTCGTGAGGTAACCGTGGCCCGCCGTCCCTCCCAGCGCACGACCGCCGCCGGGGCCGAGCCCGCCGCGCGCGCCCCGCAGCCCCGCCGCCGGCGCGCACCCGCCCGCCCCCGCGCCTCCTCGGCCGCGAGCAGCCTCGCCGCCGGGGCGGGCACGTTCGGCCAAGGCGCGCGCCTGGCCGGGAGCGCGGCGACCCGCGGCGCGCGCGGAGTCGCCGCCGGGGTGGCCTGGGCCGCGGCCGGCCTCGCCCGCGCGGCGCGGCGCGTGAGCGCGGTGCCCGAGGTCCGCCGCCTGGCCGCGCTGGCGGTGCTGGCCGGCGCGGTCGCCGGCGCCTCGCACGCCGTCCGCCAGCGGGTCGAAGCCTGGCCGCAGTTCGCGCTCGGCGCGGCCCAGCTCCAGTGCCCGGCGCCTCCTGCCGGGCTGTCCGAGGCGGCGCGCCGCGACGTGGCCCGCCTGCCGCTCCCCGTGGAGGCGCACGCCTTCGATCGGCGCCTGGTGCCGTTCCTCGCGGCCAGCCTGCGCGAGCTCCCCTGGGTCGAGGCGGTCGACGAGGTCCGCCTCGAGGCGCCCGCGCGCCTCCGGTTCCGCGTCCGCACCCGCCGGCCGATCGCGCGGGTGGGCGACGCCCTGCTCACCCACGACGGCGCGCTGATCCCGGCCAGCTACGGCGCGCAGCCGGCGCTGCTCCCGCTGCTGTCCGGCGTCCCCGCGGCCTCGCGCGCCTTGGCCCGCCAGCGCGCGCTCGCCGCGGCGGTGCGCGTGCTCGAGGACCTCGGCCCCCTCGCCGCGCGGGTCGAGGCGATCGACGTCGGCAACCTCGGCGGCGCGCAGGACCCTTTGGCGAGCGAGGTCACCCTCACGCTCGTCGGCGGCACCTCCGTCGCCTGGGGCCGCGCCGGGACGAGCGAGCGCCCCCACCGCGCCGGCGCCGTCAAGCGCGCCGAGCTCGAGGCGTTCCTCGCCGCCTTCCCCGACCTCGCCCGCGTCGAGCAGGTCTCGCTCCGCTGGGACCAGACCACCTACGTGCTGCGCGCGGCCCCCGCGGTGGCCGCGCGCTGAGCCGCCCCCGTCGCGCGGGCGCGGCGGCGCGCGCGTATCCTCGAAGCATGGCACCCGACGTGAGGCCGCGGTGAGGCGGCTCCCCGCGGTGAGCGAGCCGGCCGAGGCGCCCCCGCGGGTGGGCGTCTCGGCCTGCCTGCTGGGCGAGCGCGTGCGCTACGACGGCGGGCACAAGCGCGACCCGTTCGTGGTGGACCTGCTCGGGCCGTTCGTGGAGTACGTCCCGTTCTGCCCCGAGGCGGAGCTGGGCCTGGGGGTGCCGCGCGAGCCGATCCGGCTGGAGCGACGGGGCGAGGCGGTGCACCTCGTGGCGCCCGGGAGCGGACGCGACCTGACGGCCGGCATGGCGCGCCTGGCCGAGACGCGCTGCCGCGAGCTGGAGCGCGCGGGCCTCTCGGGCTACCTGCTCAAGAAGGACAGCCCGAGCTGCGGCATGGAGCGCGTCCGCCTGTACGGCACCGGCGGCGCCCCCTCGCGCCGCGGGGTCGGCGCCTTCGCGCGCGTCCTCCTGGCGCGCTTCCCTCACTTGCCGGTCGAGGAGGAGGGGCGGCTGCACGACCCGGCCCTGCGCGAGCGGTTCGTGGTCCGGCTGTTCGGCTACCGCCGCGTGCGCGCGCTGTTCGCCGGGCGTTGGAGCGTGAACGCGCTGGTGCGGTTCCACACCGCCGAGAAGCTGCTGCTCCTCGCCCACGACCCCGCCCGCTACCGCCGCCTGGGCGCGCTGGTGGCCGCCGCCAAGGGCCGCCCGCGCGCGGAGGTCGCGCGCGACTACTTCGACGGCTACATGAGCGCCCTCGAGCGCGGCGCCACCCGCGGGCGGCACGTGGACGCGCTCCAGCACGCGGCGGGGCACCTGCGCGATCACGCCGACCCGCAGGAGCGACGCGAGCTGGCCGGCCTGATCGAGGACTACCGCCGCGGCCGGGTGCCGCGGCTCGTCCCGATCACGCTGCTCCGTCACCTGGTCCGGCGCTACGAAGTGAGCTGGCTCGCCGAGCAGCGCTACCTCGAACCGGAGCCCGCGGAGCTGATGCTCCTCAACCAGGGCTAGAGTAGTGCACCTCCGCGCAAGTCGCTTGGAATGGCGGAGGCTGTCAGATCGGCATCC
>CAZMSZ010000367.1:0-7418 GCA_964569055.1 uncultured Planctomycetota bacterium | reverse complement strand
AACGAGGGACGCGATCGGTTTCATGGCAGGGGCTCTCCTGTGGTTGCACACTCCCTGTGCACGCCTCGGGCCGACGGCAGAGGCCCTGCCCGCACAGCGAGTTACGGCGCCAGTTTGCGTCCCAGCATGAAACGAAGCCGAACGCCATTCCGAGATTCGGAAGGGACCCGACCGAGCCCGCAACAGCACTGGCGTCGATTCTTCCGCCGAGGAGTGACCGTGCGAGCGACAGCTCTGCCGATCGCTGCTTCCGCCGACGAGTGCGCGTCCGAGCGACAGCTCTTCCTTGGCGTCCTTGGCGGTCGATTCTTCCGCCGAGGAGTGCCCGTACGGGCGACAGCTCTTCCCTTGGCGTCCTTGGCGTCCTTGGCGGTCAATTCTTCTGCCGAGGAGTGACCGTGCGAGCGACAGCTCCTCCCTTGGCGATCGCTGCTTCCGCCGAGGAGTGGCCGTACGGGCGACAGCTCTTCCCTTGGCGTCCTTGGCGTCCTTGGCGGTCAATTCTTCCGCCGAGGAGTGGCCGTACGGGCGACAGCTCTTCCCTTGGCGGTCGCTGCTTTCGCCGAGGAGTGGCCGTAGAGCGACAGCTCTTCCCTTGGCGGTCGATGCTCCGCCGAGGAGTGGCCGTAGAGCGACAGCTCTTCCCTTGGCGGTCGATGGTCCGCCGAGGAGTGGCCGTAGAGCGACAGCTCTTCCCTTGGCGGTCTCCCCGCCCGAGCCCTACGCCGCGCGCCCGATGTAGCGGTCGAACCCGCTCCGGATCAGCGAGTAGACCACCACGATGTACCCGATCTGCGTGCCCGCCGAGAACACGAGCGCCAGCGCCATGGCGGTCAGGTAGCTGCCCTGCGAGGTGACGCCCAGCCCCGAGCCGAGGCCGGCCACGGGCTCGACCATGTAGTAGCAGGCGACGGGGAGGTTGAAGGTCGGCAGGCAGCACACCGCGGGGAGCGTGGCGCCCACGATCACGACCACCACCGCGGCCATGATCGCGCGCAAGGTGGTGGGGAACAGCAGCGACACGAACACGGCCTGCACGATCGAGCTGATCACGGCGATCGGGATCGACACCGCCAGGAAGAACACGCTGACCGGGTGGATCACGCCCATGGCCACGAACAGGACCACGTGCAGGAACGGGAGCGCCACCAGGAACACGATGTTCCGCGCGATCCCGAGCACCTTCCCCTTGACGTAGGTCGGGCACTCCACCGGAGTGGTCGCCAGCAGGACGAGCGAGCCGTCCTCGCGCTCCTGCGAGACGGTGGTCGCGGCGATCACGGTGGAGAGGAGCACGATCAGGCCGGCGATCGTGGCGACGGCGTACTTGTGGAACTCGATCGTCGAGAGCTGCGGCAGGAACACCGCGTAGCCCGCCACCATCAGCACGAGCATCAGCAGGTTGACGCGCCACCAGGTGCGGAACCGGCCGACGGTGTTGATCGAGGTCTCCTTCCAGTAGATCGGGTTCCGCTCGCCGACGGGGCCGGGGCGCTCGACGGCGGTCTGCTCGGCCCGGGCGACCTCGAGGTCGGGCGCGATGAACTTCACGACGATCAGGAACGGGATCAGCGCGACCGCCGCCGCGAGCGGCATCCAGGCGTAGCCGACCGCCACGATCGCGAGCCCGACCGCGCTCGCCACCAGGGGACGGCGGGCGAGCAGGGAGGTCTGGTAGGCGAACAGCCACACGGCGAGGTAGCCGGCGGTCGCCCCCCAGAACCTGCCGCGCCGGGGCACCCCGAGCGCGCTCGCGTCGAAGAAGTCGAGCCCGCGGGCGGCGATGATCGCCACGAGCGCGAGCAGGAACAGCCCGTGGACGGGGAGTCGCTTGCGGTCCTCGCCGACCTTGGCCAGGAACTGGCGCGGGTGGAGCAGGTCGTAGGTCAGCCGGTCGAACGCCTCGAGCAGCCGCCTGACGCTGAACAGCCGCTCGAACGCGCGGGCGTACGGCAGGAGCAGCCCGGCCACGAACACCAGCACCACGCCGAGGGCCACGTTCCACAGCGGGCAGATCCACCACGACTCGGGGAACGACTGCCCAGCCACGAACCACGAGGGCTGGAACACGTAGATCAGGTCGTGGAGCGGGCTCAGCGTGGCCGCGCCGAGGGGGAGCGCGCCGGCCGTCAGCGGCCGGAGCACCCCGAGCGCCTCGAGGGCGAGCGGGGCGGCGAGGTAGCCGGCCATCAGCACGTAGCCCGCGATCACCACGCCGGTCGGCTTGGGGAGGATCGTGGACAGGAAGACCCCGAGCCCCGCGCCGAGCACCACGAAGCTCGCCAGCACCGCGAACTCGATCAGGATCGAGCTGCCCGCCACACCGCCCAGGGTCAGGAGCGCGAACAGGAGCGGCACGGTCAAGAACAGCAGGAACGTGAGGTTGAACACGCGGGAGAAGAACTTGCCCCACACGATCGCGAACGGCCCCGCGCCGGTGAGGAGCAGCACGTCGAGCGTGTTCTTCTGCTTCTCCTGCGTGATCGCGTTGGCGGTGGTGGCCGGCACGAGCAGCGCGAGCAGGACCACCTGCAGGTAGCCGCCCCACGTGAAGATCCAGCGTCCGGTGTCGACGATGTCGGCGTCGCTCTGGCCGCCTCCCGTGGCCGGCCACAGCGGGATCAGGCACAGGACCAGGATCCCCAGGAAGGCGGTCTGGAACACGTAGGTGCGGGGACGGCGGGCGTGCGCGAGGATCTCGCGGAAGAAGACCGGCGCGCCCGCGACCCTCACGCCACGTGCCCCTTGGTCACCTTCATGAAGGCGTCCTCGAGGTCGATCTCCTCCTCGCGGACGGTCACGATCCGGAAGCCGCGCTCGAACAGCAGGTGCGGCACGAAGGTGTGGTCCTCGGCCGACTCGGCGATCTGCACCTCGATGAAGCCGTCGTCGCTGAGGACGTCCGCGCGCATGACCAGCTCGTGGTCGCGCAGCGCCGCGGCCGCCTGCTCGGGCCCCTCGCGCACCTGCACCTGCACCACGTCGCGGCTGCGGACCTGCTTGAGCATCTCCTGCAGCGAGCCCGAGTAGAGCAGCTTGCCGCGCTCGATGATCCCGACCGCGTTGCACAGCTCGTGCAGCTCGCTGAGGATGTGGCTGGAGATCAGGATCGTCTTGCCCATGTTGCGCAGCTCCTTGAGGAGCTCGCGGATCTCGATCCGCGCGCGCGGGTCGAGGCCGCTGGCGGGCTCGTCGAGCAGGAGCACGTCGGGGTCGTGCAGGAGCACCCGCGCCAGCGCGAGACGCTGGCGCATGCCGCGCGAGAGGCTGTCGACCTGCGCCTCCTCCTTGTAGGAGAGGTCGGTCAGCTCGAGCACGTCGCGGATCACCCGCGCCCGCTCCTTGCCGCCGATCGTGTAGAGCGCCGCGAAGAACTCGAGGTACTCGTTGACCGTCATGTCCTCGTAGACGCCGAACTCGTCGGGGACGTAGCCGATCTTGCGCCGGATGTGCTTGGCCTGCCCGTTGACCGAGTAGCCGCACACGAACGCCTGCCCGCTGGTGGGCCGGAGCAGAGTGGCGAGGATCTTGATCGTGGTCGTCTTGCCGGCGCCGTTGGGGCCTATGAACCCGAAGATGTCGCCCTGGTCGATGGTCAGGTTGAGCTTGTCGAGGGCCACGAGGTCCTTGTAGACCTTCGTGAGGTAGCGCGTCTCGATCACGGTCCCCCGCGGCGCCTCGCCGCGCCCGGCAGCATAGCTGGCGCGCCGCCGGATGTCTGGCCCTCCCGGCGCCCGTTGCCACCCCGTTGCCGTGGTCCGGCGGCACGGCTACGGTGACGGTCCACGGGAGGGGTCACCATGAGGGTCACGCGCCTGGTCGCCGTCGCCGGCTTCCTGTCACCGCTGCTGTGGGCCGGGCCCGCGGCCGCCCAGACCGCGCAGGAGCTGTGGCCCGAGGGCTTCGCCAAGTTCCCGCAGCAGGGGCTGGTCTACGCGACCAGCGCGCGCGCCAGCTCGGAGTGGGAGGGTTGCCGGGTCGACTTCGCGGCGCGCAAGAAGGGGGCCGAGAAGTGGTTCCACGAGGCGCTCGGGGTCGACCGGCGGCTCGACGAGGGGGGCACCCCGATCGGGGAGTGGGAGCTGTCGAGCGCCGAGCTCCACTATTCGCTCGAGATCTTGCCCGAGCACATCGACGAGTGAGCCGGCCCGACCGGCCCCTGCGGCGAAAGGTCGCACCCCCGCCGCGGCCAGGCTTTACGCCGCTGGGCGCCGTGTCGCGGGCGTTGACATGGCGTACCCCCCATGCTCCAATCCCTGCCCGCTTGGCCGAGCCTGGACGCCCGACGTGAGGATGCGCGACGCGAATGCGCTGTTCGCCTACTCGCACCTCGGGATCACGTTCACGCTCTTCCTCGCGGGCTCGATCTACCTCGGCCTGAAGGTCGACGCGTGGCTGGGCGTGTCCCCGCTGTTCACCCTCCTCGGGGTGCTGCTGGGCTTCGCCGGCGGCTTCTACTACCTCCTGCGGGAGGTGTACACGAAGCCGAAGTCAGGCGCCGACCAGGGTGGCGGTGGATCGAGCGACCGGCCTCGCGACGTTCGGGACGACGACCGAGACACCAAGACCTGACGCAGCGGCCCGCCCCTCGTGGCCAGCCGCCCGCGTCCAGACGGGGTCACCGAGGGCATGACGCTCCCCCTCGCCAACTGGATCAGCGACCACCTGACCGCGGTCGAGGCGATCGCGGGCCTGGGTCACCTCGGCGTGAGCAAGCACGTGCTCGCGCTGTTCATCGTGGCGATCCTGCTCGCGCTCACGTTCGTGCCGTTCGGCGCGGCGGTCCGCGCCAGCGTGGCGCCCAAGGGGCGCCTCGTCAACGCGCTCGAGGCGATCCTCCTGTTCCTGCGCGACGAGGTCGCGCGCCCGTTCCTCGGCAAGGAGGGCGACCGCTTCCTGCCGGTGATCTGGACGTTCTTCTTCTTCGTCCTCTACTGCAACCTGCTCGGCCTGGTCCCCCTGCCCTTCAAGGTCCCCGTGGCGCACCACGGCGAGACGCAGTGGATGTGGTTCGGGACCGTCACCCCCACCGGCCAGGTCACGGTCACGGGCACGCTCGCCGCGATCGCCTTCTGCTGGTACCACGGCCTGGGGATCCGCGCGCAGGGCCTGGTGCCCTACATCCGGCACATCGTGCCGTCCGGGATCCCGGTCGCCCTGCTCCCGCTGATCTTCGTGCTGGAGGTCGCGGGCCACCTCGTCAAGCCCGCCGCGCTCATGGTGCGACTCTGGGCCAACATGACCGGCGGACACGCGGTGCTCTACGCGTTCCTCGGCTTCGTGTTCATGTTCGGCCTGGCGCTGGCGCCGATCACCGTGCTGGGCGGTATCGCCGTCTTCTGCCTGGAGATCTTCGTCGCCTTCCTCCAGGCGTACGTGTTCACCTTCCTCGTGGCCGTGTTCCTGGGCGGGGCGCTGCACCCGCACTAGACTGGTCACCCCTTTCAGCTCTGGCCGGCGGGGACAGCCGGCTCGCAAGGAGATCGAGATGGACATCCTCATGCTGGCTCAGAACGCTGCGGACACCGGGATTGCGGTCGGTCTGGGCGCGGTCGGCGCGGGCCTGGCGGCCCTCGGCGCCGGCTTCGGCATCGGTCGGATCGGCGGCTCGGCGGTCGAGTCGATCGCGCGTCAGCCCTCGGCCTCGGGCGACATCCGCGCCGCCATGATCCTCACCGCCGCGCTGATCGAGGGCGTGGCCCTGTTCGGCGTCGTCGTCGCGTTCCTCACCTGGACCAAGATGTAACTCGGGTCCTCATCTCGCTCGAAGAACCGCGAGGGGGCTCTAGCGCATGAACCTCATCTTGTTGGCCGCCGAGGGCGGCGACCATCCCGCCTGGTACCTGGACCCGCACGGGTTCGGGCTCGTGTTCTGGACCGGGATCGTGTTCGCCCTGGTGGCCCTGCTGCTCTACAAGACGGCCTGGGGGCCCGTGCTCCAGGCGCTCGACGCCCGTGAAGAGGCGATCGGCGGCTCGATCGCGTCCGCCGAGGCGCTCAAGCGCGAGGCGGCCGAGGTCAAGGCCCGCTACGAGGAGCAGCTCGAGAAGGTCCGCCAGGAGGCCCAGGCGATCATCAACGAGGGCGAGGCGGACAAGCGGCGGATCATCCAGGAGGCCCAGGCTCGGGCCAACCAGGAGGCCGCCGAGATCCGGGCTCGCGCCGAGCGGGACATCACGCTCGCCAAGACCAAGGCGCTCGCCGAGCTGAAGCAGACGTCGGTGACCCTGGCCATGGCGATCGCCGAGAAGGTGATCGCGGCCGAGGTCGACGCCAAGAAGCACAAGGCGGTCGTGGACGAGGTCGTGGCGGCGTACGAGCGGAGCTGAGCGAGTGGGCGCGAACGAGGAGAGCCTGGCGCACGTCTACGCCAACGCGCTGTTGGACCTCGCCTTCCAGAAGGGGGTCCACGCGGAGGTGCTGGCCGAGCTGCGCGAGTTCCGGCGGATCCTGGAGCAGGACGCGAGCTTCGCGGCCTTCCTGGGGACGCCGAACATCCGCCAGCAGGTCAAGAAGGACGTGGTCCGCAAGGTGTTCGGCAAGCGGGTCAGCGACCCGACGCTGCACTTCCTCCTGATCGTGATCGACAAGCGCCGGCAGACCGCGCTGCCCGCGATCATCGAGGCGTTCGTGGCGGGCTACCACGAGCGCATGGGCGAGCTGGTCGTCAAGGTCGAGTCGGCGGTCCCCCTGGAGGGGAGCCAGCGCGACCGGCTGACCAGGACGCTCAAGCGGAAGTACGACAAGGAGATCGTCCTCGAGGAGCGGGTCGACCCCAGGCTCCTCGGGGGGCTGGTGCTGCGGGTCGGTGACTCGCGGACCGACGGCTCACTGCGAACGCGCCTGAGGACCATCGGCGATCGCCTGGCGGCGACCCGGTTCCGGAGCGGGGACTACTATGAAGATTAAGGCTGACGAGATCTCTTCGGTCCTCAAGAAGGAGATCGAGGACTACGGCCGCGACCTCGAGCTGGACGAGGTCGGCTCGATCCTCGAGGTCGGCGACGGCATCGCCCGCATCTACGGGCTGAAGAACGCCATGGCCGGCGAGCTGCTCGACTTCCCCCAGGGGGTGCAGGGCCTGGTGCTCAACCTCGAGGAGGCCTCGGTGGGCGCCGTGCTCCTCGGCGACTACAAGAAGCTGCGCGAGGGCGACACCGTCAAGCGCACCGGCAAGGTGATGTCGGTGCCGGTCGGCCCCGAGATGGTCGGCCGCGTGGTCAACCCGCTGGGCGAGCCGCTCGACGACAAGGGCCCGATCCACACCAGCCACACCCTGCCGCTCGAGATCATCGCGCCGGGGATCGCGGGCCGCCAGCCGGTGACCGAGCCGCTCCAGACCGGGCTCAAGGCGATCGACGCCATGATCCCGATCGGCCGCGGCCAGCGCGAGCTGATCATCGGCGACCGCAAGACCG
>CAZMSZ010000366.1:5307-7451 GCA_964569055.1 uncultured Planctomycetota bacterium | reverse complement strand
CGCTCCCGCCGAGGTCGACGAAGTGCTCCACCCCGTCGGCCAGGGCGGCCCGCACCGCGCTCGCGAAGCGGACGGGCGCGCGCAGGTGGTCGAGCCAGTAGTCGCGGTCGAACGAGGCCAGCCGCGCGCCGAGCAGGGTGGAGTAGAACGGCAGCGCGGGGGCCGCGGTGCGCGTCGCGGCCACGTCGGGCGCGAACGCGGCGCGGGCGCCGACCATGAGCGGGGAGTGGGCCGCGCAGCCGATCGGGAGCACGCGCGCCTCGATCCCCTCGGCGGCCAGCTCGGCGAGGAGCGCCTCGACCTCGTCCGCGGCGCCCGAGACCACCACCTGCCCCGGCTCGTTGAGCGCGGCCACCCCGACCCGCCCGCCTCGGCGCGCCAGGGCGGGGCGCAGCGCCTCCTCCCCCGCGAACACCGCCGCCATGCGGCCGGGCGGCGTGCGGCTCATGTGGAGCCCGCGCAGGGTCACCAGCCGCGCCGCCTCCTCGAGCGGGAGCGCGCCCGCGAGCACCGCCGCGGCGTACTCGCCCGCGCTGTGGCCGATCACCGCGTCGGGCCGCACGCCCAGCCGCTCGAGCCAGCGGGCGAGCGCCAGCGAGCAGGCGAACACCAGCGGCTGCGAGCGCTCGATCGGCTCGAGCTCGGCCGGGTCGTCGGCGCGCAGCAGCGCGCGCACCGAGCGGCCGAGGAGCGGCTCCACCACCGCGTCGCAGGCGGCGAGCGTCTCGGCGAACGCCGGCTCGTCGAGCAGGTGGCGCGCCATGCCCGCGTGCTGCGAGCCGGGGCCCGGGAGCAGGAACGCGAGGCGCGGCGCACGAGGGCGCCTGAGCGCGACGCGCGCGGTCTCGCCCGGCGCCGCGACCTCGGTCAGGAGCGCGCGCGCCTCGGCGACGTCGCGCGCCACCAGCGCGCGCCGACGCGCAAAGCGCCAGGCGCGCGCGTCGAGCGCGGCGGCCAGGGGGCCGAGCCCGCCGGGCGGGGTCGCCTCGAGCGCGCGCGCCACGTCGGCCGCGACCCGCCGCAGGGCCTCGCCGTCGTGGGCCGCCAGGCACAGGAGGTGCGCGTCGCGGGTCGAGCGGGCGGGCGGGCGCGCCGGCGCCTCCTCCACGATCAGGTGGCAGTTGGTGCCCCCGATCCCGAAGGCGTTGATCCCGGCGCGGCGCGGCCCCGTCGCGGGCCAGGGGCGAGGAGCGGCGAGCGGCGTGAACGGGGTCTCGTCGAACCGGATCCGGGGGTCGGGGCGCTCGCAGCCGGTGGCCGGCGGGAGCTCGCCGGCGCGCAGCGCGAGGACCACCTTGATCAGGCTGGCCACGCCGGCCGCGTTGAGGAGGTGTCCCACGTTCGCCTTGAGCGAGCCGATCGCGACCGCGCCGCGGGCCACGCCCTCGCCGAACACCTGCGCCAGGGCGCGCACCTCGACCGGGTCGCCGATCGGAGTGCCGGTGCCGTGCGCCTCGACGTACTGCACCGTGGCCGGCGCCAGCCCCGCGGCGCGGTAGGCCGCGCGCAGCACCTCGCGCTGCCCGGCCGGGTTGGGCGCCATGCCCGACAGCGCGCCGCCGTCGTTGTTGACCGCGCTCCCCTTGATCACCGCCAGGATCGGGTAGTCCTCGGCCAGCGCCCGCTCGAGCGGCACGAGCACCACCGCGCCGGCGCCCTCGCCGGGCACGAACCCGTCGGCCTCGGCCGAGAACGGGCGGCAGCGGCCCGAGGGCGAGAGCACGCCGGCCTGGCTGAACAGCACGAACGGGAGCGGGGTCAGGTTCAGCTCGACCCCGCCCGCGACCGCCGCCTCGCACTCACCAGCGCGCAGCGCGCGGCAGGCGTAGTGCACGGCGACCAGCGAGGTGGCGCAGGCCGCGTTCACGGTCAGGGCCGGCCCGGTCAGGCCGAGCACCGCCGCCACCCGCGCGGCCACCATGTTCGCGAGGTTGGCGGGGCCGCTGTCGGGCGTGAGGCGGCACAGGTCGGTCGCCTGCTGGCCGAAGTACTGGTTGTGCCCGGCGCCCGCGAACACGCCCACCCGGCGGGTGCGCACCCCCGCCTCGCCGAGGGCGTCGGCCGCGACCTCGAGGAACAGGCGCTGCTGCGGGTCCATGTGGCGGGCCTCGGCCGCGCGCAGCCCGAACGCCTCGGGCTCGAGC
>CAZMSZ010000366.1:0-5207 GCA_964569055.1 uncultured Planctomycetota bacterium | reverse complement strand
CGGGTCCATGTGGCGGGCCTCGGCCGCGCGCAGCCCGAACGCCTCGGGCTCGAGCGCGCGCACGCCCGCGAGGAAGCCCCCGGCGCGGCACACGGTCTTGCCAGGGGCCGCCGGGTCGGGGTCGTAGACCGCGGCCACGTCGAAGCGATCGGCCGGCACGGGGCCCGTCACGACCCGCCCCTCGCGGAGCAGCGCCCAGAACGCCTCCAGAGTGCTCGCGCCCGGGAAGCGCGCCGCCATGGCCACGATCGCCACGTCGCCGGTGGCGCGCCCGCCGGGCGCGGCCGGCGCCGCCGCGCTCGCGCGCTCGGCGCGTGAGGCCTCGCGCGGCGGCCCGAACCGCTCGAGCAGCAGGGCCGCGGTCTCGCGCACGCTCCGCTGCTCGCGCAGCAGCGTGGCGTCGAGCAGGCGCCCGGTCTGCTCCTCGAGCTGGGTGTGGACCTCGACCGCGCGGATCGAGTCGCCGCCCAGCGCGTAGAAGCTCCGCTCGAGCGGGACCTCCTCGGGCGCGAGCTCGAGCGCCTCGGCCCAGGCGCGCCGGACCCCCTCGACCCAGGCGTTGGCGGGCGGCGGAGCGGGCGCGGGGCGCGCCTGCTCGAGCGCCACGCGCGCCAGGCGGCCGCTCTCCCCGCGGGCGTGGGTGTCGACCACGTAGGCCGCGAGCTCGCCCGCCTCGAACGCCTGGCGCAGGCGGTGGCGCTGGAGCTTGCCGCTGGTGGTGCGCGGGAACAGCTCGGAGGGGAGGCACACCACCTGCTCGACCCGATAGGCGAGCGCCTCGCCCAGGCGCGCGGCGACCTCGCTCACGACCTCGGCGCGGGGGCGGCCGGCGCGCGGCAGGACGCGCACGAACGGGACCACGCGCTCCAGGCCGGTGGCCGGGTCGGTCGAGCCGACCACCGCCACCCGCTCGGGCGCCACGCCCGGGACGTCGGCCAGGAGCGCCTCGAGGTCGGGCGCGTGGAAGTTGCGCCCGCCCACGAACAGGACGTCCTTGAGCCGGCCGGTCACGAACAGCTCGCCCTCGGCGACCAGGCCGAGGTCCCCGGTGCGCAGCCAGCCGTCGCCGGTGAACGCGGCGGCGGTCGCGGCGGGGTCGTCGAGGTAGCCGCGGGACACGTTGGGGCCGCGCAGCTCGACCTCGCCCACCACCCGCTCGGGCGCGAGGGGGCCGGGCGCGCCGTCCGCGCCCCGGGCGCGGACCCGCAGCTCGACCCCGGGGAACGGCGTGCCGACCCCCACGAACGCGGCCCCGCGCGGGTCGCCCGGCGCGACCTCGCGCACGCCGGCGGGGTCGTCGAGCCGGTCGCGGTCGAGCACCAGCTCGCGCAGCGGGGCGCCCGCGCGCAGCGAGGTCACGGCCACCGTGGCCTCGGCCAGGCCGTACGCCGGACGGAGCGCCTCGCGCCGCAGGCCGGCCGGCGCGAGCGCGTCGGCGAACCGCTCGATCAGGGCCCGCGAGACCGGCTCGGCGCCGTCGAGGACGCAGCGCAAGGGCGAGAGGTCGAGCCCGCGCGCCGCCTGGGGGCGCAGCCGGCGCAGGGCCTGCGCCAGCCCGAAGTTGGGCGAGGCGCTGATCGTGGCGCGGTGCGCGTCCATGGCCTCGAGCCAGGCCAGCGGGCGGCGCGCGAACCGGAGCGGCGCCATGAGGACCTGCTCGGCGCCCGCCACCAGCGCGGTCAGGTGGTAGGCCAGGCCCATGTCGTGATGCAGCGGCATCCAGCTCAGCGCCACATCCTCGGGGCCGACCCCGAGCTGCAGCCGGCTGGCGTGCATGTTGGCGAGGACGTTGGCGTGGCTGAGCACGACCCCGCGCGGCGCGCCGGTGCTGCCCGAGCTGAACTGCACCAGCGCCACGTCGTCCGGCCGGGCCGGGGCGGGCTCCGCCTCCTTCTCGCCAGCGAGGTCCTCGAGCGTCCGCGACCGCCACCCGCGCGGGAGGCGGGTGCGCTCGGAGGCGAGCAGGGCCGAATCGAGGAGCACCAGCGGCTCGCCCAAGCGCCGCGCGATCGCGTCGAGCCGACCGAGGTCCTCCTCGGCGCGACGCCGCACGGACAGACCGGCCGGCGCGGGGACCAGGCCGCCGAGCTGACAGGCCCAGAACGCGGCCACGAACTCGGCGGGGCGCGGCAGCACCAGCAGCACCCGATCGCCCCGCCCAAGCCCCTCGCGGCGCAGCCCCGCCAGCAGCCGGCGGGCGCGCGCGAGCAGCGCCGGGTAGGTCTCGCGCCGCTCGATCCCGTGCTCGTCGATCGTGACGAGCCCGGCGGCGGGCCGCGCCGCGGCCACGCGCGTGAGCGCGCCCGGGAGGGTGGCGTCGGGGAGCGGCCCGAGCGGCTCGCCGCGCAGGAGCGCGGGCCGGCGCGGGCCCGCGGGCGGCTCGGCCTCCCGCGGCCCGAGCCGCTCGGCGAGGTCGAGCAGGTACGGGGCCGCCTGGCGGGTGCGCTTGAAGAAGGGCGAGCGGAGCAGCAGCTCGAACAGCGGCAGCGCGCGCAGGCGGCGGCGCGCGCGCAGCGCCTCGGGCGCGACGCCGGCCGCGGCCGCCAGCGCCGCCTCCACGCCGAACATTCGGTCGAACCCCTCCTCGAGCCGCAGCACGAACAGCTTGGAGAGCTGCCGGCGCTCGGCGTCGGACAGGTCGAGCGCGTCGAGGTGGGCCACGTCGGTCGCGACGTGCTGCACCTCCTCCTGGCGGTGGGTGGCGTGGAGCGCGGCCCAGGCGGGCTGCAGGCCCTCGGCCTCGCCGAGGCAGGCGTCGAGCCAGATCGTGTACTCCTCGAAGAACACGGTGTTGATCCAGAACATGTAGTGGTAGGCCGGCGCCGAGGGGTACTCCTCGCGGGCGTGGAGGCGCGCGAGCAGCGCGGCCGAGGGCGCGAAGGCGGCGTCCAGGCGCGCGGCGAGGGCCGGGTCGCGGGCGCGCAGGTGCGCGCCGTAGCGGGCGAAGACCCGCATGTGCTTGCGCTCCTCGTCGCACAGCAGCTCGACGCTGCGGGAGGGCCCGAGGGCGGCGCGCTCCGCCTCGCAGAAGCGCAGGATCAAGCCCTCGAGCAGCCCGAACGCCTCGCAGGTGGCGAGGGCCATGGCGCGCTGGAAGGCGCCCTGGGCGGCCGGCGGGAGGAGGCCCTCGTCGATCCCGAGCGCGGCCAGGTAGCTCGCGCCGAAGTGCAGGCCCGGGGCGTCGAGGTCGCGCCACGGAATGTCCGCCTCCTCGTCGAAGCGGTAGCGGGTGTGGCGCCGGTCGAGCCGAACGCAGCGCTCCTCCAGCCCGAGGTACGCGTTCACGCGACGCCCTCCAGCTCGGCCAGCCCGCAGGCCTCCCAGGTGCGCGCGTACAGCGGGAGCAGCTTGAACTGCATCTCCCAGCGGCGCGCGCCCTCGCCCGGCGGAGCGCCGCCCAGCCGGCGGGCGAGCTCGTCGTAGGCCACGGCGACCGCGCCGGTCGGGCCGAGCCGGCCGCTCTCGCGCTTGGCCGCGAACTCGCCGTTGCAGGCGGCGAGGTGCGCCTCGAACGCCGCGCCGAGCCGGGCGAGGTCGACGCTCGGGTCGGGCTGGCCCGGCCAGGCCAGCGCCAGCCGATAGCGGGGGAGCTCGCCCGCGAGCGCCCCGCCGCGGGCGGCGGGGAGCGAGGGGAACAGCGCGAGCTGGGCCCCCCGCGCGCGCAAGGCGGGCGCCTCGGCGCGCAGCGCCGCGAGCGCGGCCTCGACCTGCTCGCCGGTGAGCTTCTCGCCGGTGAAGGAGTAGGCCAGGCCCTGCCGGCGCACGAACCGCAGGTCGGGGAGGCCCCGCACCCGCTCCACGCAGGCGAACAGGTCGTCGGTGGCGTAGCGGCGCAGGCCGTAGCCGTCGCTGACCACCAGCGCGTAGGAGCGTCCCGGCTCGAGCGCGCGGGTGGGGAGCAGCGCCGCGGGGTCGTCCTCGGCGCCCTCGGGCAACAGCTCGTACAGGACGCCCGGGACGGTGGGGAGGAAGTGCGCGCGGCCGTCGGCGCCGAAGTAGGTCTGCGTCTCGACGGTCTCGGTCGCCATGGAGTACATCGGCACGTGCGCGAAGCGCGGCGCGGGGAGCGCGGCGTGGACCCGCTCCAGGAAGGCGGCCACGTAGCCGCCGTCCCAGCAGCAGTAGCAGCGCAGGCCAGGCAGCAGCTCCTCGAGCGGCGGGCGGCGCGAGGCCTCGGCCGCGCGGGCCAGCCGAGCCTGCCAGCCCGGGGACGCGATCCGCCGCACGACCGCGCGCGCGAGCGCCGGCTCCGCGCCCGCGAGGTGCGCGCGCGCCAGCGCCACGCTCCCCTCCCACTCGTGCTCGAGGCGGTCGAGGAACACCGCCAGGGTGGAGGGGTTGGTCCCGTAGAGGATCCCCGGGTCGGAGAGGAGCAGCAGCCACAGCCGGCAGGCCGTCGCGCCGTAGGCGTCGAGGAGCCCGGCCAGGGCGGGGTCCCACAGCAGCTTGGAGGGCATGAGCAGCGCCTGCAGCCACGAGGCGCGGGGTCCGTCGTCGAGCATCAACGAAGACAGCGACCCGTCGCGCGCCAGCCCGGCCAGCACGAACAGGGTGGGGTGGCGCACGTCGTGGACCTGCCCCGCCTGCACGGCCGCCTCCCACGAGCCGCGCTTGATCGCCCGCAGGCGCGCGCGGGTGAACGGGAACCGCTTGGGGTGCGCGGTCGAGCCCGAGGTCTCGGCCCAGCGCACGTCGCGCTGCGTGTCCGCCCAGGCGCCGATCGACCGCTCGACCTCCTCGCCCCAGCGCACGATCGGGGTGCTCGGCTCGATCCGGTAGCGCGCGCGCAGCCGCGCCTGCTCGCGCTCGTGCCGCGCGATCCGCCGGTGGAGCGCGGCTCGGACCATGGGCGCCGCCACGCCGAGCGACGCCGAGAGCGCGCGGCGCACCGCCTCGTTGCGGGCCACGGCGAACGAGTCACGCGCGGAGCCGGGCAGGAGCACCGGAGCAGTCTACTTGGATTCTTCGGCTGCTCTCGTGTGGAAGGCGCGGTGTTGGGAGGGCGCCGAAGAATCCAAGAGGGGCGGGGCTGCGGCTCGCGGGGTTCCTTGCGGCGATGGTTTAGGGCTGTCGCTTGGACTTCCACGCCCTTGCCAGACTCGGACTCGGACTCGGAGCCGGACTCGGACTCGGACTCGGACTCGGACTCGGGCTCGGACTCGGATCCCTCAACCCAGAAGCGTACCGACGTCCACCGGTCCGGGCGG
>CAZMSZ010000365.1:0-7459 GCA_964569055.1 uncultured Planctomycetota bacterium | reverse complement strand
CGTGGGCGGGGTCGTGGGGCCGATCGGCGGGCCCGCCGATCCCACCGGGCGCGTGGCCGCTCGTCGGGCCCTACACCGATCGTTGGTGGCCCCGCTTGCCTCACCCCCTCTCCCACGCGGTCAGGGCCCGTCCGTGCGGCGTGCCGGGGTGCCCTGACCGGATCGGGATGCCCATTTCACTGCCCATGACCTACCAACCCCTGACTGAAGACCCCTCCGGAAACGACTGGAGCCCGCCAAAATGGCGGGCTCCATTCGTTTGGACGGGGGCGGACTTGAACCGCCGACTCCGTGATTTTCAGTCACGTGCTCTACCAACTGAGCTACCCGTCCGTGGTGAGCGGGCGCATGGTAGAGCGAGGTGATCGGGGCGTCAAGCGCGACGCGTGGTGAAACCACCGCTGACCTTCTGCTCCCACCGGGCGGTCGGGAGAGAGGTGGTTCGTGGCGGGAAACGGCGGTTCGCGTGGGGGTGTGCGGGCGAGGCTGGGGTGGGCGCTCGGGGTCGCGTTGCTGCTGGCGGTCGGGGGCTGCGGGCACCATGTGGGACACGAGGTCGGGGCGGGGGAGCGGCACAACCTCGAGGTCGTGAACGAGTCGCGGCGCACCGTGCACGTGTACGTGGTCGCGTGTCGGTGCGAGCTGCAGCGCCAGACCGCGGCGCCGCTGGGGAGCGTACGGCCGGGGCAGGTGGGGCGGTTCCGGATCCACAGCGGGGAGCGCATGACCGTCTACCTGCGCGAGCGCGGCAGCAACGTGCGGGAGCGGGTGGCGAGCCACCGGTTTCGGCGCGACCGCGTGTTCACCGTGACCCACTCGTGAGGCGGCGCGCTCGGGACGGCAAGGAGTTGTGGCGCGCGGCGAGAAGGCGCGTCAGGATCTGCCCCCTCGCGCCACCAGGGGAGTGTGAGCGCGACGATCAGCCTGGAGTGGACGCTGGTGAGCGGCGACGCCGACCCGAGCGCGGAGCCGAGCGTCGACTCGCCGACCGATCGCTCGCACGACCCGACCAGCCCCGCGGGGTTCCAGGCGGCGGCGCTCGCCTGCGGACCCGCGCTGTGGCGGGTCGCGGCTCGCATGGTCGACGTCGACTCTGCCGAGGACCTGGTGCAGGAGGCGCTCGCGCGGGCGTTCGCGCAGCGCGGCAGCTACCGCGGCGAGGGCCGCGCGTTCTCGTGGCTGTGCGGCGTGCTCCTCAACGTATGCCGGGGCGAGCTGCGCTGGCGGCGGGTGCGCGGCCTCCTCGGACTGGGGCGCGCGGTCGAGCCTGGCGGCGGCGCCGAGCGCGCCGAGCGCTCCCTGGCGCCCGGCCCCGGGCCTGGCGAGCTGCTCGAGCGGCGCGAGCGCGCGGCGGCGCTCCACGCGGCGATCACCCGGCTCCCCCACAAGCAGCGCGCGGCCCTGGTGCTGGTCTCGCTCGAGGGCGTCTCCGTCCCTGAGGCGGCCCGCGCGCTCTCGACCAGCGAGCAGGCGGTGTGGCAGGCGCTCTCGCGCGGCCGCGCGCGCCTGCGGGAGGTGCTCGGTGAGCTCTGAGGCGCGCTGCACCCGGCTCGACGACGTCCTCGCGGCCCTGCGCGCGGGCGCGCTGCCCGAGGGCGAGCACGCGGCGGCCGAGAACCACGCCGCCGCCTGTGCGGACTGCGGCGCGGCGCTCGCCGCCGACACCGCGCTCGACGGGCGGCTCGCCAGCCAAGCGGCGACGCTCGCCGCGCCGGCAGGGCTCGAGACGCGTCTCGCGGGCTCGCTCGCGGCGCTCACCCGCGCGCCGAGCGGGCCCGTGCGCCCGCTGGGACCGGCCTGGCTGTGGGCGCTCGCGCTCGGGGGGGGGCTGTTCGCCGCGCTCCTGGGCGACGCTGGAACCCAGGCGCCGGCGCCGCCCGCGCCGCGCGTGCCCTACCGCCACCAGGTCGCGCCGCTTTCGCCGGACGACGCGCTCTCGCCGCGCGGCGAGCGGCTGGCCGCGCCTCGCGACGACCTGCACCGGACCTGGGAGTGAAGAGGAGCTGCTCATGACGTCTCGCCGACCTGCCCGTCGCACCCTGTTCGCTCTCGCCGGCCTGCTGTTCTTCGTCGCCGCTGCCTGGCGTGATCGCGACCTGCTGCAGCTCCGCGGGCAGCCCTTCGCGGTGCACGACGTGGACGCCCCCGCCCCGCACGCGATCGCGGGCCTGGACGCGCTCCTGACCGCGGAGCGCGAGGTGAGCGCGGCGCGCGAAGCGTTCGTCCGGGCGGTCGAGACCGTGGGAACCCACCCGGCCCGCTGGCTCGCCTACGACGCCGCCTACGCGACCGCGGCGCCGGAGTACCGCGCCGCGCTCGAGCGCTTCGCGGCGCGGGCGCTCGCGGCGCGGGCGCTGGAGCCCGACAACGGGATCTACGAGGTGCAGGCCGGCCTGGCGCTCGTCGACGCCGCGATCTGGCCGCACCTGCCCGAGACGGTCCTGACCGTCGAGCGCCTGAAGCGTCCGCGCGCTGACGGCGAGCGCCCGTTCGAGGTGCGCGACCCGGCCACGCTGCGCCGGGGGCTCGACC
This sequence comes from uncultured Planctomycetota bacterium, assembly GCA_964569055.1. Lineage (GTDB taxonomy): Bacteria > Planctomycetota > J058 > J058 > J058 > JAWLGW01. Next base: position 4,927 of record CAZMSZ010000365.1, on the reverse strand, counting down.
TGCTCCGGGCCGGGCTGGAGCGGCCGCGGCTGAGCTACGGCGAGCGTGCGGCCCTCGAAGGGGCGCTGGCCGCGGCAGGCCCCCCCGACGGCACCCCGGCCCGGCTCGAGCGGCGGCTGCGCGCGACCCTGGTCTACCCGCTCCCCGACCTCCTCAACCTGCGGGCCGGCGCCAACGCGCTCGCGTTGATCGCCGCGCGCTGGCGGGCGACTGGCGCGGGCGAGCCGTTCGAGCCGTTGGCCCTCGGCCGTCGCCTGGCGCTCCGCCTGGGGAGCGAGGCCGACGCCCTGCTCATGGTCATGATCGCCGAGGCCATGCAGCACGTGAACCTCGGCGCCTGGCAGGACGAGGCCGTCTGGCGCGGCGACCTCGCGCTGGCCCGCGCCGCCCGCGAGGAGGACCGCCGCTTGATCCAGGCCCACGACGAAGGGCGCGAGCTCGCGGTGGCCACCGACCGCCTCGGCTCGCTCGACCGGCTGGTCATGCCCTACGGCGGGTGGACCGACCCCGGATACGACGCCTCGCTCGCGCGGCGCGTCGATCGCGCCTTCGCCGAGTCGGTCACGATCTGGGCGCTCCTGGGCACGGCGCTGTGCGGGCTGGTCGGCGCGGCGGTCGGCGTGTGGCTCGGCGCCCGGGGGCCGGCGACCTCGAGCGCGACCCGAGGCTGGACGGTGGGCGACCTCCTCGCGGTGGTGCTGCCCTCCTTCGGGCTCGCCGCCGTGCTGTCGCTGGCCCTCGCCCGGCTCCACCCGAGCCGCGTGTTCGGCCTCACGAGCAGCTTCTCGGCCGTGGCGACCTTCGGCCTCCAGGCCCTGGCGGCGATCGCGTTCGCGCTCGGCGCGCACCGCCTCCTCCGGCGCGGCGCGATCCTGCGCCAGCACGGCCTCGGGTGGAGGCGTCCGGCCCGGGTGCGCCTGGCCTGGGGCTGCCTCCTCGGCGGGCTCCTGCTCGCGACGGGGTGGGTCGGGCCCGAGGCCACGCTCCTGGCGCTGCCCGCCCTGGTGCTGCTGGGCGCCGGGCTGGTCCTGGCGCTCGCGAGCGCGGGCCTGGACGCCGCGCCGGACGAGCTGCGCCCTGCCCTGGCGGCCTACGACCACCGCGTGGCGCTGGCCTGCTTCGGCGCGGCGCTGGCCCTCCTCGGCGCGCTGGAGCTGACGGTGGGCGCGCCGCGCCGCACGGCGCTCCTGCGCGCGGCGGACGAACAGGCCCTGAGCATGGTCAGCCGCGAGACCGAGGTGTGGGGCAAGGGCGAGCTGCAGCGCCTCATGCGCGCGCAGCTCGAGACGGCGCCCGATCGCCCGGGGCAGGATCGAAAGTGAGCGCCCCTCAGCCCGCGAGCAGCGCGCGGGCCTGGGCGATATCGGCCTCGATCTGGCGCTTAAGCGCCTCGGGGCCCTCGAAGCGGCGCTCGTCGCGCAGGTGGGCCACGAAGGCCACCTCGAGCTGCGCGCCGTAGAGGTCGCGGCCGCCCTCGAGCAGGTGGACCTCGACGAGGTCGTGCCCCTGCTCGGGGTGGAAGGTGGGGCGGCGGCCAATGTTCACGACGGCGGGCAGGAGCGGCCCCTCCACGCAGCAGCCGGCGGGGCCGTCGAGCTCGATCGTGCGGGCGCGCGCGGCGTAGACCCCGCGCGGGGGGCGGACCGTGCCGCCGAGGTCGAGGTTGGCGGTGGGGAACCCGAGCGTGCGGCCGCGCTGGTCGCCCGCGATCACGGTCCCGAGCACCGACACCTCGCGGCCGAGGAGCGCCTCGGCCTCGGCGAGCGCGCCCTGCGCGATCGCGGCGCGGATCCGGGTGGAGGACACGACCTCGTCCCCCTCGGTCTCGAGCGCCAGCGCGCGGGCCTCGAAGCCGAAGCGCTGCCCGAGCGCCTGCAACAGCGCCAGGTCGCCGCGGCGGGCGCGGCCGAAGCGGTGGTCGGCGCCGATCAGGACCGCGCGGGCCCCGAGCGACTCCACCAGCACGCGCTCCACGAAGGTCTCGGGCTCCCAGCTCGCGACCTCGCGGTCGAAGGGGACCACCAGCACGCCCGCGATCCCGGCCCGGCCGAGCAGGACCACCCGGTGGTCGAGCCGGGTCAGGAGCGGCGGCCCCTGTCCGGTGAGCACCTCGCGCGGGTGCGGGTCGAACGTGACCACCGCCGCGTCGCCGCCGTGCTCGCGGGCGGCCGCGCGGACCTGCGCCAGCACCGCCTCATGGCCGCGGTGCACACCGTCGAACACGCCCACCGTGACGGCGGGCGCGCGCAACAGCTCGCGCGGGGCGGGAACGGCGCCGAGGCGGAAGCGGCGCACGGCTCCGGGCGCGGTCGAGTCGGGCGGCGAGTCGGACAAGGAGGTCGCGGGCCCGCCTTAGGCCAGGGCGCCCTCGGCCTCGGCCGCGTCGAGCTCGAGGTCGCGCAGCTTGCGCTTGATCGACTGCTTCTTGGCGGGGCTGAGCCGGTCGATGAACAGCACCCCGTCGAGGTGGTCGTACTCGTGCAGCATGCAGCGGCCGACCATGCCGTCGGCCTCGAGCTCGAGCTCGTTGCCGTCGAGGTCGGTGGCGCGGACCACGACCTTCTTCTCGCGCTTGACCTTGCCGTAGATCCCCGGCAGCGAGAGGCAGCCCTCCTCGACGTCCCAGAACCCGCCGCTCTTCTCGACGATCTCGGGGTTGATCAGGGCCAGGCCCTCGCCCTGCTTGCCGCTGACGTTCATGACGAACAGCCGCACGTTCCAGCCGATCTGCGGCGCGGCCAGCCCGATCCCCTTGGCCTGCTCCATGAGCGGGAACATGGCCTCGATCCGCGCGCGGACCTCGGGGGTCAGCTCGCCGAGGGGCTGCGCCTTGCGGCGCAGCTTGGGGTTGGGGTAGGTCAGGATCTTGTCCTGCAGCTCCATGCGGGCACGCTTCCAAGGGGTCACGGGTCGCCGTCCCGACGGGGATCCACCCGGTTTGGGTGGATGGTCGGCGCGTGACGAGGCTTCGGTGACCACGTCAGTCTAGCAGTCGGGCCAAACGCGGCAAGAGTCGGCCCCTTCGATGGTTAGGCGTTGACAGCGGCCGCGGCTGCGGGGTATGGTTCCGCCCCTTCCTTCACTCGGGCTCGGCCGAGGTGCGATCGCATGTCTTCTTCCAAGCTGCTCGACAAGGCCCGCGCCGCGGTCCAGAAGAAGAACTACGAGTACGCGGCGGAGCTGTTCGGCCAGTACCTGAAGGCGACCCCGGGCGACGTCGACGCGCGCAAGGAGATGCGCGCGGCCGAGCGTGCGCAGAAGAAGCTGTCGGGCGGCGGCGGGTTCATGGCGAAGGCGCGCGCCAAGAAGCTCGAGCTGCAGGCCCACGCCATGCGGATCAACAAGAACGATCCCGAGAAGACCATGGCGGACTGCGAGGAGCTCCTCAAGCAGGACCCCGACGTGGTGGTCGCGCTGCTGCGCCTGGGCGAGGCGGCCTCGCACGCCAGCCTCAACGAGGTGGCGGTCTACGCGTTCGAGGACGCGCTCTCGATCGACAAGGAGAACAAGGAGGCCTGGCGCCTGCTCGGCCGGGTGCACGAGGCGACCGAGAACCTCGAGCTCGCGCTCAAGTGCTTCCAGCGGCTCAACAAGATCGACGGCAAGGACCCCGAGGCGCTCGACAAGATCAAGAAGATCCCCGCCTCGATCACGACCAAGGGGTTCCAGGAGGGCGCCAAGAAGGGCTTCCAGGGCCTGATCGACAAGGACGAGGCCGCCAAGCTCGAGCGCCAGTCCACCCGGGTCCGCACGCCCGAGCAGGCGCTCGAGCGGATCGCCGAGCTCGAGCCGAAGCTCGAGCAGGACCCCAAGGACACCAAGACCATGCGTCTGATCGCCGAGCTCTACACCAAGGCGAACGAGGAGGAGAAGGCGATCCAGTGGTGCGAGCGGGCGCTCGAGGTCGACCCCAACTACTTCCTCGCCTCCGAGCTGCGCGGTGACCTGATCCTGAAGCGGTTCGACCGCACGCTCGCCCAGCTCGAGGCGGCCTACCGCAAGAACCCCGACGAGCAGGTCAAGCGCAAGGTCGCCAAGGTCCGCCACGACAAGCTCGCGTTCGAGGTCGAGGAGTTCCGGCGGCGCGCCGAGGCGCACCCCACCGAGCCCGGCCTGCGGTTCCCGCTCGGCAAGGCGCTGTTCGACGCCGGTCAGATCGACGAGGCGATCCCCGAGCTGCAGAAGGCCAAGGGCGACGCCCGCAAGAAGTCCGAGGCCGGCTACCTGCTCGGCCAGTGCTTCATCAAGAAGAAGATCTACAAGCTCGCGCTCAAGGAGCTCGACGCCGCCCGCGAAGAGATGTTCGAGATGGACGGTCTCAAGAAGGAGATCACGTACTACATCGGACGGATCTACGAGACCGCGGGCAAGAAGGACAAGGCCCTCCACGAGTACGAGACGATCGCGGAGGCCGATTTCAACTTCAAAGACGTGACGAAGCGGATCGAGGGGCTGGGCAGCATCTAGCCCGTCCGCCGTCCGAATCCCCCACAGGAGTTCACCGTGCCCAACACGCAACAGGCCAAGAAGCGCATGCGCCAGGACGACAAGCGGCGCGCGCGCAACCGCGCTCGCAAGTCCGAGGTCAAGACCTACACCCGCAAGGTCCTGACCGCGATCGAGGAGGGCTCCGCCGCCGCCGCCCAGGAGGAGTTCCGCCTCCTCCAGGTCAAGGCGGACAAGGCCGCCAAGACCGGCTCGATCCACCCCAACAAGGCCGCGCGCCGCAAGAGCCGCCTCCAGAAGCGGATCAACGCGCTCAAGGCCCAGCAGCCCGCGAGCTAGCCTCGCGGGCCTCGGCCCTTGCAATCACCCCAGGCGTCGGGTCTCATGACGCCCACACGCGCCCGTAGCTCAATTGGATAGAGCGCTGCCCTCCGGAGGCAGAGGTTTGGGGTTCGAGTCCCTTCGGGCGTACTAGGTCAGG
>CAZMSZ010000364.1:0-7516 GCA_964569055.1 uncultured Planctomycetota bacterium | reverse complement strand
CGACCGGCGCGCTGGAGGACTGCCGCTCCCGCTCGGCCGCGGCCTGGCCCTCCTCGCTGCCGAGCCAGTCCTCGAGGGCGGCCACCAGCGCGGCCCCGCTGGGGTAGCGCTCGCCCGGCTCGCGCGCGAGCAGCTTGAGGATCACCAGCACTAGGCCCGGGCTGCAGCCCGCGCGGTAGTCGTTCGGGTCGGGCACCTGGCCCGAGACGATCCGCTTGAAGATCTGGTAGGGGACCACGCCCGAGAAGGGGCGCCGGCCCGTCAGCGTCTCGAACATGCTCACGCCGACGGCGAACAGGTCGCTGCGCACGTCGGCGTGGCTCCCCTCGATCACCTCGGGGGCGACGTAGTACGAGGTGCCGAGCGCGAAGCCGGTGTCGGTGAGGCTGGTCGCCTCCTGGCGGTGCTTGGCGAGGCCGAAGTCGACCAGCTTGACCTTCCCGTCGTTGAACCGGCGCACGATGTTGGCCGGCTTGATGTCGCGGTGGACCAGGCCCTCCTCGTCGAGGTCCTGCACGGCGCGGCCGACCTGCCGGAACACGTCTGCGAGGTGGGTCTCGGGCAGCGGGCCGTCCCGGAGCACGATCCGGTCGAGCGACTCGCCCTCGACCGCCTCCATCACCAGGAAGTAGCGCCCGGCGTCGTAGCCGTGGTCGAGCACGCTCACCACGTGCTCGGAGCGCAGCGAGCCGAGCACGCGGCACTCGCGCAAGAAGCGCGCGATGGCGGTGCGGTTGCCCGACAGGCGGGGCGCGAGCACCTTGAGCGCGACCTCGATGCCGTCCTCGCGCCGGACGGCGCGGTACACCGTGCCCATCCCGCCACGCCCGTACTCGCCGTTCACCACGTACTGGTCGAAGAAGTAGTGCGGCAGCGCGACCGGCGTGTCGGCCGAGCCGCTCTGGGTCTGGTCCGCGTCGACGGGCGTGTCGGCGCCGTCGGCCGCGCCGGCCTCGGTCTCGGTGTCGACGTGGTCGGGGGGGAGCGGGAGGGCCGGTTCGCTCGGCTGGCGCAGGAACTTGCGCTCACGGAGCAGCACCGCCACCTTGGCGAGCAGCTCGGCGGTCCGATACGGCTTGACCAGGTAGTCGTTCGCCCCGGCCTCGAACCCCGCGACGATGTCCTCCTCCTCGCTGAGGACCGAGACCAGGATGACCGGGAGCTCCCGCTTCCCGAACCGCTCGCGCAGCCGCTGCGTGAGCTCGAGGCCATCCATGCGCGGCATCTGGATGTCCGAGATCACGAGGTCGGGCGGCGCGGCGAGGATCGCCTCGTAGGCGGACTGGCCGTCGGGATGCTCGCTGACGTCGAACCCCTTGTGGCGGAGGAGCCGCACCGCGAACTTGCGGACGACCTCGCTGTCCTCGACGAGCGTAATCCGGGTGGTCACCGCCCCGACGATAGCGTGCACCTCCGTCAGCCGCTACGCGCGTGGGGCCCGCGGCGCCCGAACATGACCCCGGCGCGCGCTCCGCTCGAGGCGCGCACCTCCCCTGGCCCGGGCGGGCGCGCAGCGCGTCGATCGATCGGGTAGCTTGGCGGTCCATGAGGGTGATCTGCCTCGAGCCGCGCCCCGGGAGCTACGGCGCGGTGGCCGCCGCGCTCGAGTCCGCGGGCCACCGGGTCTCGCGCACGCCGGACCCCGAGGTCGTGCTCGAGGCCGTCCGCTCGCGCGAGGCGGAGGGCGTGGTGCTGCCCCTCTCGGGGGAGGCGGCCCTCCTCGATCGGCTCCGCCAGCTCGACGACGCGCTCCCGGCGATCGCGGTGGGCGACGTCGACAGCGCGTTGGCGGCGGCGCACGCCAGCGCGCGCGGGGCGCTCGGCTACGTGGCCCTCGAGGACGGGGCGCTCTCGCCGGAGATGGCGGACGTGCTCGGCCAGCTCGCGCAGCGCGGCGCGGCGCGGGTGCGCGACGTCGCGCACCGCCGGCGCGAGCACGAGGAGCGGCTGCGGGTGCGCAAGTTCCACGAGGACGTGCTGAACGGGGTGGGCCAGGGGATCCTGGTGATGGACCGCGACGGCCGGATCGTGTTCCGCAACCCCGAGGCCGCGCGGATCCTGGGCGAGGAGGACGGTCAGGGCGCCGCGAGCGAGGCCGTGGCCGCGGTCCCGATCGTGCAAATGGTCGTCGAGACCCTCAGCGAGGAGCGCGCGCGCACCCGCACGATCGCGCTCGAGAGCGCCGAGCAGCGCGTGTTCCTCGACGTGACCACCTCGGTCCTGCGCCGGGTGGACGGCGCGGTCACGGGCGCCGTGGCGATCGTGGCCGACCGCTCGATCGAGAAGCACCTCGAGCAGCAGCTGTTCCACAGCGAGCGGCTGGCGACCCTGGGCAGCCTGTTGGCCTCGATCGCCCACGAGATCAACAACACCCTGACCAGCGTCACGGGCTGCGCCGAGATGGGGCTCGAGCTGGCCGAGGGGGCCGATCAGGCGGCGGAGAAGATCGCCGACCCGGCGGCGGCCGACGCGCTGCGCGACCTCGGGCGCGAGGTGCGGCAGGTGTTCGACATGGTGCTCGAGTCGGGGATCAGCTGCCAGACGATCGCCAACAACATGCTGCAGTACTCCCGCCAGGCGAAGCCGGCGCACCGCGTGGAGGAGGACCTCAACGGGCTGGTGACCCGCACGCTGCGCGTGCTCGGCAAGCACCTCGGGGTCGAGAAGGTCAACCTCGCGCTCGACCTCGATCCGCGCGCGCCGCGCGTGCGGGCCGAGTCGTCGCGCTTGCAGCAGGCGCTGGTGAACATCGTGGTCAACGCGGTCCACGCGCTGCTCGACCTCGACGTGCCGTTCGAGGCGCGCCTGCTGCGGATCTCGACGCGCCGCGAGGACGCCGGCGGGTTCGCGGCGATCGCGATCCGCGACCGCGGCCCGGGGATCCCGCCGCGGCGGCTCGAGAACATCTTCAAGCCGTTCTTCACCACCAAGGACCACGGCACCGGCCTCGGCCTGTACATCACCCAGCGCGTGATCGAGGAGCTCGGCGGCTCCGTCGAGGTGGAGAGCCGGGTCGGCGAAGGGACCTGCTTCACGATCCGACTGCCGCTGGCGCGGCGCGGTGAGCCGGGCGCGTAGCGGGCGCCCGGCGACGCGAGTAGAATCGCGCCGCCAACCCACGAGGTTCGAGCCCCGATGACCGATCAGCCCGCGACCCCGCCGGAGAGGACCCCGCAGGCGCCGGCCCGCAAGGCCGAAGACGACTGCAACAGCGTGGTGATCCGCCAGTGGCCGAAGGTGATCTTCCTCTACCCGACGCTGCTCGCGGCGGTGATCGCGGCGATCTGGACCTACCTCGCGGCCGATGGCGGCCCGATCGACGTCGAGAAGCTGCCGCTCGGCCCGGGGCGGCTGTTCTGGTGGACGTTCGCGGCCAACATCCTCGCGCTCGCCTTCGACTTCACCCGCGGCGAGTTCGTGGCGGTGCTGCTGTTCTTCGGCATGGCCACGCTCGGGATCATCCTGCTGGATCAGAACGTCGACGTCGTGCGGCCCGTCCAGGAGGCGCTGAGCCACATCCGGCTCGTGGCCCATCCCCACATGTATCTCATGATGGCCGCCGCCCTGGCGGTGGTGTTCGCGGGCGTGGCGGTGGTGGGCAAGTTCGACTACTGGGAGATCACCCACAACGAGATCCTGCACCACAAGGGGTTCTTGGGGGACCTGCAGCGGTTCCCGGCCCCGAGCCTCCGCCTCCACAAGGAGATCCCCGACCTGTTCGAGTACTGCCTGTTCTTCGCCATGGGCGGGGCCGGCCGGATCGTCCTCCACCCCCACGGCTCCGAGCGCTCGGTGGTGCTCGACAACGTGATCGGGGTCAATCGGATCGAGGAGCGCATCCAGCGGATGCTCTCGACGCTCAGGGTGAAGGTCGACACGTCGGGGCACGACGGGGAGTAGCGGCGTGCGCGCGGAGCGGATCGAGGACTTCATCCGGGCCACGGCCCACCTCCACCGGGAGGCGGCCTTCGTGGCCGAGTTCCCGTTCCCCTTCCTGGTGCGCGAGCGGACCCTCGGGAGCGCCGTCCCCGTCCGCGAGGACCGCGCCACGGCCCGGCTGAGGAAGGCGCACGCGCCGATCGGCGACGGGTTCGCCGAGAACGACGTGTGGATCCACCGGGTGTGCCCCGGGGACCCCGAGCGCGAGGCGGTGGTGCTCGGGCGCGAGGAGCGCTGCGACATCCAGATCGAGGACGGCACCGTCTCGGCGGAGCACGCCCGGTTCACGCTCGACGGCTCGGGCGAGGAGCGGGTGTTCTTCGTGGCGGACGTCGGCTCCTCCAACGGGACGTGGCTCAACGGCGAGCGCCTCGCCCCCGAGGCCCCGACCCGCCTCGCCGACCAGGACAGCCTCCGCTTCGGCCCCGGGGTCAAGGTGCAGTTCTTCACTCCCACGGGGTTCTTCCAGTTCCTCGACTTCTACCGGCGCATCAAGAAGTGAACGCTTTCCTCCGACTGGGTCTCCTCGGTCAGCTCCTGGCGGTGGCGTTCGTGGCCGTCGCCCTGGACGGGCTCATCGTCACCCTGTTCCTGACCGAGCTCGTGCGGGCCAGCGACTCCCCGCTCGCCTGGGCCACGCTCACCCTGATCGCGGCCGTCCTGCCCGTGGCGCTGGTGTGCGGGGTCGTGCGCTGGGTCGTGGTCGACCGCGTGAAGCTGCTCTCCGCCATGCTCCGGCAGCTCGCGCGCGAGGGCGACCTCGCGGCGGTCCGCCAGCGGCTCGAGACCCACGTCGACGCGGCGGCCCTCTCGCCGACCAACGAGATCGACGCCCTGTACGTCAGCCTCGACGAGCTGCTCTCGGCCCAGGAGAGCCTCGCCGCGCAGGCCGACGCCATCGCGCGCGACGACCTGTGGAACGCGGCCTTCGAGACCGAGCACGTGCGCGGCGACCTCTCCGCCGCGTTCCGGCAGATGCTCGCGGTCCTGCGCGAGCTGTCGAGCAAGGTCAACGACATCGCCCAGGGCGACCTGACCGGGCCCGAGGAGTTCATGGCCGGCCGGCTGGGCAACCTGGGCTCCGCCTTCGCGGGCATGACCGAGAAGCTGACCTTGCTGCTCGACCAGCTCAGGGCGGCGAGCTCCAAGATCGACGACTCGGCCCGCGAGCTGCAGTCCGCCTCGCGCGACCAGGCCGCCTCCGCCACGCAGCAGGCGGCGGCGATCACCGAGACCATGGCGACCATGGAGGAGCTGGCGGCCTCGTCGGGGCACATCGCCGACATCGCCAAGAACGTGGTCGGCCTGGCCGACGACTCGCTGCGCAGCGCCGAGCAGGGCAACCAGGCGGTCGGCGACGTGGGCGCCGGCATGAACGACATCGTGATCGCCTCGCAGGAGGGCGCGCAGCGGCTGCTCGACCTCGGCGAGAAGTCGCGCTCGATCGGCAAGGTGGCCGACCTCATCACGGGGATCGCCGAGCAGTCCAAGTTCCTGGCGCTCAACGCCGCGATCGAGGCCGCCCGCGCCGGCGAGGCCGGGCGCGGCTTCGCCGTGGTGGCCGAGGAGGTGCGCAACCTCGCCAACCACGTCGTCGAGTCGACCTCCGAGATCGAGGGCCTGATCGCCGAGATCCAGGCCGAGATCAGCGCGGCCGTGCTCGCCTCCGAGGAGGGGGTCAAGCGGGCCGAGCACGGGCGCGACCTCGCCAAGCGCGCGCAGGAGTGCCTGGAGACGATCACCGACATCACCAAGCGCTCGACCGACGCGGCCCGCCAGATCGAGCTCGCCACCAACCAGCAGCGCAGCGCCAGCACGCAGGTCGCCACCGCGGTGCGCGAGGTGGCCGGCGCCTCCGAGGAGGTGGCCAGCGGCGCCAAGCGCGTGACGGGCCTCTCCAACGAGCTGGCCGCGCTGGCCCACGACCTGCAGACCGTGATCATGACGTTCGAGGCATCGCCCTCCAAGACCGCGGAGCGCCCCGCGGCGCCGCGCGGACGCTCCGGCCCCGAGGCGATCGACCTGGACAGCCTGAGGTAGCCCCTTGAGCGCGAGCGAGCCCGGAGACGAGCGCGAGCCGCTCGACGAGCTGCTCGAGGCCGCGGACGCGGCCCGCGCCGACGGCGGCGAGGCGAGCCGCCCCGACGACTACCAGATCATCCGGTTCCGCACCGGGGGGCGCGACTTCGCCTTCGAGATCGACGCGGTCGAGCGGACCGAGCGCGTCCCCCTGGTCACGCCCGTGCCGCGCAGCCCGAGGTACGTGCGCGGGGTGACGACGCTGCGGGGCTCGGTGGTGTGCATCGTCGACCTGCGCAGCTTCCTCTCGGGCGAGGAGGGGACCTCGACGCCCGACGCCAAGAGCTTGCTGGTCGTGACCGACGGCGGCGAGCGGCGCCTCGGGCTGCTGAGCGAGACGCTCCCCGACTTCCAGCGGGTCCGCGGCGGCGAGACCATGCCGGTGCCCTCGACGGAGCTCGACATCTACGTGGGGACGATCGAGCGGGAGGGGCAGCTCGTGGGGGTGCTCGACCCCGCCAAGCTGTTCGACCTCCTCGAGCGGCGCATGGCCGGGGCGGCCTGAGTGGGGGAGGCCCGCGCCACGTCGCGGCGGGAGCGGCGCGCGTGACCGGCGCCCTGGGCGAGCGCGACGGCGGCGCTGGGCGGGCGGGCCGCGGGCGCGCCGCGGCCTCCACCCTGCAGGTCGGGCGCGTCACCCGCGAGGAGGGGCCCCGCGCCACCCTGCTGCGGGTGGCGGTCGGTCCGCACCAGCTCGTGTTCGACCTGCGGACGATCCTCGCGATCGAGGGCGCGACCGACCGCGTCGAGCACGAGGCGATCCGCGGGCCGCTCGACGTCCGGAGCGCGTTCGGCGTGGCGGGCGCGCCCGACCCCGAGTCGGTGCTCGTCCCCGCCTACGACGCGGTCTATCGCCTGGAGGTGTGCAGGATCGGCCAGCTCGTGCAGACCGACCTGCGGACGGTCCACCGGCTCCCGACCGTGCTCTCCCCCCTGCTCGCGCCGCTGGCGGTGCGGGGCCTGGTCTCGCTCCCGGCCACGACCCCGGGCGCGGCCGACGGCGCGCTGGTGGTCCACCGGTCCACCGGAGCGGCGGCCGCGGGCGGGATCGCGTTCCTGGTCGACCCGGTGGACCTCGCGCAACGGGTGTGGAGCGCGCGCGGATGAGCGCGGACGACGAGGAGTTCGCCGAGTTCCTCGCGATCTTCCAGGAGGAGTCGCTCGAGCGCCTGGTCGCCTGCTCCCGCGCGCTGGAGGCGCTCCCGGGCGCGGGCCCCGAGGAGCGCACGCGGCTCCTCGACGAGGTCGACCGCGAGCTCCACACGATCAAGGGCTCCGCCCGGCTGCTCGGCTTCACCGAGCTCGGCGCGCTGGTCCACGAGACCGAGGGGCTGGCGCGCGCCGTGCGGACGCGGGCCGACGCGGGGCTGGACCTGCTCGTCGAGGCGGTCGACCGCCTGGCCACGCTGGTCGAGGCCTCGGCGGCCAGCGGCGAGGACGGGACCGACGCGGACCTGCTCGGCCGGGTCGTGGCGGCCGCCGCGGGCGAGCCCCCCCC
>CAZMSZ010000363.1:0-7527 GCA_964569055.1 uncultured Planctomycetota bacterium | reverse complement strand
CCGATTCCGATTCCGATTCCGATTCCGATTCCGATTCCGATTCCGATTCCGAGTCTCCGGTCCAGGCGTGGCGGTCCGAGCGACAGCACACGTCTTCCGCGAGGAGGGGCACTGACCCGAGCCCCGCCCGATCGAAGTTCGCGGCGTTCCGCGAGGCGTGGGTGTTCGAGCGACAGCACACACTTCCCGTCGCAAGGAGTGGCCCCGTCCCGAGCCCCGCCCCGCCGAACTTCCTCGGTGGATCTGCCCAGGCGTGGGTGTTCGAGCGACAGCACACACGTTCCGTCGCAAGGAGTGGCTCCCCACCGGACCCCGCCTTCTTGGGATTCCTCGGCGCCCTCCCCAACACCTGGCTCCTCACACCCAAGCAGCCGAGGAATCCCAAGCAGCCGAGGAATCCCGTAGAGTGGGGTCGTGAGCGAGTACGAGAACGCCAAGCGCATCGTCAAGCAGATGCGGCTCGGTCGCCAGGCGGCTCACGACGTGGGCTTGCGGGCGTTCCGCGCGGACCTCGCGGCGGGGCGGCCGGACATCGCGCTCAAGTGCGCCAAGGAGTTCAAGCTCGGCGACGACTGCGTGACCGAGGCGGCCACCGGGCTGTTCCTCGAGCTGATCAAGCGGGCTCGCTTCGCCAAGGCGCTCGAGATCGCCCGCAGCTACAACCTCGCCCATGGGGGCGACTACGCGGCCGAGGCCCTGCGGGTGGCCGGTGAGGTGCGCCACCCCGACGGGGGGGAGGCCCTCGACGAGATCCGGCGGCTGGCGCGGGCGGCCTCGAGCGCGCGCGAGTCGAACGAGGCCGAGCGCGCGATCGAGCTGATCCGCGCGGCGACCAAGGCCCGCGCCAGCGACCCCAAGGTGCGCGGGCGGGCGGTCCTGCTGCCGGCCCAGGGCGAGGTATGGCTCACGGGGGACCTGCACGGCAACGTCGACAACCTCAAGCGGTTCGAGGCGGCGGCCGACCTCGACGGGCACCCCGAGCGGTTCCTGGTCGTGCAGGAGATCGTGCACTCCCGGCTGATCACGGCGGACAACCGCGACCTGTCCTTCGTGGCGATCCTGGAGGCCCTCGCGCTGCAGGCCCGCTACCCCGGGCGCGTCTACTACCTGCTCGGCAACCACGACCTCGCCGTCCACCTCGACCGCGAGCTGGTGAAGGGCGGCAAGTACCTCAACCGCTACCTGCGCCGCGGCCTGGCCTACATGTACCGCGATCGCCACGAGGACGTGCTCGCCGCCTACCGCGAGTTCATCGCCGACATGCCGGTGGCGATCCTGGCGCCCAACGGGGTCTACATGGCCCACTCGACGCCCAAGCGCCCGTTCATCCCGAGCGTCAGCCGTGACTACCTGACCGACGAGGCCGCCGAGCGCCCGATCGCCGGCGAGCGGCCGATCGCGGCGCTGGTGAACGGGCGCGACTACGCCCCCGAGACGGCCGACGCCTTCGCCGATCAGCTCGAGTGCGACGTCATGGTGTGCGGCCACACCCCGACCCGCCGGGGCTGGAAGTCGCCCAACGATCGCCACCTGATCATCGACTCGCAGCACCGCAAGGCGCGCTACGTCCGGTTCGACCTCAGCCGGCGGTTCGCCTCCGCCAAGGAGCTGATCCCGCTGATCGGCGACCTCGACCCCGAGTCGGCGGAGGTCGAGCTCACCTCCGAAGAGGAGCTCATGTAGCGCGGGGCCCCGCGCCAGGAGTGGCGCGCCGCCACGCGCGGCACGGGCCGTGCGGACTCCTCGCTGGGGCGAGCGTCGCGACGCGCTCGCCGAGGAGGTCCTCATGGTGCGCCAGACCGGCACGCATACGATCAACGGGGTCGACGTGGAGGAGCTGAAGCGCTCGATCCAGATGGTCGCCGACAACCCCCAGCTCGGCCGCTGCCAGTTCCGCCTCGAGAACCGCTGGGTCGAGGGCGGGCTCAACCACGCCACGATCCGCGACTTCTGGGGCGGCGGCCAGCGGATCAGCCACCAGCACTCCTTCGAGCTCGAGGCGGACGAGCCGCCCTTCCTGCTCGGCGGCGACCAGGCCCCCAACCCGGTGGAGCACCTGTTGAACGCGCTCGCCGCCTGCGTGACCACCTCCCTCGCCTACCACGCGGCCGCCCGCGGGATCGAGCTCGAGGCGGTGGAGTGCACCGTCGAGGGCGACCTCGACCTGCGCGGCTTCATGGGGATCTCGCCCGAGGTCCCCAAGGGCTACCAGGACGTGCGGGTCCACTTCCGGATCCGCGCCAACGTGCCCGACGAGCAGCTCGACGAGCTGTATCGGCTGGGCCCGACGTTCTCGCCGGTGTTCAACACCCTGACCCAGGGCGTGCCGGTCACGGTCAGCGGCGCGCGCATGTAGACCGCCGCGGCCGCACCCGCCGGCGACGCTCGTGCTACCTTCCGGCGCATGTGCCCGCAGGCGCGCGACCCCGCCGAGCCCGGCGTCCCCGAGCGGATCGGCCCGTTCAAGGTGCTGCGCCGGCTCGGGGCCGGGGCCATGGGGGTGGTCTACCTGGTCGAGGACACCGCCGTCCCGCGCCCGCTCGCGCTGAAGGTCGTGGCGAGCGACGCCGGCGGCGGCGAGGCGCAGGCCCGCTTCTGGCGCGAGGCGCGGGCCCTGGCCAAGGTGCACCACCGCAGCGTGGTCCGCGTCCACCGCTTCGGGCAGGTCCACGAGGGGCAGTACCTGCTCGAGGAGTACGTGGAGGGCGAGCTGCTCGCGGCGCGCCTGCGCCGCGGGCCGCTCGAGCCGCGCGAGGCGGCGGCGCTGGTGCGCGAGCTGGCCGAGGCGGTGGCGGCGATCCACGCGGCGGGCGTGCTCCACCGGGACATCAAGCCGGCCAACGTGATCGTGCAGGAGGACGGGATCCCCGTGCTCCTCGACTTCGGCGTGGCGCGCGACCTCGACGCCGAGAGCCTGACCCGCAGCGGGACGGCGATCGGGACGCCCGGCTACATGGCGCCCGAGCAGGTGCGCGGCAGCAAGGGGCTCGACGCGCGGGTCGACGTGTACGGGCTGGGCGCGCTCCTGTTCGAGCTGCTGGTCGGCGAGCGCCCGTTCAAGGGCTCGCTGGTGGCCGTGCTCCAGGCGGTGCTCCACGAGGAGCCGCCCTCGGCCCGGGCGCGGCGGCCCGCCGTGCCCGACGACCTCGACGCGATCTGCCGCACCGCCATGGCGAAGGAGCCGGGCGCGCGCTACGCCACCCCGGCGGCGCTGGCCGCGGAGCTGGAGCGGTTCCTCTCGGCCGCCCGCCCGCGCGCGGCGTGGGCGGCCCGAGCCCGCCGCTGGGCGAGCCGCCTGGCCCTGGCCGCGGGCGCCCTCGCCGCCCTGCTGCTGGCGGTGCAGGCCGCGCGCGCGCTCCGCGGCCCGGCCGCCGGCCTCGCGGAGCACGAGGCCCCCTCGTTCGCGCGGCTCGACGCGCCCGAGCCCGACGGACGCGGCGCGCTCCGGATCGGGGGCGTGGCGGCCGGGAGCGGCGAGTGGCTCGAGGTGCGCGCCGGCGACCGCCCGCCGCTGCGGGTGCGGCCGGGTGAGCCGTTCGAGCTGCGGCTCGTCCCCGAGGCGCACGAGCGGCAGCTCGCGCTCGAGGTGGCCGACGCCGCGGGGCGCGCCTCCCGGCCGGCGCGGCTCGCGATCCCGCGCCCGTGGCCCGAGTGGTTCGAGCGCCTCCCCCCCGAGCAGCGTCCTCCCCTGCCGCTGCCCGCGCGGGTCACGTTCGGTGAGGCCGCCGGCGACTACCGCGCCACCGGCGACGGCTCGCTCCTGCGCTGGGTGCCGCCCGGCGAGCTGGTGCTCGGCCCGCCCGACGACTCGCTGATCCAGTTCATGGCCAGGTTCTGGGAGGGCGCCCGCCGCCTGCGCGTGCGCGTCACCCGCGGGGTGTTCCTGGGCAAGCACGAGGTGACCCAGGCGCAGTTCGCCGCCTTCTGCCGCGCCACCGGGCGGGCCCGACCCCAGCGCGTGATCCAGCTCAGCAGCACGCCCGACGCGTTCGGCAAGATGGTCCACGACCTCGCGACCCGGCCGTTCGTGATCCCCGAGGACCACCCGGTGATCGAGGTGTCCTGGGAGGACGCCGCCGCCTACTGCGCCTGGGCGGGCGCGCGCCTGCCGACCGAGGCGGAGTGGGAGCTGGCGGCCCGCGGCCTCGACGGGCGGACCTACCCCTGGGGCAACGAGCCGCCGCCGGGGCGCTGCAACCGCTGGGGCGTGGAGGACGGGTTCGAGTACACCGCGCCGGTGGGGAGCTTCCCCTCGGGCGTGTCCCCCGCCGGCTGCCTCGACATGGCCGGGAACGTGAACGAGTGGGTGGCCGACCCCTACGGCCCCTACCCCGAGACGAGCGAGACGCTGATCGACCCCCAGGGCCCCCCGCTGCGCGCGGACGGCGAGCGGCTGGTGCGCGGCGGCAACTGGACCAGCGACTACGACGACCAGCTCGGCGCGTTCATGCGGTTCGCGGTCCCGCCGGGCCCCGACTACTCGATCGGGTTCCGGGTGTGCGTGGACGCGGAGTGAGCGTCAGCCCTCGCCGAGCTCCGCCCGCAGCCGAGTGATCCGCGCCAGCACCTCGCCGATCGCGGGGCGCCGCTCGGGCTCCTTGGCCAGCATGGCGTGGACGAGGTCGCGCACGGCCGGCGGGCAGCCGGGGCGCTGCTCGCAGAGGTCGGGCGGGTCCTGTAGGAAGATCTGGGTCAGGTCGGCGGGCGAGCGGGGCAGGAAGGGCGGGCAGCCGTTGATCAGGTCGTACAGCGTGGCGCCCAGCCCGTACACGTCGGCCGGGAGGCCGGCGCGCTTGGAGTCGCGGAGCTGCTCGGGGGCCATGTAGGCGACCGAGCCCAGCCCTTGCCCGGTGCCGGTCAGCGAGCCGATCGTCCCCTCGAGGTCCTTGGCCAGGCCGAAGTCGGCCAGGCGGGCCTCGCCGTCGGGGCCGATCAGGATGTTCCCCGGCTTCACGTCGCGGTGGAGCACCTCGGCCGCGGCCGCGGCCACCAGCGCACGGGCGGTCCCCTCGCCGATCCGCAGCGCGTCGGCCAGCGGCAGCGCGCCGCGCGCCACGAGGTCGGCGGCCGAGGGGCCCTCGATCAGCTCGAGGACCAGCATGGGCGGGGTGTGCTCGAGGTGGGATTCGAGCAGCTCGACCACGTTGGGGTGGTGCAGCCGCGAGAGCGTCTTGACCTCGCGCAGCAGGCGGCGGCGGATCGTGGCGGTCGGGTCGGGGTCGCGCAGGACCTTGATCGCGACCCGGCGCCCGTCCGCGAGGCGGGTGGCGCCGTAGACCTTGCCGAACGAGCCCTGGCCGATCACGCCCTGCACGTCGAACCGGTCCTTGGGGATCGCGTCGGCGCCGAGGCGGCGGGTGACCAGTTGCTGCCGGGTGGCCTGGGGGTCGTCGCCCAGGACGTCGACCCGCAGCCGCGCGCCGGCCAGCTCGAGCACGTCGCCCGGCCGCGCCCGCACCGGCGCGTCGGCCGGGATCGGCTGCCCCTCGAGCAAGGCGGGCGGCGCGCCGGCGACCGCCGTCAGCCACAGGCCGTCGTCCTCGAGCCGCAGCTCGAGGTGCCGTTCGGCCAGGCGCCCGCCCATTTGCAGCAGGCCGTCGAGCCCGCGGCCTGCCGTCACCGGCGCGCCGTGATCGATCACGTGGACCTCGCCGCGGCGCGGTCCCTCCTCCACCGTCAGCTGTGCTTCCACGGGGCCCGAGGATAGCTCACTCGACGTGCGACCAAGCGCGCCGCGGGCACCCGATCGAGACGACCTCGACGGCGCCGAGGTAGCGCGCCGCCTCGCCGCGCTCGAACCCGAGCTTGGGCGCCACGAACGTCACGGTCCGCGCCGCCCGGACGGCCGCCCCCAGCGCGACCCCCAGGTCGCAGTCCAGGCCGCTCGGCAGGTCGACCGCGACCTTGGGCGCCGGCGCGGCGTCGAGCGCGCGCACCAGGCCGAGCCCCGGCTCGCGCAGCGGCCCCGCCAGGCCGGTCCCGTAGAGGGCGTCCACCAGGAGCGGCGCGTCGCCCCAGCGGGCCAGCAGGGCGCTCAGCGCCGCGCCGTCGGCGCACACCTCGAGCGGCGTCCCGCTGCGCTCGACGATCGTGAGGTTGATCCCGCCGTCGCTCGCGCGATCGACCGCGGCGGGGTCGCCGCAGAACGCGACCCGCGGGGCCCAGCCGGCGAGCTCCAGCTGCCGCGCCAGGACCAGCCCGTCGCCGCCGTTGTTCCCGCGCCCGCACACGATCACCGGCCCCGGCCCAGTCGCCGCAGCCCCGCGCGCGGCGAGCTCGGCGAGCACGATCCGGGTCAGCCCGAGCCCGGCGTTCTCCATCAGGACCACCCCGGGCACGCCGAGCTCCTCGATCGCGCGGCGGTCGACCTCGCGCACCTCGGCGCGCGACAAGGGCCGGCTGGGCTGAGCGAACACGCGGGCCTCCTCCGAGCTCACGACCCCGACAGGTAGAGCCAGCGCCCGTCCCGCCGCACGAACGTGCTCCGCTCGCGGAACGAGGCGTCGCGCCCGCCGCGGGTCAGCCGGGCGTTGAACTGCACCCAGCCCTCGTCCCCCTCGGCCCCCGCCTCCTCGACCTCGAGCCCCACGAACGCGTGGTCGCGCGAGAACGCCGCCACGTCCGCCGCCCACTGCCGCCGATCGGGCCGGAACTGCGGCCCGCCCGGCGCGGTGGTGGCGAGGATGTAGTCCACCAGCCCGAGCGCGTAGGCGGCGTAGCGCGAGCGCATCAGCGCCTCGGGCGTGGCCGCCGGCGCGCCGCCGTGGAGCGGCCCGCAGCAGCGCTTGTACTTGTGGCCGGAGCGGCACAGGCAGGGCTGGTTCGGGCCGGGCTTGGGCATGGAGGCCAGCTTACGCTGCCGCGCGCGAGCGGGGCGCGCGAGCCGACTCAGGGCTCGCGGGGGAGCGCGGTCAAGGCCGCCACGATCTGGTCGGGGCGCACCGCCAGGAACTTGTTGATGGCGTTCCCGTGCTGCACCTCCGGAGGCGTGTCGCCGAACAGGAGCTCCTCATGGAGCACCGTTCCGTCCTGAGCGTCGAGCAGGGTCAGCTCGCACTCCTGCTGCCAGGCGCCCGCCACCTTGTCGCCGGCCTCGGTCACGTACACGCCGACCGCGTACTGCTTGTAGCGCAGCAGCAGCACCGCCGCGACGTCGTCCGCGGAGGTCGGGCGAAGGTCGCCCGGGAGCGCCTCGAACACGTACGGCTCGAGGACCGGGGGCTGGGGCTCGTACTGCTCGATGTGCTCGAGATAGTGCAGGTCGATGCGGATCGGCAGCACGCGGCCCGGCAGGTGTCCCTCCGCGAGCGCCTCGCCGGGGGGCAGCGCGGCCAGGCGCTGCACGGTGGGGCGCCAGTCCTCTTGCAGCCAGCGCAGGCGCTGGAGCTCGATCGCGCCGCGTGAGAACCACAGGCAAGGCGCGAGCAGCAGCAGCGCCGCCCCCAAGCCCACGAACAGCCGCGTGCGGTCGCGCTCGGGCGCGATCGCCGGCACGACGGGGCCGACGGGGCGATAACGATCATGGCG
>CAZMSZ010000362.1:0-7537 GCA_964569055.1 uncultured Planctomycetota bacterium | reverse complement strand
TGCGGCGGCGCGCCGTAGCGGAAGGCGCGGATCATGTGGCCGAACTCGCGGTCGACCTCCTCGCGGCCGTAGCCGACGATCTCGAACGCCTTGTACATGATGTCGGGGCGGTGGTTTCGGATCGCGCCCGAGCTGAGCTCGACCCCGTTGCAGCAGATGTCGTACTGCCAGGCCCGGATCTCGAGCGGGTCCTGCGTCTCGAGCGCCTCGAGCCCGCCCTGCGGCATCGAGAACGGGTTGTGGGAGAACACCACCTTCTCGGTCTCGTCGTCGAGCTCGTAGAACGGGTAGTCCACCACGAACGCGAACGCCATCACGTCCTTGTCGGCGAGCTCGCGCTCCTGCGCCACGAGCGCGCGCAGCTCGCCCAGCACCTTGGCGGCCTGCAGGCGCGGCCCGCAGCCGAACACCACCAGGTCGCCGGCGGCGCAGCCGAGCCGCTCGCGGACGGCGGCCTGCTCGGCGGGCGAGGTGGTCTTCTTGAGCGAGCCGTCGACCTCGCCCTCGGTGTAGATCAGGTGCGGCAGCCCGCCGTAGCCCTTCTCCTTGACGTGCTTCTCCAGCTTGCGGACGTAGCCCTTGCCGCTCTTCGCGCCCTCGGGGATCCGCAGCGCCTTGACCCGCCCGTCGCGCGCGGCGAGCGCCTGCGCGAACAGCCCGAAGCCGGTCCCGGCGAACAGGTCGCTCACGTCGACCAGCTCGAGGCCGAAGCGCAGGTCGGGCTTGTCGCTGCCGAACCGGTCGATCGCGTCCCAGTAGGCGATCCGCGGGAAGGGGTACTCCTGCACCCGCTTGCGCCGGCCGCCCGGGAGCTCGAGCTCCTCGACCATGCCCTTGTACATCCGCTCGATGACGCCGAACACGTCCTCCTGCTCGACGTAGGCCATCTCGAGGTCGAGCTGATAGAACTCACCCGGCGCCCGGTCGGCGCGCGCGTCCTCGTCGCGGAAGCAGGGCGCGATCTGGAAGTAGCGGTCGAAGCCCGACGCCATCAGGAGCTGCTTCCACTGCTGCGGCGCCTGCGGCAGCGCGTAGAACTTGCCCGGGTGCAGGCGGCTCGGCACCAGGTAGTCGCGCGCCCCCTCGGGCGAGCTGTTGGTCAGGATCGGGGTCTGGAACTCGACGAACCCCTCGCGGTGCATGTGGTCGCGCATGTAGCGGATCACGCGGTCGCGGAACACGATGTTGGCGTGGATCCGCTCGCGGCGCAGGTCGAGGAACCGCCAGCGCAGCCGCAGCTCCTCGTTGTCTCGGTCGGTCTGCCCCTTGGGGATCTGCACGGGCAGCTTGCCCTCGAGGCTCTCGCACACCGAGTCGACCACGACCCGGAGCACCCGGAGCTCGACCTCGCCGGTGGGGAGCTTCTCGTTGGCGCCCTCGCGCAGCACGACCTCCCCGTCGACCGTGATCACGCTCTCGGGGGTCAGCGAGCGCGCCACCTCGAGCGGCTCGGGCAGCTCCTCGCTGAAGGCGAGCTGCGTGACCCCGTAGTGGTCGCGCAGGTCGAGGAACACGTGGTGCTTCTGATCGCGCTTGCGGTAGACCCAGCCGCTCAGGCGCACCGTCTGCCCCACGTGCTCGCGCCGCAGCGCGGCGCAGGTGTGGGTCCGGTAAGGGTGCTCGATGCCGGTCATGGTCCGCGCCTCGGGGTAGGTGAAGCCAGACCTTATAGCCCACCGCGCGCCGACCGCCATCTCCGGATCACCTCGGCGTAACCCGAGGCGCCGCCCGCATCGGGGGCCATCGGGCGGACCCGGCGGGCGACCTGAGACCGACTCAACTCACCGGAGGGTTTGTGCTAACGTTATGACCCTGATGCCCCGCCCCCGGGGCCGTCGGAGACGCGCATGGAATCGATCATCGACATCCTCTCGCAGGGGCGCGACCGCGAGGCTCAGGCCAGCAAGATCCACGGGTTCGTGATCGGGATCGTGACCAACAACTCCGACCCCGAGAACCTCGGGCGGGTGAAGGTCAAGTTCCCCTGGCTCTCCGACGAGGTCGAGTCGTGGTGGGCCCGCGTGTGCCAGCCCGCGGCCGGCCCCTCGCGCGGCACCTGGTTCATCCCCGAGGTCGACGACGAGGTCCTCGTCGGCTTCGAGCACGGCGACGTGCGCTTCCCCTACGTGATCGGCTCGCTCTACAACGGCCAGGATCGGCCCGGCGCCGGCGGCAAGTCGAACATCGCCGGCAAGATCGCCGGCAAGGACGGCGGCAACGACATCCGCTCCATCGTGTCGCGCTCGGGCCACACGATCGCCCTCGACGACAAGGAGGGCAAGGAGATGATCGCGATCGCCGACAAGACCGGCAAGAACTGGATCGAGTTCCACACCTCCAAGAACTTGATCTTCATCAACAGCGACAAGGACATCCACATCAAGGCCAAGGAGAACATCACGATCGAGGCCGGCAAGGACTTGATCACCAAGAGCGGCAAGAACACCGACATGACGGCCGACGGCACGTTCACGGCCAAGGCGGCCAAGGACATGAGCCTGCTTACCGACAAGAACATGACGGCCGAGGCCTCCAAGAACATAAGCCTCAAGGCCGGCGGCAACCTCGCGGCCAAGGCCACGTCGAACGTGACGATCGACGGGATGCAGGTGAGCGCCAAGGGCTCGGGGAAGTTCTCGGCCTCCGCTCCGAACTCCGAGGTCAAGGGCGACGCGTCGCTGACCCTCAAGGGCGGCACGGTGATGATCAACTGAATCCGACCGGCCCCTTTGGGGCCCGGGGTGGCGGGCGATGGCCGACGCGGACTCGCGCGGCGACGTGCTCAAGAGCCTGGGAGTGCAGCGGCGCCGCGCCGGCGGGGAGGAGCCTGCCGCGGCCGAGGCGGCCGCCGCCGTGGAGGCGCCGGCGGCGGAGCCCCCCGCCGCGACCGGCCTCGGGATCAAGCGTCGCCGCCCGGCCGAGGACGAGCCCGAGGGAGGCGGCGCGAGCAAGCCCGGGGGAGGCGGCGCGGCCGGCCTCGGGATCAAGCGGCGGCGCCCGGCGGGCGAGCAGGCCGACGGCGGCGCCGCCCCGGAGGCGGACAAGGGCGGCGCGGGCCTCGGGATCAAGCGGCGCAAGGAGGCGCAGGAGCCGGTCGCCGAGGAGGCGGCCGCCGCCGAGCTCCCGCCCGACCCGCTCGCGCCCGTGCGCGGCAAGCTCGGCAACGACGAATGCGCGCTGCTCCTGGCCAACTTCCTCCGCACGCGGCCCGACCTGATCGAGGAGAACAAGCTGCCCGAGCGCCTGTGGGAGCTGCAACGCACGCACGGCCGCTACCTCGGAGACGGCCGCCCCGAGCGGAAGATCCCGATCGGCTGGCGCCCGGCCTACGTGCTGTTCACCTTGCCCGCCTACCCCGACGGCCCGCCGACCTACAACAAGGCGGACTGGACGTTCACCCAGCCCGGCCCCAACCGCCAGCCGCACATGGTCGACGACGGGTTCGTGGTCGACGCGCGCTACAACCTCCCGGGCGAGTGGTTCTTCTACGTGGTGTTCAAGGACGACGGGCAGCCGCTCGAGACGGCGCCCGCCGAGGAGCCGGCCGCCGCGCCGCGCGAGCGGAGCGGGACCGGCCTGGGGATCCGCCGCCGGCGCTAGCGAGGCCGGGGAGACGACGCATGGGACAGCCGGCTGCCCGCATGGGCGACAACATCAAGCAGGACTCGCCGCACTGCCACGCGCCGATCCACCCCGCGGCGCCGACCCCGACGCCCGCCCCGCACCCGGGGCTGCCCCTCGCGATCATCAGCGGCGAGGCGACCGTGCTGATCGGCGGCGCGCCGGCGGCGCGCGTGAGCGACAAGAGCGGCCCCTGCACGCTCCCCGGCTGCGTCCCCGGCGGCCCCGGCATCATCACGAAGGGGTCCACGACGGTGCTGATCGGCAAGCTCCCCGCCGCGCGCCTCAACGACATCACCTCCCACGCCGCGTGCGTGGCCCCGATCCCCGGCCCCGTCGGCAAGGTGATCGGCCCCGGCTGCGCGACCGTGTTGATCGGCGGCTGAACCCGTGCGGCGCGGACACCTCGAGCGCCTCGCGCCGCGTTGCCCGCGCTGCCGCCGCGACGACGAGCGCGACGCCCGCCTCGCGCTCGAGCGCGTGCTGCGCGAGGAGGGGGACCACGTGCTGCAGGGCGTGCTCGAGTGCGCCGCCTGCCACATGGAGTACCCGATCGTCGACGGGATCCCGATCATCCTCTACGAGCTGCGCCGCTACATCGCCGACCACGTGGTCGAGCTGGTCGCGCGCGACGACCTCGACCCGATCCTGGAGAGCGTGATCGGCGACTGCTGCGGCCCGGGCAGCTCGTACGACGCGCTCCGCCAGCACCTCAGCAGCTACGCCTGGGACCACTACGGCGACCTCGACCCGGTCGAGCGCTCGCGCGACCCCGCGCCCGGCGCGCTGCAGCGGATCCTGCGGCGCGGACGCGAGCTGGCCGGCGCCACGCCGCCGGGCGCCGTCCTCGACGTCGGCTGCGGGGTGGGGCGGACCACGTTCGAGCTCGCGCCCGGGGCGGCGCTGGTGCTGGGGGTCGACCTGCACTTCTCCATGCTGCGCCTCGCCGCCCGGGTGCTGCGCGAGGGCGTGGTCCGCTACCCGCGCCGGCGGGTGGGGGCGGTCTACGACGGGCGCGAGTTCAACGCGACCTTCGCCGACGCGGAGCGGGTCGACTTCTGGGCCTGCGACGCGCTCGCGCTGCCGTTCGCGCCGGCGACGTTCGCGTTCGGCGTCAGCCTCAACCTGCTCGACTGCGTCCGCGCGCCGCGCGACCACCTCGCCGAGCTGGCGCGGGTCCTGAGCCCGGGCGGGCGCGCGCTCCTGGCCACGCCCTACGACTGGTCGCCCACGGCGACCCCGTTCGAGGCCTGGGTGGGCGGCCACTCGCAGCGCGGGCCCGACGGCGGGGCCGCGGAGCCCGTGCTGCGCGCGCTGATCGGCGGCGACCACCCGAGCGCCGTGGCGGGCCTGCGGCTGATCGCCGAGGACGACGTGCCCTGGCACGTCCGGCTGCACGAGCGCTACGTGGCGCGCTACCGCACGCACCTGCTCGCCCTCGAGGCGACGGGGGCCAGGCCGTGAAGGTCCTGTTCGTCGAGACCGACACCGAGCGCGAGTGGGCCGTGGCCGCCCTGGGGCCGGGGTTCATCGCCGCCTACCTGCGCCAGGCCGGCCACGAGGTGGCGTTCCTGCGCGCCACCACCGCGCTCTCGACCGAGGAGGTCGTGGCGCGCGCCCGCGCCGAGGCTCCCGGCCTGGTCGGCCTCTCGCTCACCACCCGCCAGTGGCTGCGCGGGCGCGAGCTCGCCGGCGCGCTGCGGGCGAGCCTCGGCGTGCCCGTGATCGGCGGCGGGCTGCACCCCACCTTCGCGCCCGAGCAGGTCCTGGCCGCGGACGGGTTCGACTACGTGTGCCTCGGCGAGGGCGAGGAGGCGACGCTCGAGCTCGTGGAGGCGCTCGAACGCGGCGCGCCGACCGATCGGATCGCGAACGTGTGGGCCAAGGGGGCGCCCCGGCCGCCGCTGCGCCCGCCATTCAGCCCGCTCGACCGCATGCCGTTCACGGCGCGCGACCTCCTCGACGAGCCCCAGGGTGTGGTCCACGTCTCGACCCAGCGCGGCTGCCCGTTCCCCTGCACCTACTGCGGGGCGCGCATGTTCGACCAGCTCTACGCCGAGTCGGGCGCCGACTACGGCCGGCGGCGCACGATCGAGAACGTGCTGGCCGAGCTGACCGGCCTGCGCGAGGCCGGCAAGCTCGCGTACGTGATCTTCCTGGACGACACCTTCACGATCAATCACCCCTGGGTGAAGGCGTTCTGCCGCGAGTACGGCGCCGCGCTGCGGGCGCCCTTCTCCCTGCACGCGCGGGTGGAGACGGTCAACGAGCGCATGCTGCACCTCCTGGCCGAGGCGGGCTGCGCGCACATCGTCTACGGGGTCGAGAGCGGGAGCGAGCGGATCCGGCGCGAGGTCATGCGCCGGCCGGTCACCAACCAGCGCTTCCGCGACGTGTTCCGCTGGACGCGCGAGGCCGGGATCATGGTGACCGCCAACTACATGCTCGGGGTGCCCGAGGAGACGCGCGACGACCTCGACCAGACGCTCGCGCTGGCCGAGGAGCTCGACGCCTACGACTTCGGCTACTTCGTGTTCTACCCCTACCCGGGCACGGCGCTGTTCCACACCTGCCGCGAGCGCGGCTACCTGCCCGACGACTACCTCACCCGCCCCGCGAACCACCGCGAGTCGATCCTGCGGCTGCCGACCTTGACCCAGGACGACATCTCCGAGTTCTACGAGCGGTTCACGGCCCTGCGCGAGCGGCTGTACGTGGACCGCCACCGCGCCGCGGCGCCGGGGGCGGACACCGAGGCGCTCGCCGCGGACCTGCGGAGCGCCGCGCGCTCGGGATGACCGTGGTCGACGCCGCCGAGGAGGCGCGGCTCGCGCCGGCGCGCGCCGCCCTGCGCGAGCGCGGCTGGGCGCTCCTCCCGGGCGCGGTCGACGGCGAGACCGTCGCCACGCTCCGCGCGGCGATCGGCGCCGCGCCCGCGGAGCGCCCGAACGCCTACGGGGTGATCCGGCACAACGTGTGGGAGGACGACCCCACCTTCGCGGCCTTCGTGCGCGAGGGCCCGCTCGGCCCGCTGGCGCGCCTGCTGCTCGAGGTGGAGGAGGTGGTCCTGTTCCAGGACGTGGTGGTGTGGAAGCCGCCCGAGACCGCGGTCCCGCTGGCGTGGCACCAGGACTACTCGTACTGGCCGCTGTCGGCGCCCGCGGGCCTGACCGCCTGGCTGGCGCTCGACGACGCCGACCCGGAGAACGGCTGCCTGCACTACATCCCCGGGACGCACCTCGAAGGCGAGCGCCAGCCGGCCGACTTCGTGGTCGGCGCCGGCCAGCCCCCGCGCGACGACCTGCCGCCCCTCGACTGGGAGCGCCGCGAGCACCAGGCCGTCGCGACCCCGACCCGCGCCGGCGACCTCCTCGTCCACGACCCGCTGGTGTGGCACATGTCCCCGGCCAACCACTCGCGCCGCCAGCGGCGCGCCTACTCCCTCACCTGGCTGACGCCGAGCGTGCGCTGGGACCCCGGCCACGCGCCCCATCCCTTCCTGTGGCAGCTCCATCCATCCGCCGGCGCGCCCGTCCAGGGCCCGCGGTTCCCCCGCATCAGCTCGGCCGCCAGGGCGACCTGATTGTGCTTGTCGAGCACGGGGCCGTTTTCTATGTTCTGCCCCTCGACAGCGAAAGAGGGGGAAGGGGAGAGCGCTGGCTTCAGCTCGCTGAAGTCGTGACTCACACCCGAGCGCGCCCGTTCACCGTGAGGTGAGCGGGCGCGTCTTCATGTGGGGCTGTTGTGTGAGGCGGTCGCAATGACCCTCGTCCCCGTGTCCGTGTCTGCGGTCCGATCGACGAGTGCGAGACCGCCAAGGAAGAGCTGTCGCTGGCGAGGTCGGCTCCTCCGCTCACGAATGACCGCCACAGCGCCGAGGAAGAGCTGTCGCTGGTGAGGTCGGCTCCCTCCGCAT
>CAZMSZ010000361.1:6218-7599 GCA_964569055.1 uncultured Planctomycetota bacterium | reverse complement strand
GAGGGGCTTCGGGCCCAGTGCGCGCTCTCGCTGTCGCTGGTTTGCCGGGCGCGGGCCAGCCGCCCGTGCTCGTGCCTACGCTTCGTCCTCGGCGGGCTCCTCGCCCTCGACCTGGGCCTGGCGGAAGGTCACGTTCCACTCGACCGGGCCCTCGTCGCCTGGCTCGGTCCCCTCCGCCTCGTCCTCGTCGCCGGCGCCGGCCGGCTTGGGGCGGGGGACGAACTCGACCTCGGCGTTGATCCGGATCTTGTGGCTGCCCAGGAACCGGTCGAGCTCCTGCTGGAGGTCCATCTGCTTGAGGAACCCGCTCAGCTCGCGCGCGACGAACCCGTACAGCTCCTCCTTCCCCTTCGAGGCGTTCTGGGTGATCAGCTTGCCCACGTCGCGGGGGATCTTGGCGTCCTTGACGTAGCGCCGCACCGTGTCCTCGGTGAGGAAGTAAGCCCCCAGCCCGAGCGTGATGATCTTCCTGGTGAGGTCGCGCGGCAGCCCGCTCTTGTCGTCCTCGTGCCCGCCGTTGCTCATGTCGCCTCGCCGCGATCAGTGATCGACGAGCGCGGCGCTCGTCTCCGCCACCAGGTCGTCGCAAGCGACGAGCCGCGGGCCCTCCGCCTTGAGGAAGCGCGCCGCGCGGCTCATCAGCTTCTGATACGGCTCGCGCTCGCCCTCGGGGCCGACGATCAACAGGAGCAGGTGCACCGGCGCCCCGTCCAGCGCGTCGAACGCGACCCCTGCCCGGGTGCGGCCGAGCGCCAGCTCGAAGCGACGCGCCTTGGCCAGCCGCACGTGCGGCATGGCGAGCCCGCCCCCGAACCCGGTGCTGGCGAGCGCCTCGCGCTCGAGGACCGCGGCCAGGAGCGCGTCGGGCTCGAGCCCGCCGCCGCGGGCGACCGCCTCGACCAACGCGCCCAGCGCCGCCTCGCGGTCCGCCGTGTCGAGCTCGAGCACCCGTTCGGGGGGGAGCAGCAGGGAGAGGGAGGCCACTCAGACGCCCTGGGCGCCGGCGTCGCCCTCGGGCTGGCGCGCCTTGAGCGCCCGCAGCCGGTCCATGGCCGAGCTCGCCTTCTTGGAGACCTGGGTGTCGGCGGCCTCGCCGGGCGCCTCGGGCCCCTTGCTCACCTTGTGCTCGACGGACGCGGGCGCCGCCGTGGCGCCGCCTCGCAACGCCTTGAGCTTGCTCAGCGCGGAGGTGGCCTTCTTGGCGACCTGGGGGTCGGCGGCCTCGCCGGGCGCCTCGGGCCCCTTGCTGATCTGCTGCGCGCCGGCGGGGGCTGCCGGCTCGGCGCCGCCGCTGCGGAGGGCCTTGAGCTTGTTGAGGGCGGAGGAGGCCTTCTTGGCGACCTGGGGGTCGGCGGCCTCGCCGGGCGCCTCGGGCCCCTTG
>CAZMSZ010000361.1:0-6118 GCA_964569055.1 uncultured Planctomycetota bacterium | reverse complement strand
GGCGGCCTCGCCGGGCGCCTCGGGCCCCTTGCTGATCTTCTGCCCGCCCTCGGGCGACGCGGGCTCGACGGCGGGGCCGCCGCCGCGGAGGGCCTTGAGCTTGTTGAGGGCGGAGGAGGCCTTCTTGGCGACCTTGGGGTCGGCGGCCTCGCCGGGCGCCTCGGGCCCCTTGCTGATCTTCTGCCCGCCCTCGGGCAGCGCCCCGAGCTGGTCGCTGCTGGGCGCGCCAGCCGGGTCGGCGTCGCCTCCGCCGCGCTTGAGCGCCCGGAGCTTGTTCATGGCCGAGCTCGCCTTGCGCGAGATCACCACCTGCTCGCCGCCGCCGCTCGCCTCCTCGGCGCCCTCGGGCGGGCGCGGGCCGCCGCCGCCCATGCCCTTCATGGTCCGCAGCCGATCGGCGATCCCGCCCACCCGGCGCGTCTTGGCGGAGAACCCCTCGATCCCGGGGGTGCGGCCGCCGCCGGTGATCGTGGCGTTGATCGTGGGGCCGCGCTGCTCGGGCAGGGCCGAGGGCTGCTGCGCGCCGGCGATCGCCTGCCGGCGCAGGTTCTCGAGCAGCTCGCGCGCGTCGTCGCAGGTGGCGTCGAGCTCCAGCGCCCGGCGGGCCCACGACCGCGACGTGCCGAGGTCCTCGTCGTCGCGTGCGCGGCGCGCGGCGCGCACGAGCGTGCGCGCGGCCTCGTCCTGGCGGCCCCGGCGCACCTGGATCTCGGCCAGCCGCCGGCGGTGCTCGGGGTCGTCGGGGTCGATGTCGAGCGCCTGCTTGACCGCCTCGTAGGCGAGGTCCTCGTTGCCCGCCAGCAGCGCCAGCTCGAACACCGCCGCGCAGCGGGTGGCGGCGGCCTTGGCCTCCTCGCCGCGCCCGTGCACGCGCGCCAGGGCCAGGTGCGCCTCGAGGTCGCCGGGCTGCACGCTGAGGAGCTCTTGCAGCGCGGCGGCCGCGCGCTGGTCGTCGCCCTTGACCTGCGCCGACTCGGCCACCTTGCGCAGCACCTTGGCGCTGGCGCCGGGGTCGCCCAGCCGCCCCTGCAGGCGGGCGCGCTCCAGCGACACGTCGAGGTCGTGGGGCTTGAGCTCGCTCAGCTTGGTGAGCGCGTCGAGCAGCTCCTGGTCCTGCCCGCTGTCGCGCAGGCTCTCCACCACCCGCGAGTAGTGGGCGACCGCCTTGTCGGCGTTCTTCCGCTCCTCGTAGGCCGTGGCCAGGAACTTCCGCGCTTGGGTGTTGGCCGGGTCCAGCTCCACGATCTTCTCGTAGATGTCGACCAGGGTGTCGCCGCTCGCGGCCGCCAGGCCGCTCTCCTCCAGGCTCGCCGCGAAGCTGAGGTACTGCCGGACGGCGTCGTCCGTGCGCCCGAGCTGAGCGTAGGTCGAGGCGAGGGATTGTACGGCCATGATGTCGTTCGGGTCGATCGAGAGGATCTGCTCGAGCACCTCGACCGCCCGCTCCCACTGCCGTGCCTCGAGCGCGCCCGCCGCCAGCTCCTGCAGCTCGAGCACGGCCTGGGCGGGGTCGCCCAGCTCGAGCGACACCCGCGCCAGCCGCTCGCGCAGGTCGTCGCGCCCGGGGAGGATCTCGACCAGCTCGGTCAGGATCCGGCGGCGCGCCTCGGGCGAGGGGGCGGCCGCGAGCAGCCGCTCGTACTCGGCCCCCGCGCGCTCGAGCGTGGCCCCCGCCTGCGCGTCGCCCGCCGTCTGCTGGGCCTTGGCCTGCTTGACCAGGAGCTCGGCGAACCGCTCGCGCGCGTGCGCCTGCTGGGGGTCGAGCTCGAGCACGCGCTCGAGGGTCTGGGCGGCGACCTCGGGGTAGCCCGCCTGGTCGCAGCGATCGGCGTAGACCGAGTAGCGCCGGCAGGCCTCGGGGACGTCGCCGAGCGCCTCGGCGATCTGCCCGATCCGGCGCGGCAGGTCGAAGTCGGGGTGGCCGAGGTCCTCGGCCCGCAGGTAGCGCTGCTGCGCGCGCTCGAGCTCGCCGCGCTCCTCGAGCACCTGCCCGAGCGCGAGCAGCTCGCCGGCGGTGAGCGGGGCGGCGTCCCCCTCCTGCACCATGCGCACGAGCACCCGCAGCGCCACGAGGTCGGGGGCGCGCACCACGTCGAGCAGCTCGGCCACGCTGCGCTGGCCGTCGAGGCAGGACAGGACCTCCTGCACGGCGGGGTTCTGCTCGTTCTCGGGGCGGTAGGCGCGGTCGGTGGGCAGCACCACGTCGCCCCACGAGGGGAGCGTGCGGCGGATCTCGGCCAGCTCGTTCTGGCGGCGGATCGCCTCGCGCGCGAGCTGGACCGGCGAGAGCGAGACGCGGGCCTGCAGGTCCTCGCTCTCGAAGATGTCGAGCGGGGGCTCGCCGCGGAAGAACTCGCTCTCGATCTGCCCCCAGGTGAACAGCTCGAACACCTCCTCGGCGATCTGGTAGGCCAGCGCCTG
Organism: uncultured Planctomycetota bacterium; assembly: GCA_964569055.1. Classification (GTDB taxonomy): domain Bacteria; phylum Planctomycetota; class J058; order J058; family J058; genus JAWLGW01. The sequence continues at coordinate 3,697 of CAZMSZ010000361.1, read as the reverse complement.
GTGGACGTCGGACTCCTTGACGATCCCCATCCCGACCAGGATCTCGCCGAGCCGCAGCCCGTTGCCCGCGGCGCGCTGGCGCTCGAGGGCCGCGTCGAGCTGCTCCTCGGTCAGCTTGTGGCGCTTGAGCAGCGCCTTGCCGAGGAGCGTGCGCGAGCGGTTGGTCTTGAGCAGCTCGACCGTGCCGCGCTTGAAGTAGACGTACTTGACCCGCCCGTCGCTCGCCCGCAGCTTGAGCGTGCCGGTCTTGCCCTGCTCCTGCAGCCCGGTCAGCACCCGGGCGAGGTCGCTCTCCTCGCGCGAGCGGACGTCGACCACGGCCGTCACCGGCCCCGCCCCCGTCCTGGCCCCACGTCGTTCGGGTCGTCCTGGGGCAGCTCCTCGTCCTGTGGCGCGCCCTGCGGGGCGGCGCCCGCCTGCTTCGCCTCGAGCGCCGCGATCATGGCGCGGAACCGCGGCTGGTCGCGCAGCGGGTCGAGGTCGGGGTCCTTCTGCATGTGGGACACGTCGTCGAAGCCGTGCTCGATCGCCTTGGCGAGGTGGTCGAGCGCGGCGTCGATCCGGCCCGCGCGCGAGTGGGTGCAGGCGAGGTTGTACCAGGCGATCTCGTTGGTCGGCTCGAGCTCGAGCACCCGCAAGAACTCCTGCTCGGCGCGCTCGAACCGGCCGAGCGTGAGGTGCCGCAGCCCCTGGTCCATGTGGATCGCCGCCAGCTCGCGCGCGCTGAGGCGGACGAGCGGGATCCCGCTGCGGTGGAGCGTGAGCCACTCCGCGCCGAGGGCGTCGCCCTGGCGGAACAGCCCGAGCGCGGCCACGGTGCGCACCTCGATCGAGGGCTCGAGCCGCAGGATCGCCCGCAAGGTCGGGATCGCGTCGACCCCGCCGAGGCGCTCGAGCTCGAACACCTGCCGGCGCCGCTCGCGGAACGGCAGCTTTTCGTAGCCCGCGAGGTCGTGGCCGAGCTTGCGCACCAGCTCGGGCGAGATCGCGTAGCGGATCCGCCGCGCCAGGCGGGCGGCGGCCTCGCGCGCGTGGAGCGAGGCGTGGGCGGCGTCCTTGCCCGCGGCCACGTGCTCCACGGCGGGGCCGGCGAGCGGGCCGAGGCGGAGCAGCGCCGCCTCCGCCGCGGCGCGGGCCTCGTGCTCGGGCGCGTCGAGCGCGTCGAGCAGCGTCGCGAGCGCCTCGTCGCGCACGGCCTGGAACAGCGCCCGCACGCGCGCCTCGGGGTCGCGCACCCCGAGGCCCACGATCGGCGCGGCGAGGTCCGCCAGGCCGTGATAGCGCGCGCGGAACGCGGCCTGGGCGGCCGGGTCCTCGGCGGCGAGCGCGCGCTCGCGCTCGGCGACGTAGATCGCGCCGGCCAGCTCGCCCAGGGCGGCGGCGAGGACGGGGTCGCGCAGGGGCGGCACCTCGAGCAGCGGGCCGGTCACGGCCGGGCCGAGCAGCGCCAGCGCCCCTCGGGTCCGCCGGGCGCGCCGCTGCTTGCCGTAGTAGTCCTGCGGCTGGGGCGCGCTGATCGCGCCGAGGTCGCCGAGGTCGGCCAGGGTGAGCGTCGGGATCGAGGTGTCGGGCAGGTCGGCGAGCGCCGCGGCGGCGCCGGCGAGCCCGCCGAGCGCGCCCACCGCGGCCAGCTGGCGGCTGGTGGCCTGGAGCGGCCGACCCACGTCCTCGGCGAGCACGTGGACCACGCCCACCAGCGCGGCGTCGAGCGGGCGGCGCCGGTCGTGGCGCAGCGGCGCGGCGGCGCGGGCCTCGAGCAGCGCGGGCACGGCGCGCGCGCCGATCCGCGCCAGCTCGTCCTCCGCGTTGCGGGCGGCCTTCCAGTCGTCGCCGGTCAGCTCCTCCACCACGACCTGCGGGGGGCGCTGCTGCTGCGCCGCCGCCGGCCCGGCCGCCGTCAGCCCCACGAGCAGGGCACACGCCAGCCGCGACCGTCGACCCGCGTCACGACCGCAGGTGGGACCGCAGGTACCCGGGCGCATGCGACCTCTCGCTTGGCGGCGCTCAGGCCCCGCATGAGCCTAAACTCCCGCCACGCGCGATCTTATTGGGCCGCTGCGACGGGTGCAAGGTCGGCGCGCCTCACAGGACCACGGCGCCGTCCTTGGGCGTGGGCGGCGTCTCGCCGAGGGCCGCGCGGAGGTCCTCGGGCCCGAGCGCCGTGAGCGGGCTGATCTCGTAGGTGTGCACCGGCCGCCCGTCCGCGTCGCGCTCGACCGGGTAGCCGGCGGCCTCGAGCCAGCGCGCGTGGCGCTCGCTCTGCGCCCGCCGCACCGTCTCGGGCGAGTACTCGCCGTCGGCGTTCTTGAGCGGCTCGAACTCCTCGGCCCGGTCGACCTCGAGGGCCACGTGGCCGCGCGCTTCGGGCAGCACGTCGAAGATGAACGTCTCGAACTTGACCGCGTTCGGCTCGCGCGGCGTGACCTGGCCCCCCTGCTCGTCGACGCAGGGCACCGCCTTGCGCGCGAGGTGGTACTCCAGCTCGAACTCGGCGCCGAGGCGGGCGAGGAAGGCGCGCTCGAACAGGTGGACCGCGATGCTCCCGGCCCGGAACGACAGCTCGCCGCTCGGGTCGCGCTGCCGCTGCTGCTCGGCGCTCATCTCCGAGTACTCGACCACGGTGACGCGCCCGTCGCGCTGCGCGAGCAGCCCGATCTTCTCGCCCGGGTCGGTCTTCTTGACCACCTTGCTCGAGGCGTCCGCCCCCGCCTCGAGGTGCGCGCCGAGGAACACCGGGTCGGCCACGGGGCAGAGCGGGTTGTCGACCTGCCAGTAGAAGACCGTCTCGACGCCCTCGTGCGCCAGCGTGTCGAGCCCGCGGGCGTCGATCAGCGCCTGCAGCGCGCCGCCGTGGCCGTTGGGGCTCATGGCGACCTGCCAGGGCGAGGCCATGAGCAGCTTGCCGCGCAGGTCCACGTTGGGCAGCTCGCGCTGGACGAGGAACGTGACCTGCTCGGGCGCGAGGCCGAAGTGGCCGTGCTCGACGAAGAACCGCTCGGTCTCGGCCCGGTTGAGGGTCGAGGTCAGGATGAACCAGCGGAGCGGCCGCCCCGACCGCTCGCCCAGCGCGCGCACCTGCTCGGCGAACAGCTGGTAGAGGCTCTTGCGCAGCACGGGGCTCACCCCGTAGGTCCCCTTCGGCCCCGGCCACCCGAGCCGAGTCCCCTGCCCGCCGGCCACGAGCAACAGCGCGACCTTCCCGCCGCGCAGCGCCTCCCACCCGCGCTCCGCCAGCGCCGCGCGCCGCGCCGGGTCGTCGACCACCAGCGGGGCGAGGGGCTCGACGGGCCGCAGCTTGGGGGGCTCGCGGTCGAGCAGCTTGGTCAGCCGCCCCAGGAGCTGGAAGTCGATCGAGGCGAGCTGGTCGAGCAGCGCGCGCTGCTGCTCGTCGCTGAGCTGCGACCAGAAGCGGAACACGTGCTCCTGCTCCGCCTTGTGCGCCTTGGCGACCACGACCTGATCGAGCTCGTCCGAGACCTTGATCACGCGACCTCCCCGCCGAGCGGGGGCGCGAGGGTACGGGGCGGGTCCGGTGACGTCAAGGTGACCCGAATTCCTCGGCTGGTGCGGTGTGTACGGCCCATTCTCGGCCGGGGCGCCGAGGAATTCGGATGGGGCGTGACTCCGTCGACTGCCCCGCCTCGCGAGATGGATGAGTGGTTCGGCGGTCGCTTCGGACGCTCGCCCCGTGGAGAGA
>CAZMSZ010000360.1:5549-7619 GCA_964569055.1 uncultured Planctomycetota bacterium | reverse complement strand
AGCCGAACACGAAGGTGGCCTGGAAGAAGATCGTGTCGAGGTCGGGCTCGCCGCCGCGCTCGCGATGCTCGTAGCCCAGCCGGAAGCGGAGGAACTCGGTGGTGTAGAACGAGACCCACCCGCCCAGCGCCCACTGCTCGGTGTCCTCCTGCCCCTCGAGGTAGTTCGACCAGTCGTAGCGCAGGCCCAGGAACCAGCGCTGGAGCGGCTGCACCTGCAGCGAGGCGAACCCGCCCAGGGCGTGGTCGCGCCCGCCGCCCTCGCGCTCCTTGCGCAGCCCGTACAGCTCGCCGTGCAGCACCAGCGAGCGGAACTGGCTGGGCTGCCACTTGAGCAGGAGGTCCGCGCCCGCCACGTGGGTCTCGAGGCGCGCGCGCCCCTGCTCGTCGGCGGCGGGCCGGTCGCCGTGGCCGAACAGGTACGACCCGGCCGCGGTGACGTACATCGTGTCGGTGAGCTGCACGAACAGCTGCGTCCGCCCGAACCAGGCCGGGTCGTCCGAGTCGACCCCGCCGAACAGGGCCTCGCTCTCGCCGTTGAGGACGCCCGCGGTCAGCTCGAGCGGGACGAACGGTGCCAGCCAGCTCAGGAGGGCCCCGTTCTCCACGTAGCCCTCCTCGCCGAACAAGTCGACCTGCGCGTAGGGGCGGGTCGCCTGGGGGAGGTCGTGGGTGTGCAGGCGGTTGGTCTGCCCGAACGGAACGCGGAACCGACCGAGCTTGGCGTGGAAGCCCCAGGGGAGCGTCTCGAGCGTGAGGTAGCCCTCCTCGATCTCGAAGTGGACCTCGCCCGGGGCCTCCTCGTGCGCGGCCAGGATCAGCACGCCCTTGGCGTAGGCGTCGACGTCCGCGCGCAGGTCGAGCTCGACCTCGCGCAGCGCGATTCGATCGTCGAGGTTCACCTCCTGGCCGTCGATCTCCTCGATCGTGTCGGCGCTGCTGGCCGAGACGCGGGCGAGCACGTCGCCGAACACCGTGATCCTGGGGTTGAAGGCGTTGAGCCGGTTGGCGAGCGCGCCGAACGCCTCGAGCAGCTGGCCGAACAGGAGGTCGTCGCCGTCCTCGGCCTCGAGCGCCGCCTCGGCGCGCAGCCGCGCGGCCGGGTCGCCGGGCGCCTCCAGGACCGGCGTCGCGAGCGCGGCCTCCGCTTCGGCGCGCAGCCGCTCGAGCTCGGCCGGGTCGAACGCCTCGGCCTGGGGAGGGGACTCGTCTTGCGCCCGGCTCGGCGCCGGGCACAGGGAGAGCGCGGCGAGCGCGGTCAGCGCGCTCGCCGAGCGAGAGAGGGGGATCACGAGAGGAATTCCGTTCCGGCGCGCGCGGCGCCGCCATGAGGGTGCGGTCCGGGTCCTGCCGCAGACCGCGCACGGCGCGGCCTCCGGCCCAGCGGGGCGCTAGCGACGTCGCCGCCGGGCCTCCACTGGGGGCGGGGGCGACCGACGTGCTAGCCGCGGGCCGGCGGAGCGCGGGAACGGAAAGTGGAGCGGAGCGCGAGCCCGGGCGGCGCGGCCCGGGGCGCCCGCGGCAGGATCGCGCGCGGGGTCGGGCCCTGCGCCGCGGGGGGCGGGGCTGGGGCCGTGGTGTGGGCCAGCTCGCGCGTGAGGTGGCACAGCCCGCAGTGCGCCTGGTCGTGGGTGTGCTCGGGGTCGGTATCGACGTGGCCGGCGGTCGCGTCGCACGCGTGGGCGACCTCGCCCAGCGGGTGCAGGAACGCGCCCGCGAGCAGCGCCCACACGAAGGCGAGCAGCAGGAGCGTCGCCTGGGCGCGGGTCGTTCCAGTCAGCCGAGCGGGAGCCACGCGTCCCTCATATCCGCGCGGACGCCTGGCGCGCAAGGGGGGACGTCGCGGCGGGTCGAGGGCACGTTGACGTGGTTTTGACGCGCGCTTGAAGCGGCGCCGACACCCCGCGCTCACGGGCTCGCTACTCTCCGGCCCAGGAGGAGCCCATGGGAACGGGAAGGGAGCTCGGAGCGCTCGTGCTGGTGGGAGCGCTCCTCTCGGGGGCCGGGGCGCGCGCCCAGGAGCGCCCGGCGGCGGTCGGCGAGGTGCTCGCGGCGGCGGAGGCCCTGCTCG
>CAZMSZ010000360.1:0-5449 GCA_964569055.1 uncultured Planctomycetota bacterium | reverse complement strand
TCGCCCTCGACGCGGCCCGGGTCGCGTTCACGCGCGCCCTCGCGCTCGCGCCGCGGGAGCAGGCGGCCGCGGCGCTGCTCGGCCGAGGCGAGCCCATGGTGCTGTGGGCCGCGCGCGGGCTGGCGCGCACCTACGAGCTGCTGGCCGAGGACGCGCCGCCGCGCGCCGCGGCGGCGCTGCGCGCCCGCGCGCGCGAGGCGCTGCGCGACGCGCTCGAGGCGCTCCCGAGCCCCGCCCCCGAGCCGGCGCGGCAATGGGCGCTGGCCGCGAAGGCGGCGTGGGTGGAGCTCACGAGGCTCGGGGCCGAGGAGGCGAGCGAGCCCCCGTCGGTGGTGCAGTCGGCGGGGCGCGCCGCCGCCGCCGAGGCCGCCCGCAGCGCCGAGGCCGCGGGTCGACCGTTGGAGGCGCGCGACGCCTGGGACGCCGCGGTGGCGCTCGGGCCGGACCACGCCGCGAACCGCGTCGGGCGGGCGCGCCTGCGCTTCCGGCTGGGGGACGGGATCGGCTGCCTGCGGGACTGGGCGTGGGCGGTCGCGCGCGACTCGACCTGGGCCGACGAGCTGTTCGCGCCCAGCGTGCCCCGCTGCGTCGTCGTGCCCCCCGACCGGCTGCTCGACGCGCTCCGGCCGGACGTCGAGGCAGGTCCTGGCGCGCCCGAGCCGCTGATCGCGCGGGGCTTCGTTCACCTGCACGGGGTCGAGCTCGGCGGGAGGAGGGTCGCGCACCACGCCGCGGAGGGAGCGCGCGCCTTCCGCCGTTGCCTCGCGCTCGTCCCGGGCCTGCGCGCCGCGCAGCTCGCTCTGGTCCGGATCGAGCTCTCGGCGCGCGCGCGCGGCTGCGTGGTCCCCGGGGCCCGGTCGCTCGCGGCCCTCGAGCGCGAGCTCGAGGGGCTGTGGGGCCGTCAGCCCACCTCCTCGCTGATCCCCGCCCTCTTGGCCCTGCGGATCGCGCTCGATCCGACGGCGACCGACGCGCGCCGGGCGGAGGGCCGGACCTTGCTGGCGCGCGCCGCCGAGCACGGGCTGTCGCGCGTCCGGCTCCTCGCCGCCGAGCCGCGGCTGGGCGCGCTCGGCTGCGACGGCGCGGGACGCGCGCCGCGGTGAGGACGCGCAGCGCCCGATCCGGATGGTTGCACGCCCCGCAGCGCGTGCTACGCGCCCTGGCGCGGCGCGCTGAACCTCGATCACGTCACCTGCATGGCCAGCGGTATGGTCATCGAAGCGCCTCGCGCCCGCGAGCGGAGGCGCGAGGCCGCACGGCGGCAGGAGGCTTCCCATGGCGGAGGGTCGGGTCCGGAGCGAGGAGCGCGCCGCGGAGGTCGCCGCGCCCGAGGAGCTGCTGGCGCAGGCGCGCGACCTGGTGGGGCGGGGCAAGAAGCCGGCCGACCTGTCGGACGAGCAGCAGGCGGCGTTGCTGCAGGATCGGCTCGGGCGCGGCGAGCTGCGCGAGGAGCTGGTGCGCGCCGCGGCGCTCGCGGGGCATGCGGGGGCGGCCCGCGCGCTCGCGGCCGAGCCGGGGTCGCCGCCGGTGCACGACGTCCGCCGGCTGGCCGCCTGGATCGAGGAGCTGGCCCCGCTGGGCGCGGTCGCGCTGCGGCAGGCCACGCTCGCGCTGGTGCGGCTCACGAGCGGGGCGCTGCGGGCCTCCTTCAAGTCGGACGAGCTCGACGAGGGGGAGACGCCCGCCCTCGAGGCGCGCGAGCCGGTCGAGGTGTGGGCGGCGAGCCCCAGCGGTTCGCTGGAGGAGGCCGCGGCCGCCGCGCGCGAGCGGCTCGAGGCGCTGCATGAGGAGATGGAAGAGGCCGACCTGCTCGAGGACTGGGACGAGCAGGAGCACCGCGCCTGGGCCTTGCTGCGCGCGCTGCTCTCGATCGAGGCCGAGGACGCGCTGGCGAGCGAGCTGGCGACCCGGCTGCGGGAGGGCGCGATCTGCTGGGCCCGGGCCGACGCGCGCCGCGAGCTCGAGCGCGCGCTGGCGGCGCCGCTGTGGCGGGCCGCGCCCAAGGTGGTCCGGCGCGGCGCGCAGCCGTACTCGCCGCAGGGACGCTACACGGTGGGCGAGGTGATCGAGCACGCCAAGTTCGGCCAGGGCAAGGTGGTGCGCGCGCTCGCCCGGCAGATCGAGGTCGAGTTCGACGGCGAGCGCAAGAAGCTCGCGCACGGCCTCCCGGCGTAGTCGACGCTACCGCGCGCCCGCGCGCTCGAGCTCCCGGGGCGTCGCCTCGCTCGTGGCGCCTGGCGGCGGCGGCGCGGGCGCGGGGGTCCACAGGTTCGCGTCGGGCCGGCGGAACAGGTGGTCCGCGAAGGTCCACAGCACGAGGTCGATCGGGATCGCGAGCAGGAGGCCGGCCGCGCCGAACACCTGCCCCCACAGGACCACGGTGAACAGGGTCGCGACGGGGGGGATCAGGACCACCTGCCGCATGATCAGCGGCAGGAGCACGTACGACTCGAGCAGCTGGATCGTGAGGTAGATCACGGCCACGCCGATCGCCGTGCTGGTGCCCTGGGTGAACCCGACCATCAGGGCCACCAGGAAGGCCAGCGCCGGGCCGACCGTCGGGATGACCTCGGAGAGCGCCGCCAGGGTGGCGAGCGGGACGGCCATCTTCAGGCCGAGCGCGGTGAAGCCGGCCCAGGACGCCAGGCCGACCACGGTCATGCTCGTGACAGTGCCGATCAGCCACCAGCGCAGCTTGGGTTCGAGGGCGTGCACGGCCGCCGCGACCTGCGGCCGGCGGTCGGGCGGGAGCAGCTCGAGCAGCGGCCCCAGCAGCCGGCGCTCGCGCTCGGTGAGCAGGTAGAAGCTGCCGAAGAACAGGAACGCGATCACGACCAGCACCCCGGCGATCGTGCTGGCGGTGGTCGTGACGACCCGCTCCTCGCGGCGGATCAGCAGCAGCCGCAGCCGGTCCGCGAGGTCGGAGACGGTCGGCGCGGTGGGCACGCCGAGGGCATGCGCCCAGCGCGCGAGGAGCTCGTTCAGGCCGCGCTCGACCTGCCCCCACTGAGCGAGCTGGTCCTGGAGCGGCCCGACCACGATCCACGAGATCAGCGCGACCACGCCGGCGCCGAGCAGGGCCGGGATCACCCCCGCGATCGTGCCGCCCAGCCAGCGCGGCCCCGGGATCGCGTCGCGCAGCGGTCGCATGGCCGCGGCCACGGCGCAGGCGACGAGGAACCCGAGCCCGACCAGCTTCACGACCGAGAGGAAGTACAGCCCGAGCGTGATCGCGCCGGCCCAGGCGAGCAGCGTCACGAGCGGTCGGGTGCGGACCTCGAGAATGCGGTGGCGCAGCGGCTCCTCCTGCGCAGGCAGCGGGTGCGAGCGCAAACACCGAGCCGGGCAGCGCGAGCTCGAGGGCTGCCGTCGTGAGGAGCGCCGGCCCCTCCGTCGGCCGGTGGGGCCGGGCTCGCGGGGGCGGCGCCGTCCCTCGAGGGCGCGTCACCGCTGGCGCGCGGCTACCCGCCGAGCGCCCAGGAGAGGAGCTCCGCGCGCGCCGCCGCCGCCGCGCTCGCGGGCGCGACGCCGGCCTGCTGCCCCGTGCGCAGCGCCAAGGCGCACCGCTGGAGGAACGGCTTGAGCGACGCGCCGCCGGCCGCGAGCGCGGCGGCGCGCGCGACCTGCGAGCAGGCGTGGAGCGCGAGCGCGAGGTGGTGGTCGTCGACGCGCCCGGCCGTCTCGGCCGCGCGCTCCGCTTCGCTCGACGCGGCGCTCAGCCGCTCCCGGGCGGCCGCGGCCGACAGGGCCCCGTCCGACCAGGCCCGCACGACGTCGAGCGCCGCGCGCCCGGCCTCGATCTCCTCCCCCTCGCCGCCGGCCTCGGCCTCGTCGAGCGCGCCCTCGGCGGCGGCGCACAGCGCGCGCACGATCGCGGCCGGCCCCGCGGGGAGCAGCCCCCACACCCACTCGCGCAGCGCGTCGGCGTGGTCGGGGTCGACGAGCGCCTCGGGCGCGTCGGCGCCCAGGAAGGCGCGCGCGCCGGGCTCCCCCAGGAGCGCCGCCACCTCGAGCCGCTCGCGCGAGCTCTCGCCGCGCCGCAGCCGCTCGCTCCACAGGCGCGCACCGGCCTGCTCTCCACCCAGCAGCGCCTCGCGCTCGCGTCGCCGCCGGCCGGCGTCGCTCACGCGTCGTGGGCCGCGAGCCAGTGCACCAGCTCGGGCCACACCTCGCGCGGCGCCTCGCGACCGATCAACAGGTCGAAGTGGCCGTACGCAGTCGGCCGATCACCGTCGGGTCCGTGCACGATCAGCCGCCTCGCCCCGCCCAGCGCCTCCACCGTGCGGCGCGCGGCCGCCGGCGCGCACTGCCGGTCGTGGCTCCCGGCGAGCGCCAGCACCGGCGTGTCCACCGCCGCGAGGCCGTCGAGGTAGCGGGTCCGCCCGTCGCGCGCCCGCAGGCCGCCCGGCTCGAACGCCGTCGCGAGCTGCACCAGGACCGGCGAGGAGACCGGGTGGAACGTCGAGGCGTTGAGCCGCCGGACCAGCTCGGGCGCCACGTTCGCGGGCCACAGGTTGAACTCCTCCAGCCGATTGGGGCGGCGCCCCGCCAGCGGCGCGGTCACCAGCGCCAGCGGCCCGAGCGGCACGGCGGGCACGGCGCGCGCCACGGCCAGCGCGCGGATCGCCGCGTGGAAGTCGCTCGGCGTGCCGCTGTAGTCGAGCGCGCTCCCGATCGTGACCCCCGCGCGCACCTCGCGCGCGCCGCGCGCCAGCAGCGCGTAGAGCAGGATCCCGCCCATGCTGTGCCCGACCCACAGCACGCGCGGCGCGCCGGTCGCGTCCAGGACGCCGCGCAGCGCGGCCGGCGCGTCCTCCTCCACGTGCGCGTCGAAGTCCCACCCGTAACGGCGCGGCCCCAGGGGCCCGGGCGCCTCGCTCAGCCCGTGCCCGCGCAGCTCGAGGCACCAGGTGTCGAACCCCCGCTCGGCGAGGTGACGCGCCAGCGAGACCTCGGGCGCGAGGTCGAACGCGTGCCGGTTGGCCGACAGCCCCGGGCACAGCAGCACCGGCAGCCGCCGCCGCGGCGCCCCGGCCGCCGCATGCCAGCGCGAGAGCGCGAGCCGCCACCCGTCGCCGGTCTCGACGTGGTGCACCTCGTCGGCGCGCCGGTCGACCGCATACAGCCGCCGACACAGGGCCGCCCAGGCGGCGGCCCCGGCGGCGTGCGCGAGCACGCCCGAGAGCGCGCCGGGCCTCATGCGGTGGTGGGGTGTGGGCTCATGGGCGGGGTTCCCGTTGGGAGCGGATTGTACGGAGTCGGGCCCGGGTTCCGACGGGGTTCGTGCTCGTGCTCGTGCTCGTGCTCGTGCTCGTGCTCGTGCTCGTGCTCGTGCTCGTTTCGCGCGAGGTGTGGTGCTGTATGCCCGAGCAGGGTGAGCTGCGCTTGGCTGCGTGCTCGCAAATTGCCACCTGCGTGGTTTCTGGGGGGGCTCCGCCCCCCCAGAGTC
>CAZMSZ010000359.1:0-7653 GCA_964569055.1 uncultured Planctomycetota bacterium | reverse complement strand
CCTGCTGGCCCTGCTGGCCTTGCTGACCCTGCTGACCCTGCTGGCCTTGCTGGCCTTGCTGGCCTTGCTGGCCTTGCTGGCCTTGCTGGCCTTGCTGGCCGCCCTGCTGACCCTGCTGGCCTTGCTGACCCTGCTGCCCCTGCTGGCCTTGCTGACCCTGAAGGGCCTCGGTCTGCGTGCTGAGCTGCTCCTGCGTCCGGATCAACCCGTCCAGCGCCTGGGCCGCCTGCTCGAGCCCTTGCAGGGCGCTGCGCTCCTCGCCGCCGGGGAGCGACTGCTGCTTCTGCTCCAGGCGGCGGACGGCGTCGGCCGCCTGCTTCATGCGCTCGGTCAGGCGCGCCTGCGCCTCCTCGTCGAGCTCGCCCTTGCGCAGCTGCTCCTGCTTCTTGCGCAGCTCCTCGACCGCCTGCCGGGCCTGATCGATCGAGGCCAGCTGCTCGCGCCGCTCCTCGTCGCCCGCGAGCTGCTGGTTGAGCTCGCGCTGCTCCTTCTCGAGCGTCTTGACCTGCTCGATCTCCTTGCGGAGCGTGTCGAGGCGCTCGGGAAGGTCGTCGACCCGCCGCCGCCGCGCCCCGTCGAGCAGCTCGATCAGCGCCAGCAGGTCGGCCTTGACCTGCTCCTGCTCGGACAGCGCGGGGAGCGGCTGGTCGGCGCGCAGCATCTCGGCGATCCGCGCCATGTCCTCCTTGATCAGCCGCTCGCGGATCGCCTGGTAGGCGGCCTGCAGGCGCTCCGCCTGCTCGGGCTGCCGCTCCTTCAGCTTCTCGGCCAGCTTGGCGATCTTCTGGTCGAGGCGCTCGAGCGCCCCGAGCACGTTGGTCTGCTCGTTCGCGAGCTGCTCGCCGGTCGGGGGCGGCCCCGCCGGCTGCTCGTCCTGGGCGCGCACCACCCCGGCCGCCACGGCGAGGGTGAGCGACAGGGCGCTCGACCAACCACACAGGCTTCGTCTGGTCATCAGCGATGCTCCGACTGCGCGGCCCGCCGGGTGCCGTCCATGATCCGCTCCTCGCCGCGGAGGAGGTCTCGGACCTCCTGGAGCACCTCGGTGAAGTCGCCCCACTTGTCGATCCGGGTCGCGAGGGCCAGGATCGCCTGCTCGATATCGCGCTGGAGGTCGGGCACGCGCGCCAGGCGCGTGCGCAGCGCCGGCGTCAGCGACGGCGTGGCGCGTCCGTCCTCGAGCTCGCGCACCACCAGCGGCGAGGCCCGCTCGCCGAGGTCGCGCGCGCCGCCCGTCAGCTCGGCCAGGAGCGCCATGGAGGCCTCCTCGGTCAGGCGGTTCTGCTCTCGCTCGGCCGTGAGCTCCTCGAGCTCTCGCTTCACGTCCATCAGGCGGCTCGTGATCCGCTGCTGGTCCTGCCCCAGGCGCTGGAGCACGCGCCGGTCGTCCTCGGTGAGCAGGTCCTTGGGCGCGAGCGCCGCCGCGAACGCCTCGCTCGCCTCGCGCGCGGCGCCCTGCTCGCGCGCCATGGCCTTGAGCCGCTCCTTGAGGGCCGTGAGCCGGTCCTGCAGGATCCGCTCGAGGTCCTCGGGGCGCACCACCGCCAGCTCGTAGGCGCGGGACTGCTTGGAGCGCGCCTGCTCGTCCACGTTCTGGTCGAAGGCGACCGCGTGGTAGTGGAGGCGGTCGCCCGGCTGGAGGCGGAAGTCGGCCACGTCCACCGCGTGCTGCAGGCGCACCTCGCGCGCGCCCGTCTCGAGCCCGTCGAGCGTGACCTGCTGGTAGCTCGCCGCGCCCGGCTCCTCCGCGTCGGCCGCCCGCTGGACCCCGAACCGCAGCACCACGTCGGCCAGGCCGTAGTCGTCGCGCGCCGCGACCTCGATCGGGATCCGCGCCTGCGGCGTGACCTGCTTGCGCCGCCCCGGCACGGGGATCGACACGATCGGGCGGCGGTCCTCCACGACCTGCACCATGAACCGCACCGGCCGCTTGCCCGACTCCAGCCCCTCGGTGGAGCGGAGCGCGAACTGGAAGCTCAGGTCGGCGGTCACGCGCAGCTCGCCGAGCAGCAGGCGGTCGGGCGTGACGCCCTCGGCCGAGAGCCGCTGCAGGCTGGGCGCGAGGTAGTGCAGTCGGCCGCCCGGGGCCAGCTCCGGGTCGCCGAGCGCCGCGCGGAGCGCCGGCGGCGGCCCCTCACGGAGCTGCGGCTCGCCGCCGCGGCGGCGCGCCTCGCGCGCGGCCGCGCCCTCGTCCATCACCTGCAGCGTCGCGCGCTCGAGCGGCTTGCTCGCCACGACCACGTAGCCGATCGTCGTGCCGGCGGGCACCTGCAGGTCGGGCTGCTGCACCGCCTCGGGCGCCTTGCCGATGTACTCGGGGTAGCGCAGCACGAACTCGAACGCCTCGACCCGCGGCCGCGTGACGACCTCGACCGAGAACACCTCGCTCTGGACGCCGTGCTCCGACGACTCCACCAGGAACGTGAACGGCTCGGTCACGTTCTGGTAGGTCTTCTCGAACGCCTCTTCGACCCGGCGGGCCGCCGCCTGGCTCTCGCCGGGCACCGCGCGCGTGATCTGGACCATCTCGCGCCGCTCGGTGGCGTCGCCGCTGGCGAAGCGGGTCAGGATCGAGAGCCGGTCGACCTTCAGCCCGTCCACGAACGCGCGCACCGAGAGGTCGTCGCCCTTGGCGACCTGGATCACCGGCGGCATGTCGACCCGCAGGCGGATCAGCTTGGGGTAGCCGATCCGCTCCCCGAGCGCGACGCGCCGGTAGAACACGCCGGCGTACTCGGCCACCGTGGGCACCGAGAGCAGCATGGCGCCCAGGCCGACGAACGCGGCGATCAACAGCCACAGCGGCACCAGCGGCCCGGTGCGCACCACGGCGCCGAAGTCGAGCGCGCCCACCCGGTCGGCCGTGCGGTCGATCGTGGCCTGGATCAGGGCCCGGCTGGTGTAGAGGTCGGGGCGGTCGAGGTCGCGCGCGAGCTGGACCGAGCTGACCAGCCCGCCGTTGAGCTCGGGGTACTCGTCCTCGACCAGCAGGGCCACGTCGTCGTCGCTGAGGCGGCGGCGCAGCGGGCGGGCCAGGAACACGGTCGCGCCAGCGCCCGCCACCATGGCGACGAACAGCGCGAACGAGCGCAGCACGGGGACCGGCGGCTGGAGCGAGGTGTCGAGCGTGAACAGGAGCACCAGCGCGGCCGCCAAGAACAGGACGGCCCGGGCGAGGCCGAGGGCCCCGTCCACCGCCCGCAGCTTGTGGCGGGCGGAGGCGAGCTGGTCGCGGATCGGGGTGGGCAGGAGCTGTTGGGGCACGGCGCTAGCGCTCGAAGATCGGGAGGTAACGGTAGGGGATCTGCAGGATCACGCACGCCATGGCCGTGGCGTAGTTCGGACCGACGAGGTCCTGCCAGCTCCCGTCGGGGCGCTGGCCGCGCACGATCTCGTCCCGAATGAACGGGTACCACTGCGACCAGTAGGGGATCGGGCCGGCGTCGCCCGCCTGGAAGAAGGCCTGGATCGCGTAGTAGTGGCCGTAGAAGTAGTCGAACGTGACCTCCATGTCGTGGGCGGGAGGCCGGTTGCGGTGGTTGAACAAGAACCGCAGCCCGCCGCGCAGCTCGGGGCTGTCGTAGATCCCCGCCCCGTAGAGCGCGGTCACGCCGGCCGCGGTCAAGGCGAACGAGGTGCGCGAGGGGCGGAACGGGAAGTTCTCGTAGACCTGGTACCAGAAGCCGCCCGGCATGTGCTGGAAGCTGCTCTGCCCGGGGCGGATGTAGCTGCGCTTGACGTAGTTGATCGCCTTCTCGATCGTCTCGATCGGGACCTGGATGCCGACGTTGCGCGCGGCGCGCAGCGCCTGGACCTGGCACACGGTGATCGAGAGGTCCGAGTCCTTGGCGCCCGGCATGTAGCGCCAGCCGCCCTGCTCGTTCTGGGAGCGGACGATCAGGTCGCTCGCCTTGCGCAGTCCGTCGCGCACCCGCGGCGAGGGCGCCATGCCGTAGACCTCGGCCAGGAACAGCGTCGCGAACGCGTGCCCGTACATCCGCGACTCCTGGTTGCGGACCATGCCGTTGGTCTTGACCGCGCTCAGGACGAAGTCGACGCAGCCCTGGACCTGCTTGCCGTAGGGGCCGCGGCCGGGCGTGCTCCCGTTGGAGAGGAACGCCATGCCGACCAGGCCGGTCACGCCGACGTGCTCGCCGCGCTCGGCGAAGTAGGTGTTGTTGACCTTGCGGCCGATCCCGTCGACGTAGGCGCCGCTCGCCTCCTGGCGCTTGGCGAGGAACTCCAGCCCGCGCTGGATCGCCCGCTCCGCCTCGGGGGTCACCTCGACGACGTTGCGGAACACCTCCCGCGGCGCCTCGTCGGCCTCCTCGGCCTCCTGCGCCGGAGTCGGCGCGCCGGCCACGAGCAGGGCCGCGCCGAGGGCGGCCGCCAGCGGCCAGCGTCGGCTGAGCGGACGGGCGGGGGGGAACGATCGGCTCACTTGAAGCTCCGTCCGGCGGGCTGGCCGCCGTTCTTGTGGGCCACGAGCTTGCCGGCGCCGACCACGAGCAGCGCGTCCCCGCTCAGGGTCAGGTTGCCGGTCGCGGCGAGGTCGTGCATGCCGGTCCGCTCGCCGCTCTCGAGGTCGATCGTGATCAGCTTCTCGTTGTCGAGCGGCGCGAGCACCGCGCCGCCCGCGATCAGGCCGCGCCCGGCGATCACGCGCCCGCGCAGCTGCGAGCTCCACAGCAGCTTGCCGCCCGCCACGTCGTGGCAGCGCACCTCGTGGCCGCCGGCGAGGACCACGCGCCCGGCGTGGGCGCCGAACACGTAGCGCATGTCGACCTGGCTGCTGCCCTTCGAGCGGGCGTCGGCCTCCCACAGCCGCTCGCCGGTGCGCGCGTCGAACCCGTAGACCTCGTTCGAGTCGAGGGGCGCCACGACCACCACCCCGCGCTCGATCACGGGCGCGTTGTTCTCCCACACGATCGGGCGCATGGTGGCGTAGTAGCCCTTGGGCGCGTGGACCTCGACCTGGTCGTACTCGGCCACCCACAGCATGCGGCCGGTGTCGGCGTCGAGCGCGGCCAGCGAGCCGAACGAGGTGCAGTAGTAGATCACCCCGTCCGCCGCGGCGACCGGCACGCACAGCGGCTCGTTCGCCTGCTCGCCGAACATGGTCTGCTCGACCTGCCCGCTCGCCACCCACGTGGTCCAGATCGGCCGGCCGGTGCGGGCGTCGAACGCGGCCACGTGGCAGTCGACGAACCCCTCGATCGCGAAGGCCGAGGCGTAGATCGTCCCCTCCAGCGCCGTGGGCGGGCTGGGGAAGCTCCAGCGCTCGAGGGCCGTGTCGCGCAGCATGAGCGCGTGGTCCCACTCCCAGCTCCAGCGCTCGGGGTCGACGTCGAACCCGGCCAGCTTGCGGATCGGGATCTGGACCTTGATCGGGATCCCGCGGAACGTCTGGTCGCGCAGGACCTCCTGGACCAGCGGCGCGGCGAGCACCCCGCGCGCGATCGCGCCGCCGAACTGCACCTTGGGGTTGGGGTCGTCGTACAGCGGGCGCTGCGGCGGGCGCCGGATCCGCCGCGCCTCGTCGCCGTTGGCGAGGTCGAACGCGTGGACCGAGTCGGCCGTGACCACGAACGCTCGCCCGTCGTGGACGACGGGCAGCGCGCGCGAGTGGCTCCCGAAGCCGCCCTGCAACGCGCCCGGGCCGAGCGGGTGGCCGCCGAACCCGCGCGCCGGCCCGGCCGCGTCGAACGCGCGCGGGGTGAACCGGGCCGCGCCGACCGCCGCCTCGACCGGGAAGTAGGCGTGGTTCTGCGCGTCGCCGCGCACCAGCGGGACGGCGCCGGCCGCGCCCCGGGCCGACTCGACGCGCAGCGCGCGCCCGATCAGGTCCTCGACCGCGAGCGGCTCGCCGCCGAGATGGATCGGACGGCCCGGCGCGTCGCGCCGCAGCGCCTGCGCCCAGCGCTGCACGCCGACGGGGTCGCCCAGGCCGATCGCGCAGACCAGCAGCTTCTTGCGCACGGCGGGCGGGCTGGCGATCTCGGCCTCGTGGTGCTCGAGCAGCCGCTCGAGGGTGCGGCGCGCGCGCGCGAGCTCGCCGCGCTCGAGCGCCAGCTCGGCCAGCGCCTCGAGCATGCGCGGCGCGTGGCTCGACACGGGGAACTGCTCGTAGGCCCGGGCCAGCGCCCGGAACGGCTCGTCGCTCTCGAGCGCGGCCTCGAGCGCGGAGCCGGCGCGGTAGTCGTAGCGGGCCCGGAACAGCTTCAGCCCCTCGGGAGGGAGCGTGCGCAGCCCGCGGATCGCCCACTCGGTGATCCCAATGAACCGCCGCTGCCCGCGCGCCTCCGGATCGCGGGCGATCTGGTAGCCGCCCTTCAGCTCGCCGGCCTTCCCCTTGGGGCCGTCGGACTCGAGCGCGCCGCGATAGAGGTCGATCGCGCGGGCGTGCTCGCCCTCGGCGCGGGCCGCGTCGGCCGCGGCGAGGATCCCTTCGAGCTCGTCGTTGAGCGGGTAGTGGATCTGATTGGCGGGGCCTTCGTCGTCGGCCTGGGCCGGGGCCGCGAGGCTGGCCGCGACGAGCGCCGCGGCCACGAGCGCGCCAGCCCGAAGCGGCGGGCGGAGCGCGCGGGGCGGGAGCGCGCGCGATGGGCGAGTCGGGGGGAGACGCATGGAACTCCTGGCCGGTCCTCGGGGCTCCTGGGAGGTGAGACGTGCAGGCCGCGTCGGCGGGTTCGTCGCTCGAGCATGGCGCTCAAGCCGTTCGGCCCGACCGGCTTAGGCGGCCGCAGGAGTATACGCGCCCGCGTTGGATCCGTCCCGGGCGGGCTCCGCTCAGCGCGGGCGGCGCGAGTCCCGCACCGACCCCGGCCGCCGGGCGGCGAGGGCTCGCAGCTCCTCGCGCGGGAGGGCCGCCTCGCGCGGGCGTCGCCGCGCGAATCGAGCCACCCGCGCGCTGACCGCGTCGGGCGGCGCCGCCGCCCGGACCACGCCGAGTCGCCGGCGCGAGAGCTCGAGCAGGAGCGGCGCCGGGCAGGGTCGCGGGGTCGCGCTGCGGCCGAGCGTCCGCGCCACGCGCTGCGCCACCAGCTCCCGCCGGCGCGCGCGCGCCAGCGCGCCCCAGGCACCCAGGTCCACCAACGCCCCGAGCACGCCGTCCTCCCAGGTGGAGAGTAGCGGGTGGGCTCGCGCGGCGCACGGGTCGCTCGCGTGCCTACTCGTCGGAGGACCGCCTTGCCCTGCCGAGGCGGCGCGGGTCACCATGCCAGCATGCAGGGAGACGAGGGCCGGCCGGCGGACGACACCGCAGACGGGGCAGCGGCGCGGCGCGACCCGCGGGAGCCGCACGTCCGCCGCGACGACGAGACCGTGCCCTGGTGGCCGGGGCGCTGAGCGCGGTCGATCGCGAAACTACGTCGGATCTCGGTTGCCGGGCGCGCTGCGGGTGGGTCACGATGCTCCCATGTGCGGGGACGGACGGGAGGGGACGGACGAGACGGCGCCGCACGAGGCGGTCACCGCGCCGCTCCCGCGTCTCCTCGCGGAGACGCGCCCGCTGGCGGGCGGCGAGGCCTCTCCCCCGTCCGCGGCGTCGGCCTCCGCGGCGCGCCCGGGCGTCGCGCTCGACGGGCGCTACGAGCTGGTCGAGGAGCTCGGGCGCGGCGGGTTCGGGGTGGTGTTCCGCGCGCGGGACCTCGA
>CAZMSZ010000358.1:4801-7670 GCA_964569055.1 uncultured Planctomycetota bacterium | reverse complement strand
CTGCCCGGGCAGGGGCGGCGCGCGCCGCGTCGGTTCAGGGAGAGCGGACGGGCTTGATGCAAGGCGACGAGGCCGCGGCGCTGTGGCACCTCCTGGTCGCCTACGTCCTCGCGCTCCCGGTCGCGTGGAACCGCGAGGCCCGCGCGCGCTCGGCGGGGCTGCGCACGTTCCCCCTGGTGGCGCTGGGCGCCTGCGCGTACGTCCTGCTCGGCCGCGCCGCCCTGGAGGGGGACGAGGCGCACGCCCGGGTGATCTACGGCGTGATCACCGGGATCGGGTTCATAGGCGGCGGGGCGATCCTGAAGTCCGAGCGGCGGGTCAGCGGGACCGCCACCGCCGCGAGCATCTGGAACACGGGCGCGATCGGGGTGGCGGTGGCGTGGGACCGCTTCGCGCTCGCCGGCGCGCTGAGCGCGCTGAACCTGATCACGCTGGTGGCGCTGGGCCGCTTCAAGGGCGCGCTCGACCACCACGCGCCCGAAGACGAGGCGTCCGGGCCGCTCGCCGCGCCCCCCGGGTCGAGCGAGCCGCTCGCCGGTCGGCGCTGAGCGCGGCTGGCCCGCCAGCGCTGGGCGCGGCGCCTCGACTCGCGAGGAGGTACGGCCGTTGGGCCACCGGCTTGCTCCCTCCCCCTCGGGGTCGCTGCCCTGGCGGAGGAGGTGAGGCATGGCGAGCCGCAAGAGCGGCTGGGCCTGGGAGATCGGCTCGCTCGCCGGCGTACGGATCCGGATCCACGCCAGCTTCCTGCTGCTGGTCGCGTGGGTCGCGCTCGTCCACTGGCGCGCCGAGCCGAGCTGGGGCTCGGTCGCGGGCGGGACCGCGTTCCTGTTCGCCGTGTTCGCGCTGGTGATCGGCCACGAGCTCTGTCACGCGCTCGCGGCGCGGCTGTTCGGGATCGGGACGACCGACATTACCCTCTGGCCCATCGGCGGCGTGTCGCGCCTGGAGCGCTCGCCCGAGGAGCCGCACCAGGAGCTGGTCGTCGCGCTCGCCGGCCCGGCCTTCAACATCGCCCTGGCGCTGGTGATCGGCGCCTGGGTGGTGGGCTCGGACGGCTGGGGCGCGCTGACCTCGGTCGCCGCCGCCTCGACGCTCGACGC
This sequence comes from uncultured Planctomycetota bacterium, assembly GCA_964569055.1. Classification (GTDB taxonomy): domain Bacteria; phylum Planctomycetota; class J058; order J058; family J058; genus JAWLGW01. The sequence goes on along the minus strand of CAZMSZ010000358.1, from coordinate 6,570 downwards.
GTTCGCCGTCGACATGGTGTGGGCCAACGTCGTGCTCGGGCTGTTCAACCTGCTGCCCGCCTTCCCCATGGACGGCGGGCGTGTGCTACGCGCCAGCCTGGCCGCGTTCACGGGGCGCGCGCGGGCCACCCGGCTCGCCGCCGGGATCGCCAAGGCGTTCGCCGTCCTGTTCGGCCTGATCGGCCTGTGGCTCAACCCGATCCTGTTGCTGATCGCCGTGCTGGTGTGGCTCGGGGCGGAGGCCGAGGCGAGCGACGTCGGCGTCCGCGAGGCCGCCCGCCATCGCCGGGTCCTCCAGGCCACGATCGTGCCCGAGCGCGTGCTCCACGAGGACGAGCCCCTCGCCACGGCCGCGGCGCTGCTGCTCCGCAGCGACCAACGCGTGTTCCCGGTGCGCGACGCCGCGGGCGACGTCGAGCGCGTGTTGCTCGAGGCCGACCTCGTGGAGGCGCTCGACCGCTGGGGCCCGCGCGCCCCGGCCCGCGCCGCGGCGCGACCGCTCGGCCCACCGCTCGCGCCGGGGGACGAGCTGGAGGAGGCCCTCGAGCGCCTGCGCGCGGGCCCGACCCCGGCGGTGCCCGTGGTGGACCACGGCGTGTTCGTGGGGCTCGTCACCCCGGCCAGCGTGGCCGCGCTGCTCCGCGTGGCCGAGGTGCTCGACGGGGAGCTCGCGGCGGTGGCCGACCGGGAGCGCGACACGCTCGTGGGCGGCCCCCGCCGCTGAGCTGCGGCAACCCCCTGCCCGAGCGCTGTCAGTCGATCCAGCCGTCGATCTGCTCGGCGAGGTCCACCTCGGCCGCGGTCACCTGCTCGAGCGAGGCCGGATGGGCCAGCCGGATCTCGAGGGTGCTGCCGTGCTGGTCGACCTCGACGTGCAGGTGCAGCTCGTGCGCGTGCGCCTCGAGCCGCTCGGCGAAGCCGTTCGCCTCGACGGCGGAGGCGAAGCAGGCCGCGCGGGCCAGCCTCCCGCGCTCCAGCCGCCACTCGGGCATCTGGGCGAGCAGCTCGAGCAGCTGCTCCTCGCTCAGGACCGGGTGGAGCCTGGCGCGGGTCGGGTCATCTTCGTCGCGCGCGACCACGGGTTGCGCCAGGCCGCCCAGACGGGGATCGGGCTCGTCGGGGTTCATGGGTCCTCCTCGAAGGTGGCGGATACCGCGCGCAAATCCGCAACCACCCGCGGGACCTCCCCCGCCGTCGGTCGCCGCCGGGCGCGCGCGACCCCCGGCCGGGGATGCCGCTGACGCGCCCGGCCGGGGTTCGGCGGACCGGGTCGACGGATCGCGGGCGCGTGGCCCCGGGCACCCTGCTTGCGCGGCGTCGGGCGCGTCCGTCGGCGAGCCAGGCGCCGGGCAGGCGTGAACCAACCCACAGGGAGGTCGCCGTGAGGTCGGGTGTTCGCAAGGGTGCGCTGCCGGCGCTCCAGCCGGGTCAACTCGTGCTGCGCCTCTCGGACGGCGCGGTGCTCGAGGTGGTCACGCGCGGTCCGCGCAACCGCTACCGCCTGAGCGACGGGTCCTGGGTCACGCGCTACGAGGTCGAGGACCCGCTCTACGACGGCCGACGGCGCGACCTCGAGCGCGCGCAGCTGGCCGAGCTGCGCCATGAGGCGATCGCGCGCGGCGACTTCGAGGCGGTGTTCCCGGCCGTGGCGGCGGCGCGCCGCGGCGGCCCGCCGCGCAACCCCGCGATGGGCTGGGCGATCGCCGGCTGGGGGCTGCTCGGGCTCGAGACGCTCGCGATCGTGCTGCTCGCGCTCGGGGTGTGAGCCG
>CAZMSZ010000358.1:0-4701 GCA_964569055.1 uncultured Planctomycetota bacterium | reverse complement strand
GCCGACGGTCAGCCGTGGACCGCCAGCAGGAAGATGATCAGCGCGAACACGCCGATCATGCTGGCGGTCTCGAGCGTGTTGACCTTGCCGTCGTCGTTGATCGACTTCCACAGGATCAAGAAGATCGGGAAGCCGAACAGGATCACCGAGGTGGTCTCGAGGTCGATCGCGAGCACGCCCCCGTGGGGGAGGCGCGGGATCACTCCGGTCTGCGCGAACACCCCCATCAGGATCAGCGAGATCGGCAGGACCACGAACGGCACCTGGCTGACCTGCCCCGAGACGTTCGCCAGCGCCAGGTCGTACATCCCCTTGAAGTGGGCCGTGGCGATCATGAGGAAGGCGCCGGCCGCGGCGAACACCGAGAGGATGATCGCGCCGACCATCTCGGAGTAGCCGCGCGCGCGCAGCCCGCTCACCAACGTGTCGGCGAACTCGCCGACCGAGTGGCCGCCGATGACCGAGGCGACGACGCCGAGGACGCCGAACCCGACGATCGCGAGCACGCTGGGGAGCGGCTCGGCCGAGAGCGGGGGCCTGGCCCCCTCCTCGGGGTCGGTGGTCGTGGAGTACTGCTTGATCAAGCGGTGGACGGCCACGACCTCCACGAACAGGAGCACGCCGCCGATCGCGAACAGGTCGGCGGCGCCGAGGCCTTCGCCGCGGTGATCGCCGGCGTCGAACGCCTTCAGCATGACCATCATGGTGCCGAGGATCAGGAAGATCCCGCCTGCGCAGGCGAACAGGTCGGTCGAGAGCTTGACCAGGGGCTCGGGCAGGCGCGCCTGACCCCGCTCGTCGCGCGGCAGCAGGCTCGAGTAGACCCCGAACGCCAGCGCGCCCACGTGCAGCGTGAGCGCGGCGACGACGAACGCCACCCGCGGCGCCTTGGCGATCACGAACGCGAGCATCACGACCTCGGGCAGGTTCGAGGCCAGCCCCGCGAGCGTGCCCGCGACGAACTGGTTGAGGCGCAGGCGCTCGCCGAGGCCCTCGACCGACTTGATCATGGCCTCGCACGAGCCGAACACCACGGCGATCCCGCCGACGGCCTGGCAGGCGGTCGCGAACCAGCCGCCGTGGCCGACCAGGTGGGAGATAGCGACCAGGATCCCCCCGATCACCAGGATCACGACCCACAGGTTTCCGCCGCCGCCGCCGCCCGCCATGCGCGCCCTCCTTCGCAGGGGCGCACTTTAACCCCAGGGTCCGCGCGAACGCGACACGTCATCGGCGTCGGAGCCGGGAGGCGGTCCGGGAGGCCATCCTCCTGCCGTCAGCTTTCGTGCCCGTGCCCGAGCCCGTGCCCGTCTCCGTGCGCGTGACCCCTGCCCATGGGCGGTCTTGCAGTCGCCTTGCATGCCGCCTCGGCTAGCGAACGGGAGTACGAAGCGCAGAGGGCGCTGGGACCGCAAAGAATCTCTCCGTCCTCAGCGCTCTCTGCGCTTCGTTCCTAGGTGGAGCTCGTACGAGATGTGTGGAATCGTCAGACGAGCGCGGGCGCGACAGCGGAGCCGGGGGCGGGACCCGGCTCGCACCCCTCTCGCTTCCGTTCCGCCCGAAACGCATGGCGGCACCTTCCACGGGCGGTCTGCGCGGTAAAGTGCCGCCAGGGCCCGGCCTGCGGTCGCGAGCGCGCTCGGCGCCGCGATGGCTTCGCGCGGGCGGGGACGAATCCGCGTGACACGCGCTCGAAATCCGCTCCTGCGTCTGCTCGGCCTGCTGCTCCTCGCGCTCGGCCTGAGCTTCGCTCCGGCGGCGCGCGCCGACGACGTCGCCGACCTGCTGGCGCGGCTCGAGGCGGCGGGCGCCCGCGTGGTGCGGGTCGCCCCCGGCGACGCCCGCCTGCGGGACGGGCGGATCACCACCTCGGTCACCCCGGCGGGCACCGTCGAGGTCTACGTCCCCGAGGGGGGGCGCGGCCATCTGACCCCGCTCCGCACGCCGACCGAGCGCATGAGCGTGGCCGAGCACCGCGAGCTGACCGAGGCCATCCGCGCCGCGGTCCGCCGGCTGTATGGGATCGAGCTGCGGCAGGTCTACATCACCGGCTCCTCGTCGGGCCTGCCGTTCCGCGAGCCGGGCAGCGGCACGCTCCGCACCTTCGACCGCCAGGGGCCCGGCACGTCCGACTACGACGGCGCGCTGGTCTCGCCCGAGCTGTTCGAGGTGGTGCGGCGCGAGCGGCCCGACGCGATCCGCGGCGCGAACACGGGGCTGCGCACGGCGCCCGCGCCGCTTCCGGCCCTGGCGGCCGAGCTGGCCGTGGTCGGCGACCGCTACGGCCGCAAGCTGGCCGGCATGATCTACGCGAGCGAGGCGGAGCTCGCCAAGCGGCTGGAGCTGACGGGCGGCCGCATCGGAGTCGGCGGCAACCACATGCCCGAGCCGCCGCCCGACGCGACCCACGTCGAGCCCACCCGCGCCGAGCTGGTGGGCGCGCTGATCGAGGCCGAGCTGCTGCGCGGGCTGCTCACCACCCGCTCGCCCGAAGCGGTGCGCGAGCTGCTGGAGCGCGCGCGCTCCGGCGAGCCCGGCGCGGCCGACGAGCTGCGCGCGGCGCGCCGGGCCGCGGCCGAGGCGGTCCGCGCTCGCGGCGGCCTCGGCGAGGTCGACACGGCCACCGTCGTCAACGAGGCGCGGCGGCTGGCCGCGCCGAGCGCGTTCGCGCCCGCGCGCCCCGCGCCCGGGCCGGCGCCCGCGGCGGACACGGACGCGGCGGCCCGCCTGTTCGAGGCGGTGCGCGCGGCGAGCGCGGCGCGCGCCCTCGAGCGGGCGGCGACCCTCCCCGAGGCGGCCCGCGCCGACGCGCGCGCGGCGGCGGAGCGGGCGCGCCTCACCAGCCTCGAGGTAGTGCCCAGCGCCGACCTCGCCCTGGAGTGGGTCCCCGAGAGCAACCGGGTGCGCGTGACCTCCGGCCTGCTCGCGCGCATCGAGGCGAGCGGCGACCCGGCCTTCCGCGCCAAGGCGCTCGCGCTCCTGTTCGGCCACGAGCTCGCGCACGCCGCCGGCGTGGCCTCCGAGCGGGTGGCCGACGCCGAGGCGGTGCGCGCCGCGGGCCGCGCCCGGGACGTCGAGCCGCTCGCGCCCGCCGACCTCCGCGCCACCGTGCGCCTGTTCACCGCGAGCGGCGAGGGGCGCCTGGCCGACGCGCTGTACGCCCTGCGCAGCCTGCCGCGCCACGGCACGGCCGGCGCGCGCGCCTCGGCCATGGAGGAGGCGCTCGCCGGCGCGCCCGACCGCCTGGCGAGCTACCGCCGCGCGGACGGCACGCTCGACTGGCGCCGCCTGACGGCCGACCGCGCGCTGCAGCACGGCGCCGGGGTGGCCCACTTCGCGCTCGCGCTGTTCCTCAAGGAGCTCGCCGTCGTGGTCCAGACGGGCGACCGCGCGCGGATCGACGAGTTCTTCGACGGGCTGCTGACGACCGACTTCTTCGTCAACTACGGCCTGTTCTCGGCGGGCGCCCACGCGGGGAACGTCGCCTACGCCAAGTTCCTCGGCCGCTACGTCAAGCCGCGCTTCGTGAGCGGGGTGCTGCGGACCAACGTCGCGATCGCGACCGGCATGGCCCTGAGCGAGATCGTGCGCGGCCACTTCGACGGGCGCACCTTCGCGATCAACGTGGCGTCCCTCGGCCTGTCGAGCGCCGCGGTCAAGGCCGGGCTGCGCGGGATCTCCTGGGTGGTCGACCTCTCGCGCGTCCCGCGCGGCAGCGCCCTGCTCCGCAGCGCGCGCCTCCGCCACCTCGCGCGGCTGGGCGGCTGGTTCTACACCGCTGCCGAGACGGCCGTGGTGCTCTACTTCGGCGACGAGATCGCGCAGGCGGTCACGCGCTGGGCGGACGAGCGCGACGCGCGCGCCGCCCTGGGCGACGCGACCCGCGCCTTCGCCGAGGCCCTGGCCGACCCGGCCCTCGGCCCCGAGGCGTTCGAGGAGCGCCTCGACGCGTTCACGCGGGCCCACACCGACTGGCGCAACTTCCTGTTCCGCCCCCTGGCCGAGGCGGAGGCGGTCTATCAGGGCCGCCTCGCGCGCGCGGCTCGCGCCGCCAAGCTGGTCTCGGACCAGCGCGCGGCCCTCGCCGAGCGCCTGGAGCGGCTACCCGCCCTGCGCGCGCGCATGGTGGCGCGCCACGGCAGCGTGGAGGCCTACCTCGACGCGCAGGTCGCCGACGAGGCGGCGGAGGTCGAGCGCGACGTGGTCGCCGCGATCGAGAGCTACGAGCGAGCGCGTCGCGAGCACCTCGCCGCGATCTACGGCGAGGGCCGCCGCGAAGGCGGCTACCTCGGCGCCGCCACGTTCACGAGCCCCCGCGCCCGCCTCGCCGCGGCGGCGCGCGGCGTGAGCGAGAACCGCCTGCAGGCCTACGACGACGAGGCCGAGGCCCTCGCCGCCGCGCACGCCACGGCGCAGGGCGACCCCGCCCGCTCCCTGGCGCTCGAGGCCGCAATCGAGCGCAACCGCGAGGCGCGCGCCCGCGACGCCGCCCTGTTCGACCTCGAGCACGCCGACGCGACCGGCGCGCTGGGCCGGCTGCGGGAGGCGACGGGGCAGTAGGGCTATCGCTGGCTGTCGCGGGCGAGGTCAGCTCCCTCGCGTGACCGCCAAGTAGAAGAGCTGTCGCTCGCGTGCGCGACTCCCTCGCCGGAAGAATCGACCGCCAAGAAGGCCGAGGGAAGCTGTCGCTCGCGAGCACAG
>CAZMSZ010000357.1:3259-7735 GCA_964569055.1 uncultured Planctomycetota bacterium | reverse complement strand
CGGCGGGCGCTAAGCTACCGCGCGTTCGAGCAGGGGGCGTCCACCCCCAGGAGAACGTCGGCGTGATCGATCGGTCGGCGAAGCTCGAGCACGCGCTCGGCGCGGCGCTCCCCGCAGCGGCGGGGGGCGGCCTCGCTTGACCCGCGCCGCCCCGGTTCGCGCCGCCGTGCCCGCGGGGCGCGCCGAGGACCTCAGCCTTGGCTCGCCGTCGGCGAGCGGCGAGGATCCCTTCCCAGGCCCCGCGCCCGCCGCGAAGCGCGCGGGCGCCGGAGGCTGCATGGCGCGAACCCCGGACCTCCCCGAGCACCTCGAGCTCGACGTCCCCCGGTTCGCGCAGCCCGACGACGTGACGTGCGGCCCGACCTGCCTGCTGCAGGTGCTGCGCTTCTACGGCGACGACAGCCCGTTCGAGCGGCTGGTCGAGCTGACCACCCGCAACCCCGACGGCGGCACGCTCGCGGTCTACCTCGCGCTGACCGCGCTGCGCCTCGGCTACCGCGCGCGGGTCACCTCCTACAACCTGCGCGTGTTCGACCCGACCTGGGCCGGGCTCGAGCGCGAGGCGCTGAGCGACAAGCTGCTCGCGCGCGCCCGCGTCACGCGCAAGGCGAAGGTGGCCGCGATCTGCCGCGGGTACGCCGCGCTGCTCCAGGGCGGGGGCGAGGTGCGCTTCGACGTCGAGCTCTCGGCGGCGCTGATCGTGGACATGCTGGCCCGCGGGCATCCCGTCCTGTGCGGGCTCAACGCCACCTACCTCTATCGTCAGGCGCGCGAGCGGCCCGACGACAACGAGAGCGACGACGTGGCCGGCGACCCGGTCGGCCACTTCCTCGTCGTGTGCGGCTATGCCGACGGCGGGGCGCAGCTGTGGGTGCGCGACCCGGCCCGCCACGTCCCGTTCAGCTCCGACGGGCGCTACCTCGTTCCGACCGAGCGGCTGCTCCACGCGGTGCTGCTCGGGATCGTCAGCTATGACGCCGTGCTGCTCGAGCTGTGGCCGGAGGATCGATCGTGAAGGACGTCCGCCCCCTCGTCGTGGTCTCTCGCCCGGGCGACCTCGCCAACTACCACGGGCCGCGGCTGACCGCCGACGAGTTCCTCGAGGACGACCGCGCCGCGGCGGCCGCCGGGGCGCCGGTGGTCAACCTGTGTCGCTCGTGGCGCTACCTCTCCAAGGGCTACTACGTCTCGCTGCTGGCGGAGGCCCGCGGGCTGACGGTGGTCCCCGCCCCGCGCGACGTGCTCGGCTGGCAGCCGCAGCGGATCCTGCGCGCGCTGGAGCAGGCCGGCGTCGAGACCGCGCGCCAGGAGCAGCGCCTGCGCCGCGCCGGGGGCGAGCTGCCGCTCCCCGCGCCGAGCAAGGAGGTCCCCCCGCCGCTCCTGGTCAAGCAGGCCAACGGCGCCGGGTTCCGCCTCGCCACGCCCGACGAGGTCGCCGAGCCCAAGCTGCTGCTCGGGCGCAGCTCCGACCCGCGCTTCACGCGCGTGGCGGCCGCGGTGTTCCGCGTGTGCCCGCTGCCGATCCTGCGCGTGCGCCTGCTGCGCGAGGAGAAGCGCTGGAAGGTGGTCTCGGTCGAGCCGCTCAAGCTGGGCGCCCTCGACGAGCACGAGCGCGAGCAGCTGGTGCACGTGCTCGAGGCGCGGCGCACCGCGCCGCGCCTGGCCGAGCAGGAGGCGGAGCCCGACGCGGCGCGCGCCTCGCTCGCCGTGCTGTTCGAGGAGGGGGCCGCGCACCTGCCCTCCACGCCCGAGACGATCGAGCGGCTGGAGCGGGTCGCGCAGCGGTGCGGGCTGCACGTCTCGCGGGTCGGGCTGCGCGACCTGGCGCACCTCGGCGACTACGACGCGCTGTTCATTCGCACGCTCACCGGCCCCGACCTGCCCTCGTTCGCGTTCGCGCTGCAGGCCGAGAGCCTGGGCATGCCGGTGATCGACGACACCACCTCGATCCTGCGCTGCTGCAACAAGGTGTTCTTGCACGAGCTGCTCACCCGCGGCGGCGTGCCGACCCCCAAGACCCGCGTGGTCGCGCGCGGCACCAAGTTCGAGGAGCTGGCGGCCGAGCTCGGCCGGCCGATCGTGCTCAAGCTGCCCGACGGGAGCTTCGCCTCGGCGGTGTTCAAGGTGAAGGACGAGGAGGAGTGGGCGCGCCGCTCGCACGACCTGTTCGAGCGCTCGCCGCTGCTGTTGGCGCAGGAGTACCGCCCGACCGCCTTCGACTGGCGCGTGACGACCCTGGCGGGCGAGCCGCTGTTCGCCTGCCGCTACTACATGGCGCGAGGGCACTGGCAGATCGCCTACGCCACCGGCCACGGCACCCGCTTCGGCCGGGTGGAGGCGGTGCGCGTCGACGCCGTCCCGCCCGAGGTGCTGGCGCAGGCCGTGCGCGCCTCCAAGCTGGTCGGCAACGGCCTGTACGGGGTCGACCTCAAGGAGACCCCCGAGGGCACGGTCGTGATCGAGGTCAACGACAACCCCAACATCGACCTCGGCTACGACGACGCGGTGGCCGGCGACACGGTGTACGAGGCGCTGGCGCGCCACTTCCTCGGGGCGATCGAGGCCGGGTTCAAGCCCAAGCTGCCCCGCCGCCTGCCGATCGGCCCGCTCGACGAGGCCATGGAGAGCTGGCGCCGGCCGATCGACCCGCCCGAAGGGGCCGAGGCTCCGCAGCCCTACGCGCCGTTCTCGGTGTGCGGGATCGAGCTGGAGTACGCGCTGGTCGACCGCGACCTCAACGTGGTCTCGCGGGTCGAGCCCGCCCTGCGGCTGCTGGCGGGGCGGCCCACCTCGGACCACGCGCTGGGCGTGGTCGGCATGAGCAACGAGTTCGCCGACCACGTGCTCGAGCTGCGGACCGAGCGCCCGCTGCGCAAGCTGCACGACACCGAGGCCGTGCTGCTGGAGGGGATCCGGCGGGTGAGCGCGCTGCTGGCCGACCGCCTCGACGCGCGGATCCTCCCCACCGGCATGCACCCCTGGTTCGACCCCAAGAACGCGCGGCGCTGGACCCGCTCCAACCGGCGGATCTACGACACCTACGCCCGGCTGTTCGAGACGCAGACCCACGGCTGGACCAACGTGCAGGCCATGCACGTGAACCTGCCGCTCGGCGAGGACGACGACGCGGTCGCCATGCACAACGCCTCGGCGCTCTTGGTGCCGTACCTGCCCGCGATCGCCGCCACCAGCCCCCTGATCGACGGCGAGCTGTCCGACGCGGTCGACAACCGGCTGGCGTACCTGATCCAGCACCAGTCGCGGATCCCCGAGTCGAGCGGGCGAATGGTCCCCGAGCCGATCGCCAGCCTGGCGGAGTACAAGAAGAACGTGCTCCAGCCGATGTACAAGGCGCTCGATCGGCTCCCCGACTCGGGCGTGCTGCGGCGCGAGTTCCTCAACGTGCGCTCGGCCGTGATCCGCTTCTCGCGCCGCGCCCTCGAGGTCCGCGTGCTCGACGTGCAGGAGTGCGTGCACATGGACATGGTCCTGGCCGCGTTCACGCGCTGGGCGCTCCGCGCCCTCAGCGACGCGCTCCGCAGCGGCGAGGTGGCGCTCCCCGCCCACGACCTCCTGGTCGAGGACCTGCACGCCGCCGTGGCGCGCGGCTCGCGCGCGCGGGTCCACGCGCCGCACCTGCCCGGGCTGGCCCGCGGCGAGGACGGCCGGGCGGAGGTGCGCGACGTCCTGCGCCTGCTGCTCGAGCGCGCCCGGACCGTGGCCGCCGAGGACGAGCTCGACTACCTCGAGCGCGCCGGCGACTTGATCGAGGAGGGCTCGCTCGCCGAGCGGATCGCCGCCGAGCTCGCGCCGCTCGTCGAGGACGAGGACGCGTTCACCGAGAAGGCGCGCCGGGTCTACATCGAGCTCGCCGACTGCCTGCTGGAGAATCGCCCCTGGCCGGGCCGGGCCGCGGCCCGGCAAGGCGAGGCGAGGCGGAGCGACGCCGCGGCCGCTCGGCCGTGAACGGGGAGCGGCCGGTTCCCCGGTCGCTCCCCCGCTCGACGCGCTCGCGGCTATCCTCGGGACGAGCCGCGAGGAGCAGCACCCATGAGCGAGCTGACCTGGATCCGCGAGCGCCTGCCCGTGTGGGACGCGCCTAAGGCCCGCATCGTCGGCCAGGCGCCGGCCGGGGTGTTCGACACGCGCTACGCCGAGCTCAGCGAGGGCGCGCCGGTCCCGGGCGAGTGGTGGCGCGCGGAGCGCGACGGGGCGGTGGTCGGCTACGGCTGGCTCGAGGTGGTGTGGGGCGACGCCGAGGTGCTCCTGGCCACGGCGCCCGACGCGCGCCGGCAGGGGGTGGGCGCGTTCGTGCTCGAGCAGCTCGAGCGCGAGGCGCGCTCGCGCGGGCTGCGCTACCTCTACAACGTGGTGCGGCCGACCCACCCCGCCGCCGCCGAGGTCGCGGCCTGGCTGAGCGAGCGCGGCTTCCGGCCCTCCGAGGACGGCCGCCTGCTGCGGACGGTGGTGCGCTGA
>CAZMSZ010000357.1:1850-3159 GCA_964569055.1 uncultured Planctomycetota bacterium | reverse complement strand
GCTCCTGCTGCTGCTGCTGCTGCTGGCTGCCGCGACGCTCGCCGGCGCCGCCGTAGACGTTGGTCGGCTCCTCCTCGACGACCGGCTCCGGGTTGGCGTCGCTCGTCATGGAGAGCTTGAGCCCGGCCCGCCCGCTCTGGTTCGCGCGGACCCGGACCCACCACGTCGCGTCCTCGCCGGGGGCGAGCCGGTCGAGCGCGCCGAAGCGGAGCTGGCCGCCCTGGCCGCTGACGTCGGTGTCGCCGCCGCCCTCGAGGAACTCGAGGCCCTGCGGGAGCTCACCCACGAGCTGGACCTGCATCGCCTCGGCGGTGCCCTCGTTGAGCACGCGGATCGAGTAGGCGGTCTCCTGCCCGACGCGGACCGGGTCGGTCCCGTCGATCACCTCGATCTGCACCGCGGGGATCCCCTCGATCTGCAGCGCGGCCTCGGCCTGGGCCGGCGGCGCGCAGTAGGCCTCGGCCCGGGCCCGGACCGCCAGCGAACCGGTCGCGCGGCGACCCGGCACGAACTGGAGCCGGACCACGCGCTGCTCGCCGGGGCGGAGCGTGCCGAACCGGATCACGTCCCCTTCGCGCTCGGCGCCCTGACCGTAGATCCGAATCCGCTCTGCCCCCTCGGGCAGGTCGAGCTGGACCTGCGTGCGGGCGGCCGGCGCGTCCTGGCTGGCGTTCTGCACGATCAGGTCGTAGCTGATCGGCTCGCCGGCGTAGGCCGTCTGCGGCCCCTGCAGGCGCATGGCGATCGTCGGGCGCACGACCCGCAGCCCGCCCTCGCCCGAGTAGGCCTGCAGCTCGCCGGAGCGCGCCGTGGCGGTCCCGGCGATCTGGCCGACCTGGTCGTTGAAGTCGAGCTTGACCCGCTTCTCCTCGGTGTCGCCGCCCGCGAGCCGGTCGATCTTGAACTCCACCCGCTGCTCGCCGTCGGCCGTGAAGCCGCGCGGCAGGTCCTCGGACACCGTCACGTCGCGGAGCTCGCCCGTGCCCGGGTTGCTCACGCGATACAGGGCGTACGCCTCGTCGCACGCGAACACCACGTCGACCGGACGGTTGTCCTCGTTGACGAACACGCGGGTCAGCTCGAGCTCGGGGGCGGCCACGGTGATCTTGCCGCAGAGCGCCGGCCGGTAGTCCGCGATGATGCACGAGTTGAGCTCGCCCTCGCCGCGCACCACGCGCTTGACCGGGATCTCGCGGGTCTCGCCCGGCTGGAGCGTGCCGATCCGCCACAGACCGCCGAGCGACTGCTCACCCATCTCCTCGCCGCCCTCGGGCGCGGCGCCGCCCTGCTGCTGCTGCTGCTGCTGAGC
>CAZMSZ010000357.1:0-1750 GCA_964569055.1 uncultured Planctomycetota bacterium | reverse complement strand
TCTCCTCGCCGCCCTCGGGCGCGGCGCCGCCCTGCTGCTGCTGCTGCTGCTGAGCGTCCTGCTGCTTTTGGGCGTCCTGCCGCTTCTGGGCGTCCTGCTGCTGCTGGTTCTGCTGCTTCTGAGCGTCCTGCTGCTGCTGGTTCTGCTGCTTCTGGGCGTCCTGCTGCTGCTGGTTCTGCTGCTTCTGAGCGTCCTGCTGCTGCTGGTTCTGCTCCTTCTGAGCGTCCTGCTGCTGCTGCTGCTGCTCTTCGGCCTGCTCGCGCTGCTGGCGCGGCATGCCGGCCCGCTGCTCACCGGCTTCGCCCCGCGGCGCACCCGCCGGGACCGAGCCGGCGCCTTCGCGCTGCTCGAGCTGGCTCTGCTGCTGGGGGGCGGGCGCCTGCAGCCCAGGACCGTGCAGGAACTCCGCCAGCACCACGCCGTGGAGCGGCACGTCCGAGACGTTGGTCACCTTGATCGTGTAGCTGAGCTCGGAGCCGCGCCGGACCTGCTCGGGCAGCTCGCGCTCGATCTTGAGCTGCTCGTCGTCGCCGAGCGGGAGCGTGAGCTCGTTCTTCTTGGTCTCGCCGCGCGGGCGCTCGGCGCGGCGCTCCGCCTGGCGCTCCCGTTCGGGGCCGCGCGCCAGCAGCCCGGGGTCGTTCTCGGCCGCGCCCTCCTCGGGCGCGCTGGTCCCGTTCACCTCTTGGTCGGGGCCCAGCCCGCCGCCGTCCTCGACGTCGCAGCCGCCGACCAGCAACAGGGCCGGCAGCGCGCTCAGGGCGACGCCGTACGCCGCCACTCGGTTGAACTTCATGTCTCGGCATCCTCCCTGTGGCGTGCGCCTCTCGCCCGCGAACCCGAACGACGCGCACTCCCGCGAACGGGTGCAAGCGCCCTGCCAGCGGCGCGCGCTGCTCCACCCGCCGCGCCCCCCGGCGCGTGCGCGGGCCGCGGACGGCGCGGCCGGCGCGACGCCGCGGGCCCGTTCAAGCGGCGCGCGGCGCCCGCGCGACCAGCGCCGCGGCCACCACCCGAAGGTCCGCCACCAGGGCCGCCTGCGCGGCGTGCCGCTCGGCGCGGTCGCTGATTCGCACCACCGAGGAGGGGTGGACGGTCGCGCTCACCAGCGGGGCCAGCGTCGAGGCGACGAGCTGCCCGCGCTGGCGCGTGACTCGGAACCCGCGCCCGAGGAGCGCCTGCGCCGCCGTTGCGCCCAGGCACACCAGCGCCTCGGGCGCGACCACCGCCAGCTCCTGCTCCAGCCACGGGAAGCAGGCCTCGATCTCCCGCGCGCTCGGCTTGCTGTGGATCCGCCGCTTGCCCCGCTGTTCCCACTTGAAGTGCTTGACCACGTTGGTGACGTAGCAGTCGGCGCGCGCGATCCCCGCCTCCTCGAGCGCCTGATCGAGCACCCGCCCGGCGGGGCCGACGAAGGGGTGCCCGGTGCGGTCCTCGCGGTCGCCCGGCTGCTCGCCCACGAGCATCACGCGCGCGGAGGGGGAGCCCTCGCCGAACACCGTCTGGGTGCCGCGCTGCCACAGCGGGCAGCCGCGGCAGCCGCCCGCCGCGCGGCGCAGCGTGGTCAGCGTGATCCGCAGCGGGAAGTAGTCCCGGGCGCTCGGGACCCGCTCGCGATCGGTGCGGCGCATGGAGTCCTCCCGGGACCCGCGAGCGCAAGGCCTGCGCCGTGACGCACCGCGCCACCAAGCTCCGTCGGGGAAAAGAGTTGCGACCGTCGCGCCCCGTTCGTAGAACCATCCGCTCCACCCGG
>CAZMSZ010000356.1:0-7766 GCA_964569055.1 uncultured Planctomycetota bacterium | reverse complement strand
GAGTCGGACTCGGAATCGGAATCGGAATCGGAATCGGAATCGGAATCGGAATCGGTCCCCATTTACACTGCGGAAATGCACGACCTCGCCATCCGCTGGCGTGAGCGCGCCTGGGCCCAGGAAGGGCCTGCGCTGCGCGCGCGCCTCGACGCCGCGCTGGCCGCGGCTCCTTCCGACGCTTGCCTGCGCGACCTGGCCGTGGGGGCCGTCATGGGGCGCGCCGCCACCCCGGGCGGGGCGGCGCTCTCGCAGGAGCAGGCCGGGGCCGCGGTGGAGCGGATCCGGTTCGGGCTCGCGGCCGAGCGGCCGGCCACGGTGTTCGACGCGGCGCACGCGGCGGGCGAGCTCGAGCTCGGCGCGGCGGGGCGCGCGCTCGCGCCCGAGGTGCTCGCCTTCGCGCGGGCCGCCAAGCGTCCGGGCTCCCTCCGCGCCCGGGCCTACGAGGCGTACGCGCGGCTGGCCGACCCGGCGCAGGCGACCGCTCCGCTGGAGGCGGCGCGCACGGGGGATCCCTCCTGGACCGTGCGCCGGCTGGCCGGCGACGCCGCGCGCCTGCTGAGCCGGCCGGCCGAGCCCTCGCTGCTCCACCGACTCGAGGCGTTGGTGCGCTGCGGGCGGCTGCGGCTCGAGGCCGACGACGACCCGATCGCGCCCGAGGGGCTGGCCGAGCTCGGGTTGCGGCTCCCGGCGGTCTACCTCGGGCTGCTCGCCGGGCCGTTCCCCGGCGGGCGCGTGATCGAGGTCGAGGACGACGCGAAGGGCGACGAGCGCGACGGGGCGAGCGTGTTCCTCGACCCGCCCGGCAAGCTCGAGGTCCCGACGGCGCGGCCCGCCGACCTGCGCGGGTTCGACGAGTACGTCTACGCCCGCTACATCGAGGGCGCCCGGCGCTACGCCGCGGTGGACGAGGTCTACGCGCTCAAGCGCTACGCCGACCACTACGGCCGCGGGCGCGTCGACGCCGACGCCTACAACTACGGCGTGCTCCTCTACGAGCGCGCGTTCGCCGACGAGGCCGAGCGGAGCGAGCGCCTGCTGCGCTGCCGCGACGTCCTCCTCGCCTACCAGGACCTCGTCAAGGGGGAGGAGTGGGACGCGGTCGACGACCGCCTCGCCGACGCCGAGGACGCCATCGCCCGCGAGGGCCTGGCCTGGCCGCCCGCCGCGGCGCCGCGCGCCCCCCTGCGGGTCGGCACGCTGGGCGGCCTCGCGGCGGTGCTGCTCGACCTCGAGTCGCCGGGCGTGTTCGTGCACGACCCCCACGAGGACCCCGCGCCCTGGCTCGCCGCGCCCTCGGCGGCCGCGTTCCTGAACGACCCGGTCGTCCGCCGCCAGGGCGCGATCGCCGACGCCGACCCGCTCGCGCTGCTGGCCGAGGTCGAGGCGCACATCGCGGCCGGGCGCAAGAAGGAGGCGGGGCGGCTGTTCGCCGACGTGCTCGAGCGCCACCACCGCACCGCCGGCGTGCCCGAGCGCGCCGCCGCGCTGGTGCAGCGGCCCGACGTGGGCGCGCTCGCCGGCGCCCAGCTCCTCGCAGGCGCGATCCTCCCCGGCGACAAGGAGACCCTCGCGGCGGCGCGCGCCGTGCTCCAGGCGCTCCCGCCCGCGCGGGCGAGCGCGCTCGTGGAGGCGGTCGCGCCGTACGACGAGGACGGCAGCCCGATCGCGCTGTTCGTCGACGCCGCGGCGGGCCTGCGCAAGCGCAGCCACGAGGCGGTCAAGGCGGCGGCCAAGCAGGTGCGCGAGAACCGCGAGCGGGCGCACGTACGCACCCTGCGCAACCCCTGGTACCGCTGACGCGCTTAGAATCCCGCCGCATGAAGCGGCTCCTCCCGATCCTGGCCCTGGCGTGCTTGGCCGGCGCCGCGGCGCTCGCGCCGCGGGTGCCCCAGCTCCTGCGGGTCGACTCGTCGACGGACTCGCTGGTCCTCGAGTCCGACCCCGACGCCGTGCGCTACGACCGGACCTCGCTCATGTTCACCAGCGACGAGTTCGTGCTGGTCGGGCTCACGCGCGACGACCTGTTCACGCCCGCCGGCGTGGCCGCGGTCAGCTCCCTGCACCAGCAGCTCGCCTCGATCGAGGGCGTGCAGGGCGTCGAGTCGATCGTCTCGGTGCCGCTGTTCCGCAGCTACCGCGAGCAGATCTCGCCGTTCCAGGCCCTGATGCAGGAGCGCTCGCAGAATGGGCTCCGCCTCACCTCGCCGCTGGTCGACCTCGAGAAGGCGAAGCAGGAGCTGACCGACCACGAGCTGGCGGCCGGCAACCTCGTGAGCGAGGACGGCCGCACGGCCGGGGTGCTGGTGACCTTGCGCACGCTCCCCGCCAGCGTCGAGGCCATGGCGACCAAGCTGCGGCTGCTCGACCGCAAGGCCACGGCCCAGGAGCGCCTCGCCGCGAGCGAGGGCGCGACTCGCGAGGCGGCCGCAGCGGAGCTGGCCGCGGTCGAGGCCGAGCTCGCCGCGTTCTGGCCCACCTGGGTCGCGACCGAGGACGCCCGCAAGCAGGAGCGGATCCGGATCGTGCGCGCGGTGCGCGAGGTGGTCGCCACGGCGCGCGCCGCCGGCGCGGACAGCCGCGCCTCGGGCGTGCCCGCGATCGTGGTCGAGATGGTCGAGGCCATCGAGGGCGACCTGCGCGTGTTCCTCGGGCTCTCGGCCGCCTTCCTGTGCGTGTTCCTCACCACCGTCTTCCGGCGGCCGCGCTGGGTCGTGCTCCCGCTGCTCGTCACCAGCGCGACCGCGCTCGCGACCGTCGGGTTCATGAACCTGCGCGGCACGCGCATGACGGTCATCACGTCGAACGTGCCCTCGCTGCTGCTCGTGATCGGGCTCGCCCACTCGATCCACATGATCGTGCGCTACCGCGAGTACCTGGTCCGCTTCCCCGAGCTCGACCCGGCCGAGCGGGTGCTGCGCGTGGCGCGCTCGCTGTTCTGGCCCTGCCTGTTCACCGCCACCACGACCTGCGCGGGGTTCCTCAGCCTGTACTTCGCCGGGTCGCGCCCGATCATCGACTTCGGCGTGGCCATGACCGTGGGCGTGCTGCTGGCCTTGGCGCTCTCGTTCGTGATCCTGCCGGGCGCGCTGATGGTCCTCCCGCAGGGCGACCAGGGGAGCCTCGAGCGCAGCGCCCGCGCGCTGGAGGGGCTGGCCCGGGCCTCGCTGCGCCGCGGCAAGCTCGTCGTCGGCGCGGCCGTGGCGCTGACCGCGCTCAGCGTGTGGGGGATCTCGAAGATCGCGGTCGAGGCGCGGTTCATCGACTACTTCTCGCCCAGCTCGCCGATCCATCGCGGCCTCGAGTTCATCGACCAGCGGCTGGGCGGCACGAGCGGGCTCGAGGTGATCCTCACCTCGGACGAGCCGGGCGCGTTCGCGATCATGAACCCCGAGGGCCCGGCGCGGCTCGACGCCGCCGCCGACGTGGTGGCCTGGCTCGAGGCGCGGCGCGAGGTCGGCGCGGTCATGAGCTACGTCGGCTACGTGGACGAGCTGCGCAAGCTGGTCCCGGGGGCGAAGCGCTCCCAGGCCGCCACGCTGGCGCTGCAGGCGCTCGACGCCGAGGCGCTCCGCGCCTACGTCGTGACCCGCGAGGTGTCGGTGGGCGGCCGCACGATCGCGCCCTTCTCGGGGCTGCGGATCGTGGCGCGCGCCCGCGAGACCGACCCCGAGCTCGACCGGGCCGCCCTTTTGGCCGACCTGCGCGCGTTCCTCGCCGAGCGGTTCCCCGCGGACGGCGCGGTCCAGGCCGAGGTGAGCGGCATGTTCGTGCTCTACAACAACATGCTCCAGAGCCTGGTCGGCAGCCAGGTCGTCTCGAGCCTGGTCGCGCTGGGCGCGATCTGGCTGATGCTGGCGCTGTTGTTCCGCAACCCGTTCGCCGCCCTCCTGGCGCTCGTCCCCAACCTCCTCCCGATCACGGTCGTGATGGGCGCCATGGGCTGGGTCGGGATCCCGCTGGACATGGCGACGGTGATGATCGCCTCGGTCTCGCTCGGGATCGGCGTGGACTGCGCGATCCACTACCTGTTCCGCTATCGCGAGGAGGTCGCGCGCGACGGGGACGTCGCGGGCGCGATCGCGCGCTCGCACGGCTCGATCGGGACCTCGATCTTCTGGACCGCCCTGACCACGGTGGTCGGGTTCTCGGTGCTGGTGTTCTCGGCGATCCTGCCCAACGCCTACTTCGGGGCGTTCACCGCGTTCGCCATGATCGCGGCGCTGTTCGCCATGCTGACGCTGCTGCCGGTGCTGATCGCCTGGACCCGCCCGTTCGGCGCGGCCACACGGGCCGGCGCCGCTAGCCGGCCCAGCCCGCCGGAATGACCTGCGGCCCGTAGGCGGCGCCGCCCTTGGCCCACCAGGCCTGCCAGGCCTGCGGGTCGTCGCCGTGGTTCACGCCCGCGATGGAGGGGAGCGCCTCCAGGGCCATCAGGCGCTGCGCGTCGAGGAAGCCCATCACCTGCGAGCCGACCGTCATGAACGTCTCGTGCGGCGCGGCGGCCTGCACGCAGAAGTCGGCGAGCATCGCGGTGTCGAGCAGCCGGATCAGGGTCAAGGTCACGGCGGGCGCGCGCAGCTCGACCAGCGCGTCGAACACCAGCCGGTCGACCTCGTGCCCCTCCGCGCGCGGCGGGCCCGGCTCCTCCGGACCGAGGTCGGCGAACCGGAGCCGGGCCTGGCCGACCTCGACCTCGTCGCCGTCGCGCAGCAGCCCGACCTCCTGGCGGTTGCCGCCGACGGTCGTGCCGAAGCGGCTGCCGAGGTCCTGGAACACGAACCGCGTGTGGAGCCGGTGGATCCTGAGGTGCTGCCGCGACACCGAGCGCTCCGCGACGGTCACGTCCGCGTCGTCGGCGCGGCCGAGGACCCACACCTCCTTGCCGTCGAGCAGCACCTCCTGCTCGTCGGCCTTCTTGTTGGCGCGCACCCCGAGGCGTCCGCGCGCGCGCGGGCCCGGCCCGCGGAGCTGCTGCGGGTAGCGCTCGCGCGCCTCGAGCCACCAGGCCAGCCAGGCCTCGGCCGAGGCGCCGAGGTTCTCCTTGGTCTGCGCGAACAGCCGGTCGGCGAGCCGCCACACCCGGTCCTGCCCCAGGGCGCGCGCCCGCTCCAGCGCGCGGCCGATCACGTCGGGCGGGCAACCCGCGCGCTCCAGCGCGGCGCGCGAGCGCGCGAAGGGGCGGGTGAGCGTGCCCGGGTCGAGCGCCTCGAAGCAGGCGACCAGCGCGCGCGGGTGCGCCGCCTCCTCGAGCGCGGCCGCCAGGAGGCCATTGATCACCGCGGGCTCGGCCTCGTTCTCGGCGCTCGGGGCCTCGGTCGCCACGGGAGCCAGCCGCTCGCTGGGCCGCGCCGCCCGGGCCGCCCCGCGCTCGCGCGCCAGGTTGCCCAGCCGGAACCGATACCGCCCGGGCGCGCCGTCGAGCTGCACCTCGTCGTCGTCGCGCAGCACGATCTCGGGGACCGCGCGCCCCTCCACGCGCACGCCGCCGCCCGCGTCGCGCAGCAGGTATCCGCCGGGGGTGCGCTCCACCAGCGCGTGCACCGGCGCCGCGCCGTCCACGCGGACCTGCGCGTCGGCGCTCCCGCCCACCTTGAACGTGTCGCTCCCGACCAGCGGCCAGCGCTCGCCCTTCTCGCCGCCGACCCGCTCCAGGCGCGGCAGGTCGGGCGCCTTCCCCTTGAGCAGGCGATCGAGCTCGGAGATCACCGCCTTGGCGGAGGGCGGGCGGTAGGCGCGGTCGCGCTCGAGCAGCTGCGCCACGACCGCGGCCACCGCGGCCGGGACGTCCTTCTCCGCCGCGTCGAGCGCCTCGTAGCGCCCGAGCTGGATCGCGTGCGAGTAGTCGGCCGGGGTCCGCCCGCGGAACGGCGTCTTGCCCGCGATCAGCGTGTAGTAGGTCACCCCGAGCGCGAACAGGTCGACCCGCTCGTCGACCTCGTGGTCGCCCCACTGCTCGGGCGCCATGTAGGCCGGCGAGCCCAGGATCAGCCCCGCCTGGGAGGCGGCCTTGCTGTCGAGCGACTTGGCCAGGCCGAAGTCGAACACCTTGAGCATTCCGCCCGGCGCGACCAGCACGTTCTGCGGCTTGATGTCGCGGTGGATCACGCCCTTCTCGTGGGCCGCGTGCAGCGCCGCCGCGATCTGCTTGATCGCCCGGGTCGCGCTCTGCCAGGAGAAGCGGCCGCGCTCCTCGAGCATGCGCTCCAGGGTCGGCCCCTCGACGTACTCCAGCACGAGGTACGGCTGCTCGCCGGCCTCACCCGCCGAGACGATCTTGACGATGTTCCCGTGGTCGAGCCCCGCCATCAGCTCGCCCTCGCGCCGGAAGCGCGCCAGCCCGCGCTTGTCGTCGCTGCGCGCGAACACCTTGATCACGTAGTCGCGCGCCAGGGTCTCCTCGTGGGCGGCGCGGTAGACCTTGCCCATCGCGCCCTCGCCGACGAGCTCCTCGGCCACGAAGCTCCCGAACCGCTTGCCGATGTTCGCGTCACCCGTTGCCGGGGCGCGCTCGCTCAGCATCCCGAGCAGCGTGCGCCCCTGCACGCGGCTGATCAGCTGCGCGCGGAACAGGGTGGAGAGGAAGCCGGCCAGCTCGCGGTCGGCGTCGAACGTCTCCTCCTGCGGCGGTCGCGCCAACCACTGACGCACGTACGGCTCGAGGACCTCCTGCGTGGCGATCCCGAGGTCCTCGATCGTCCTGGCGGCGCGGCGGATGAGCTCGTCCACGATAGGCTGGGGAGGGAGGATCCTACCATGACGACCCGGGCGACTCTCCACGCCAGCGTGGCGCTCCTCGCGCTCGCCGCGGTCACGCACGGGGCCCCCGACGAGCCCGCGCCCGGATCGGATGACGTCGTGTGGTGGGAGCGCCCCGAGGCCCGCGAGGAGGGCGCGCGCGTGCTGCGCGAAGTGGCCCGCCTGATCCGCACCTCGGAGCAGGGCGACGCGCGCCCGGCCTGCGAGGCGCTGCGCGACCCCGCCTGGGTCGTGCGCCGCCTGGCGATCGTCCGGCTCGAGCTCCTGGGGCTGCCGCCCGAGGTGTGCCGCTCGCTCCTCGCGCGCGCGCGCCCCGGCAGCGAGCCGCCGCTCCCCGACACGCCGGAGCTGGAGCAGGCCGCCGCGTTCGCCGAAGGTCGGGTCGCCGAGCCCATGAAGCTCGACCCCATCTCCCCAGGCGAGGCGGCCCGCACCGTGGCCGACCTGACCGCGCAGGCCCTCGCCGAGGAGGCGCCGCCCCGCGAGAAGCGCCGCGCCCTCGAGGCGTTGCTCACGCTGCCCCCCGCCCTGCCCGAGCCCGAGCAGCGCGCCCAGCTCGCCCGCGGCGCGCTCGCCCTCCTCGACCGCGCGGTCCTGCGCGAGCTCGGCGCGCGCGAGCCCGAGGCCGCCCTCGCCCGCGGCGGCCGCGCGGTCCTGCGCTGGCTGGGCGACAACGCCGCGTACCTCTACTGGCACCCCGCGGGCATGTTCCGAGTCGACTACCAGGCCCGCGCGGCCAAGCTTCCGACCGAGGAGCACCGCGAGCGGCACCCCTGGCCTCCGGGCGAGGGGCCCGACGCCGAGCGGTAAGACGGTTCGGGAGTCGGAGTCGGAGTCGGACTCGGAATCGGAATCGGAATCGGAATCGGACTCGGAATCGGACTCGGACTCGGACTCGGAATCGGACTCGGAATCGGAATCGGACTCGGAATCGGAATCGGACTCGGAATCGGACTCGGAATCGGACTCGGAATCGGACTCGGACTCGGACTCGGAATCGGACTCGGAAT
>CAZMSZ010000355.1:0-7772 GCA_964569055.1 uncultured Planctomycetota bacterium | reverse complement strand
CGAGCCGATCGGAATCGGAATCGGAATCGGAATCGGAATCGGAGTCGGAGTCGGAGTCGGAATCGGAATCGGAGTCGGAATCGGAGTCGGGGTCGGAGTCGGAGTCGGGGTCAGCGCGAGCCGATTGGAATCGGTGGATCGAAGCGCTCGCCCTGCGCTAGCCGACTTCAGCGCACCTCTGCGCTCTCGGCGATCTCTGCGATTAGGACGCTCTTTTGCCCGGGTCGAGGGCGGTCCCTCGTGAAAGATCCACCCTAATCGTCCTTCGGCGCGGTCGCCTCGAGCGCGGCGTCGACCCAGGCGTCGGACGGGCGGCCCGCGAGCTCGATCGTGAGCAGGTTGAGCGCCACGCGGTCCCACTCCAGGCCGAGGCGGACGGGGCCGAGGTCCTCCTCGAGCTGGATCGTCGCGCACACCTTGCCGTTGAACTTGGAGAGCACCTGGTGGCCGCGCACGAGCAGCTCGAGCACCTGGTACGACTGCGTGCGCACCTCGCCGGCCTGGGAGGCGCCGTCGATCGCCTTGGGCCGGCGCCTCACGCTGAACACCAGCTGGCCGAGCTCGTTGCTGACCCGCCGGCCCTCCTCGTCGTCGAGGGTCAGCGCCAGGCGGCCGGTGCGGCCGAGCATTTGGGGCATGAACCGCATGCGCATCAGGACGTCGCCCTGGATCGGGGCCACGAACTCGGCCCGGCCGTTGCGGCCCTCGAGGATCAGCCCGTAGCGCTCGACCTGCCCGGGCGGGGTGGGGTAGCTGCGGCCGTTCACCAGCCGCCAGTCGCGGCCGAACTCCTGGCCGTTGGCGAACTCGTAGATCGGCTCGAGCTGGTCGTCGGCGTAGCCGACCCGGTCGGCCTCGGGGAACAGCAGCTCGCGCTTGGCGATCAGCAGGCGCGCCCGCTCGTTGCGGTCGAGCGCGCGCCGGTAGCGCTCGCGGACGTCGTCCTCCGCTGCGTCGCCGCCGCTCGCGCCGCTCTCGCCGCCGCTGCGCTCGCCGCCGGAGGCGCCCGCGCCGGTCGTGCCCGCGCCCGCCACGGCCACGGGCTCGTCGCGCTCGGCCTCGTCGAGCGGCTTCATGGCGGCCTGGAGCGCGCCGAGGTCCACGCCCGCCTCGGCGCACTTGGCGAGGTGCTCCTCGGCGGCGCGGTCGCCGCGGTAGAGGAGCACCGCGCCCACGCCGCGCAGGTAGGTGGGGTCCTTCGCGCCGAGCTGGCGGCGCGCCGCGCGCCAGAGCGTCGTCTCGCTCAGCTCGTCCACCGGCACCAGCAGCTCGGCCCGCTCGGAGAGCCGCACCACCACCGCGTCGCCGCGCACGCCGAGCACCTCACCCGTGACGGGGCTCCCCTTGCGCCGGTCGAGCGAGGTCGTCTCGCCGACCCGCCCCGCGTAGCCGGCCAGGGCCGCGCGCGACAGGGCCACCGCGTCGCGCAGCGCGAGCGCGTGCGGCTCGACCTCCTCGCGCAGCGCGCCGGGCGCGACCGCCAGGAGCTGCTCGGCGGTATCGAGCGCCTCGCGCAGGGCGCCCTGGCGCACGAGCGCGCGCAGCGTCGCGGGCAGCTCGGCCAGCCGGGCGCGCACGTCGGCCTCGGCCTCGCTCCCGCGCGCGGCGGCGGCGGCGGCCAGCTCCTGCTGGCGCAGCAGCTCGCGGCGCTCCAGCCGCACCGCGCGCGCCAGCGCCTCCTCGCGCTCCTGGGCGTCGAGGAGCTCGGCCGCGCGACGCGCGGCCTCGGCCGCCTCGAGGGCCTTCCCGTCGCGCTCGAGGGCGTGAGCCCGAGCCAGGGCCTGGTCGGCCTGCGCGTCCTGCCGCGCCGCGAGCTCGCGCGCCCGCGCCTCGGCGCGCTCGGCGAGCTCGTCGTCCTCGAGCTCGCGCGCCAGGGCCTGGTACCCGCCCCGCGCGCCGGCCACGTCGCCCGCCGCGGCGAGCCGCTCCAGCTCGGCGCTCCGCCGCTCGTACACCTGCTCCTCGCGCGCGCGCGCCTCGCGGCGCATGGCCTGCGCCTCGTCACGCGCGCGCCGCCCGGCGCGGGTCTCGGGGAACTTGTTCGCCACGCCCTCCAGCTCGAGCACGCGGCGCCGCCGGTCCGTCCGCTCGACGTTCCCGTACAGCGCGTCGGCCGCCTGCTCGCGCTCGGCCGCCTCGACCTCGCGCGGGTCGGGGCGCTCCACCGGATCGTCGACGGCCACGTCGGTCGAGGGAGCGACCCCGCCGCCGCCCGACCCCGCGAACAGGAGCGCGCCGCCGATCAGGAGCACCGCCGCCGCGGCGCCGACCAGCAGCCCGACGGGCGGGCCGCCCGACCCCGCCTCGCGCCGGCGGCTGGTCGCTCGCGGCGCGTCGCCGGCGGCGGCCTGGCCGCGCGAGCGCCCCTCGATGAACCGGATCCCGGCCGGGGCCACGCCGGTCCGCAGCTCGGGCATGAAGCCGTGCAGCACCAGCTCGAGGTCGCTCTTGAGGTCGGCGTGGTCCTGATAGCGCTCCGCCGGCCGCTTGGCGAGCAGCTTGGCGATCACCTTGCCGAGCCCGGTCGAGACCTCGGGGCACACCTGGTGGGCGTCGGGGATCGGCGCCTTGAGGTGCATGTTCATGACGGCGACCGGGGTCGCCGCGACGTAGGGCTTCTCGCCGGTGACCATGTTGAACAGGGTCCCGCCGAGCGAGTACAGGTCCGCCCGGTAGTCGGCGCCCTTGTCGAGGGCCTGCTCGGGCGCCATGAAGTACGGCGTCCCGATCGCCTTCCCCTCGCCGGTGAGCCCGTTCTCGACGTCGGTCCGGCGCACGAGCCCGAGGTCGAGCAGCTTGGCGCGGCCCTCCTTGGTGATCATGATGTTCGCCGGCTTGACGTCGCGGTGGATCAGGCTGTTCTCGTGGGCGTGCTCGAGCGCGTCGAGGACCTGCAGCGTGATCTCGACGGCGGCCGCCTCGTCGAGCCGGCCGCGCCGCTCGATCAGCTCCTTGAGCGTCTTGCCGTCGACGAACTCCATGGCGATGTAGTGGAGGTCGCCCGCCTGCCCCACGTCGTAGGCCTGCACGATGCTCGCGTGGTCGAGGGTCGCCGCCGCGCGGGCCTCCTGCGTGAAGCGCGCCACGTACGAGGCGTCGCGCGCGAGGTCGGGGTTGAGCAGCTTGAGCGCCACCACCTTGCCGAGGCGCAGGTGGCGGGCCTTGTAGACGCTGCCCATGGCGCCCGAGCTGAGCCGGTCGATCAGCTCGAAGTCGGCGATCCGCCGCTCGGAGCGGGACTCCTCGGCCGCCATGCGCTCGAGGTAGCCGCGCACCTCCTGCTTGAGCTTGCGCCCGAGCCCCTTGTCCATGAACCCGAACTCGAGGCACAGCAGGCGGGCCTTGGTCGGCTCACCCTCGGCCTCGAGCCGGCAGAGCTCCTCCCACACCCCGTCCGCGTCCTCGGCGGTGAGGTGGCCGCCCTTTACGGCGAGCCGCAGGAAGATCTGGTCCGCTGGACGGGGCACCCTGCCTCAGCCTCGCGATCCGTTCCACGAGCGGGAGCGAACGGATCCTAACCGCAAACCGAGCGCCACGTCGCGGCTCCTCGCCCGCTCAGCGGTCGAACACGCGCTCGGCCTCGCGGCTGCCCAGCCACAGCACGACCACCGCGTCGATCGCCAGGGTGAGCAGGAGCCGGACCCGGCCTCCCGCCTCGAGATACACCCAAATGTCGGGGCTCTGGACCGTGATCTCGCGGATCAGGAACAGGGCGTGGATCACCAGCGCGGCCTGCCCGAACAGCCGGCCCCACATCGACCGCAGCGCCATGAGCGCGCCGATCACCAGGCCCGTCGCGATCGCGATGATCACCACGGGCACGTTGGGCGCGAACGGGTCGTAGGAGATCGTGGCCACGGCGGGGCGGCTGACCCGCCAGGCGACCAGCTCGGCCGCGGCCTCGAGGGCGAGCAGGAACAGGAAGCAGACCACCAGCTTGTAGGTCATGGGCAGCGACGCGGGCGCCTCGTGAGACGCATCCGAATCGACCGTGTGACCCAACGGCTCCGTCACGCCCGCCTCACCGCGCCCCGACGGCGCGCAGGATCGTAAGCCGGTCCGCGTCGCGGTTCCACGACCAGTAGCGGAGCACGAGGTCGTCCCGGCCGTCCCCGTCGAGGTCGCCCACCAGCGGGAAGCAGAAGCGGTGGTCGTCGAGGCTGGGCACCTCGACCTCGGCGGCCGGGTCCTCGTCGAGCCGGCGGCCGGCGAGCCCGCGGAACAGGGCGAGCGTGTCGTCGTCGCTCCGGTAGAGCAGGTCGCGCCGCCCGTCGCCGTCGTAGTCGCCGTCCACGCTGGCGATGATCGAGGAGCCCAGCCGCAGCCCCTCGTCGGTGGAGCGGATCAAGAGCGGCACCTCGAGGTCGCGGCGGTCGTCGGGCTCGCCCGGGAAGCTCCCGTCCGCTCGCTGGAAGTAGATCAGCATCTCGACCGGCACCGAGCGCGTGACGAGCGCCTTGAGGATGCTCCAGGCGCCGACCTCGTCGATCCGCGGCAGCACGAGGTCGTCGCGCCCGTCGCCGTCGACGTCGACGAAGTAGGAGAAGAACGTCACCCCCTTGACGCGCACCGTCAGGGCCGGCGTGCTGAGCGCCTCGGCGGGGTCGGCGCCGTTCTTGTAGATCCGCACCGCCCCCTGCCCCACGTGCGTCGAGCTGACGTCGACCCGCCCGTCGCGGTCGAGGTCGCGCAGGACCAGCGGCATGGTGAAGTCGAGCGCGAGCGGGTCCTCGACGTTGCGCGAGAACTGCTTCTGGTCGGGGATCGTGTAGCTCCCGCGCGGCGCGAGCGGCAGCGCGCCCTCGCCCTTCGCCGCGAACACGCTCAGGGTGCCCTCGCGCGCCAGCACCAGCTCGGCCGGACCCTGGCCGTCGAACTGGGCCACGTTCGGGTTGGGGAACCAGTACGACGCGAACAGCTGGCTCGACAGCCGGTCGCCGCCGAGGTGCAGGGTCGCCTTGGGCGGCGCGGCGAGCGGCTGCCCGGGAGCGAACGTCCCCTTCCCCTCGTTCGCGAGCAGCGAGAAGCCGTCGCCGCGCGGCAGGATCAGGTCGAGGTCGCCGTCGCCATCGAGGTCGCGCAGCAGCTCCTTGCGGCGGACCTCCCGCTCGACGGGGCGGGCGAAGAACGAGGCGGTGGCGAGCACCGGCGCGGGGCGCAGCCCGTACAGCTTGCGCCCGCCCAGCTCGCGCATGCGGTAGGCGAACACCCCCTCCTTCTGGAGCAGGATCACCTCGGCCGTGCCGTCCCCCTCGAGGTCGCCGAGGTCGAACAGCACCGTGGCGGGGTGGAACCGGAAGCGCTGGTTGGGCTGGCCCGCCCAGCGCCCGCCGGCCTCCTGCAGGAAGATCAGGGCCTCGCGCCCGCGCACCACGAACAGGTCGCGCCGGCCGTCGCCATCGAGGTCCTCGAGCAGCACCTCGGTGACCCGCCCGCCGACCTCGAGGTCGGTCCGCTCGAAGCGCACCGGCCCGGGCGGGCCAGCCGGCGCGGGCGGGGCCGCGGCCAGGCTCGCCAGCGCGAGCGCCGCGGCGACGGCGAGGAGCGGGCGGGCGCGCGCGCTCACCGCTCCAGCCCCACGATCCGCACGATCCGCGACGGGTCGTCGTTGGCCGAGGTGGCCGCGAACGGCTCGAGGATCAGCTCGTCGGCGCCGTCGCCGTCGAGGTCGACCGCCCAGGGCGGCTCGGTGCGCCCGACCGCCAGCCCGACGGGCCGGTCCTCGTCGAACTCGACCTCTCCCCCGACCACGCGGCCGCGCACCAGCGTGAGCGTGGTCCCGTCGCCGCGCGTCACGCGGTCGCGGACGCCGTCGCCGTCGACGTCGGCCGTGAACAGCGCGGCCCGCAGCCCGCCGCGGCGCTGCAGCACCTCGAGCGGCACGTCGAGGTCGAGCGTGAAGTCGGGCTCGTCGGCGAACGGGCGCTCGCCGGCGCGCTGCCGGAAGATCATGTAGGTGATCTTGAACGACTTGAACAGCGCCCGCTTGACGTTGGTGAACAGGTCCATGCGGTAGGTGGAGACGATCAGGTCGCGCTTGCCGTCGCCGTCCCAGTCGAGGAGCAGCGGGTCGTCGGAGACGCCCTTGAGGTTGATCGTGGCGTCGGGTCGGTCCTCGTCCCACTCCGCCCCGCGCTCGCCGGGCTTGCCGCGGAACACGAGCTGCTGGGTGCGGATCGACTCGAACACGCCCATCTCGCCCAGGGTGCGGGTCACCAGCAGGTCGACCTGCCCGTCGCCGTCGACGTCCTGCAGGCCGAGGCGCACGTCGTCGAACGCCTCGCTGCCGCCGCCCTCGCCGTCCTTCTTGGCCTGCTCCGCCAGCACGCGCTCGATCAGGCGCAGCGGCCGCAGGTCGTCGGGTCGCTCGGGGAAGCTGCCGTCCTCGCGCTGAAGGAAGCGGGCCAGCCCCTTGTCGCGGTAGGCCACGAGGTCGGTGCGGCCGTCGCCGTCGAGGTCCGCCGCGACCAGCCGCCGCAGGCGCGAGGAGGCGGTCAAGAACCGGTTGAGGACCACCCCCTCGAACGAGGGACCGAACGTGAGCTTGGTCGGCACGGCCAAGGCGCCGCGCGCCGTGAGCGGCCCCGACTCGCCGCGCCCGAACAGGACGTAGCCGTCCTTGGTCGGCACCAGCACCTCGAGCCGCCCGTCCCCGTCGAGGTCCCAGGTGAGGTCGTACACCGGCAGCCCGCCGTCCTCGGGGTAGTCGAAGAAGCCGCTGACCGTGGCGAGCACCGAGAGCTCCCCGCGCCCGCGCCCGATCACCAGGCGCCCCGGGCACAGGAACAGCACCTCGCCCCCCGGGCTGGGGTCGAAGTCGCCGGCCAGGAACGCGCAGGCGTCGACCGGCGCCGTGAACGTCCAGGCCGCCTCGCCCGAGAAGCGCGGCCGCGTCCCCTGCAGGTAGACCGAGACCGCCCGCTGCGGCCCGACCATGTGCGCGATCACGAGGTCGCGGTCCCCGTCCCCGTCCATGTCGGCGAGGTCGAGCCCCAGCTCGGTCCCCGGCAGCCGGAGCATCCAGATCCGCAGCGGCAGCCGCTGCTGCTCGTCGGCGAGCGCGGGCGAGGCGAGGAACGTCGCGAGGAGCGCCACGGCGAGAGGGAGGCGCGGGGAGGCGAAGCTCATGAGGACGGCATGGTAACCGCGCGCTGCGGGAGGGGGCCGGCGAGCACGGGTGGGGGGCGGAATCGGAATCCGGAGGGTGACGTGCCTCGTGCTCGTGCTCGTGCTCGTTCGTGCTCGTGCTCGTTCGTGCTCGTGCTCGTGCTCGTGCTCGTTCGTGCTCGTGCTCGTGCTCGCTCCTCGCGAGGCGTGAGTCGTGTGTGTCCCCGCTGCGTGTGCGCGGTTTGCTGCGCTGCTCGCAGAATTACCACCTGCGTGGTTTTCTGGGGGGGCTCCGCCCCCCCAGAGTCCCCCCCGCTCTCGCTGGAATTGCGCGCCGCCGCGGCGACGCGGCTGGTTTGGTGTGAACTTCCAGGTCTTGGCGAGAGCGCCGCGTCGCCCGAAGCGGCGCTGCTGCTTGCGTGAGGGGCTCTCGTAGGGCGAGGGGTGGTTTGGGGCCCCGTGCCCGGAGCGGTGTGTCCGAGGGCGCTGTCGCTCCTATGAGTCGCATTGCCTCGTGCTCGTGCTCGCTCCTCGCGGGGCGTGGTCGCGTATGCGACAGCCTCCCGAGTCCGAGTCCGACTCCGACTCCGACTCCGCACCCTACCCCCCGCGCGCCGTGATGTCCTTCCGCCGCAGCACCAGCGCAGACGCGCCCAGGAAGGCCA
>CAZMSZ010000354.1:0-7889 GCA_964569055.1 uncultured Planctomycetota bacterium | reverse complement strand
TCCTCGTCGGCGCTCACCGCCAGGCCGAGGTCCAGGATCACGGGGCGCCCGCTCGCGGTGACCACCACGTTGCCCGGCTTGAGGTCGCGGTGGATCACCCCCGCCCGGTGGAGCGCCGCGGCCCCCCGGCACACGTCCGCCGCCAGCTCGAGGGCCCTCGCCAGCGGCAGGCGGTCGCGCGCGAGCAGCGCCTCGAGCGACTCGCCCTCCACGAGGTCCATGGCGAAGAACAGCTGCCCGCCC
The DNA here is from genome assembly GCA_964569055.1 of uncultured Planctomycetota bacterium. Classification (GTDB taxonomy): domain Bacteria; phylum Planctomycetota; class J058; order J058; family J058; genus JAWLGW01. The sequence continues at coordinate 7,646 of CAZMSZ010000354.1, read as the reverse complement.
TCCCCCGCGCCCCAGTCGTGCACGCGCACCACGTTGGGGTGCTCGACCCGCGCCAGGGCGTGCAGCTCGCGCTCGAAGCGCGCCAGCCGCTCGGGCGAGGGGCCGCCCGGCTCGGGGGCGAGCGCCTTGAGCGCGCGCTCCACCCCGAGCTCGCGATGCCGCGCGCGCAGCACGATCCCCATGCCGCCGCGGCCGAGCTCGCCCAGGAGCTCGTACGGGCCGAGGGTGGGTCGGGGGCCGCGCATACCTCCTTGATACCTCGCCCTCGACCGGCGCGCGATGCGTGCTCCGATGGAGGCATGCCGCTCAGCGCCGTCCAGGCCGAGCTCCTCGAGCAGCTCCTGCACCTCCCGCTGGGACCGCTGGACGTGACCCTCTCGCGCGCCGCGGACCTCGTGGCGCGCGCGCTCGGGGCGGACAAGGTGGACACGTTCGTGCACGACCCCGCGCGGGAGACGCTCGTCGCGCTGGGCTCGAGCACGCAGCCGCTCTCGCAGCTCCAGCGCAAGCTGGGGCTGGACGTCCTGCCCCTCGCCAACGCGGGGCGCGCCGTGCAGGTGTTCCTCACCGGTGAGAGCTGGCGCGACGGACACGTGGACCGCGACGCCGAGGAGCTGCGCGGGATTCGCGAGGCGCTGGGCGTGCGCTCGTCCCTGGGGGTGCCGCTCGAGGTCGGCCCCACCCGACGCGGCGTGCTGCTGGTCACCTCCCAGCGGCCCGAGCGGTGGGGCCCCGAGCACGTCCGCTTCTTGGAGCTCGTGGCGCGCTGGATCGGCGTCGTGGCGCATCGCGCCGAGCTGGTGGAGGAGATCGCGGGGAACGCGGTGGAGCAAGGGCGGCGCGCGGTGGCGGAGGAGCTGATCACCGTGCTGGCGCACGACCTGCGCAACCTCCTCTGGCCGATCGACACGCGGCTCGAGGCGCTGCGGCGCCGCGCCGAGGGGGGCGAGCGCGCCGACGAGGCGCGCGCGCTCGAGGGGGTGCTGGCCTCGCTGCGGCGCCTGGCGGAGTTCCTCGACGACATGCTCGACGTGACGCGCCTCGACCACGGGCTGCTGCAGGTCGAGGTGCGCCGGGTCGAGCTCGTGACCCTGGTGGAGGACGTGGCCCGGCTCCTCTCGCCGCCCGAGCAGCGGATCGAGGTCCGCGCGGCCGAGCCGGTGTTCGTCGCGGGCGACCGGGCGCGGCTGCAGCAGTGCCTGCAGAATCTCCTCACCAACGCCGTTCAGCACTCCCCCCGGGGGGGCCAGGTCACGGTCGAGGTCAGCGAGAGCGGTGGGCGCGCCCGGGTGGAGGTGATCGACGAGGGGCCCGGAATCCCGCCGGCGCAGCTCGCGCGCGTGTTCGAGCGGTTCGTGACGAACCGGCAGGGCGGTTTCGGCCTCGGCCTGTACGTGGCTCGCCGAATCGCGCACCTCCACCACGGCGACCTCGTGGTCGCCTCCCCGGTGGGGCGCGGCGCCCGGTTCCTGCTCACGCTGCCCACCGCAGAGGCCGAGGCGGGGTCGGCCCCGGCCGCGGGCGAGCGCGCCCTGGAGCCGCGCCCCGGCCGGGCGGCTTGAGCGAACCCCCGGCTCGGGGTCAGATGCCTGGATCCCCAGGAGTCCTCGTGCCCCAGCCCCCCTCCTCCTCACCCGCGCGGATCGGCACCCGCGGGAGCGACCTCGCCCTGGCCCAGGCGCGCCAGGTGCAGGGTTGGCTCGCCGAGCGCCTCGGCCTTCCCGCCGAGCTGGTGGTGATCAAGACCCAGGGGGACAAGGACCAGACCCGGAGCGTGGCGACGCTCGGCGCCGTGGGCGTGTTCGTCAAGGAGCTGGAGCGCGCGCTCCAAGACGGCGGCGCCGACCTCGCCGTCCACTCGCTCAAGGACCTGCCGACCGAGCAGCCCGAGGGGCTGGTGGTGGCCGCGCACCCCGTGCGCGTCTCGCCGCACGAGCTGCTGCTGATCCACCCCGGCGCGCACGACGCCGCGGCCGCCCCGCTCCCCCTGGCGCGCGGCGCGCGAGTCGGGACCTCCTCGGAGCGGCGGCGGGCGCAGCTCCTCGCGCTCCGCCCCGACCTCGAGGTGGCCGCGCTGCGCGGGAACGTGCCGCGCCGGGTGGAGCTGGCGCGCCGCCGCGAGCTCGACGCGGTGCTGCTCGCGGCCGCCGGCGTGGACCGCCTCGCGCTCGACCTCACCGGGCTGGTGCGCGTCGACCTCGCCCCCGAGCTGCTCCTCCCCGCGCCCGGCCAGGGCGCGCTCGCGATCGAGGCCCGCGCCGCCGACGTGGAGCTGCTGCGCGCGCTGACCCGCCTGGACGACCCGCGGGTGCGGGCCGAGGTCGAGGCGGAGCGCGGGCTGCTTCACCGGCTCGGCGCGGGCTGCCTGGTCCCGCTCGGGGCGCTGGCCGCGGCCGACCCGGCGGGCGAGCTGGTCCTGAACGCCGTCCTGCAGGTCAACGCCACCGCCGCGCCGCGCCCGCGCCTGCGGCGGGCGCGCGTGCGGGCCGCCACGCCGGAGGCCGCGGCCGAGCTGGCCCGCCGCGTGCTCGACCCTCCGCCGCTGCGCGAGGAGGCGGCGCAGCCGGACCTGCGCGGGCGCACGGTCCTGGTGGTCCGCGAGCCCGAGCGCGCCGCGGAGCTGGTTGAGGCGATCGAGGACGCGGGCGGGAGCGCGCGCTGCCGTCCGACCACGCGGATCGAGGCGCTCGGCGCCGAGGAGCAGGCCCGCGCCGCGCTGGCTGCGCTGCCGCCGGGCGGCTGGGTGGCGTTCACCTCGGTGAGCGGCGTGATCGCGCTGGCCGACGCCGTCCGGGACCTCGCCGGCGCGCTCGAGCTGCGGCGGGTGGGCGCCGTGGGCCCCGCCACGGCGCGTGCCCTGGCCGGGCGCGGGGTGGCGGTGGACGTCCTGGCCGAGCCCGCCACGGGCGAGGGGCTGGCGGCCGCGCTCCTGGCGCGCCCCCAGGGGGCGGACGGCCAGCGCGCCGCGCTCCTCCCGACCGCGCGGGGCGGGCGCCCCGAGCTGGCGGCCGCGCTCGCGGCGGCGGGGTGGAGCGTGGAGCGGGTCGAGCTGTACGCCTCGGTCCCCGCCGCGCCGCTCGCCGCCGAGGAGCTCGCGGTCGACGCGGTGGTGCTCGCGAGCCCCTCGGCAGCCGAGGCGCTGTTCGCCGCGGCCTCGCCCGCGCCGAGCTGTCGCGTGGTGGCGATCGGACCGACCACGGCGGCCGCGATCGCCGCGGCGGGGCACGAAGTGGCGGCGACCGCCGAGGCGCCCACCCCGAGCGGGCTGCTGGCCGCGCTCGGGCGCGCCCTCGGCGCCGCCGCGCAGGAGGGAGACCGACCATGCTGATCCGACCCAGGCGGCTGCGCCGCACCGCGGCCCTGCGCGACCTCGCGGCCGAGGTGCGCCTCTCGGCGGCCGAGCTGATCCAGCCGCACTTCGTGCTGCCCGGCGAGGGGCGCCGGCAGGCGATCGAGGCCATGCCGGGGATCGAGCGCCAGAGCGTGGACCTGCTCGTGGAGCAGGTGAAGCGCGACCGCGACCTCGGGCTGCGGGCCGTGCTCCTGTTCGGCGTCCCCGAGGGGCCCAAGCACCCCGACGGGCGGAGCGCGTTCGAGGGGACCCCGCTGGTGGCGCGCGCGGTGAGCGCGCTGCGCGAGGCGTTCGGCGACGAGCTGGTCGTCATGACCGACGTCTGCCTGTGCGCCTACACCGACCACGGCCACTGCGGGGTGCTCGGCCCCGCGGGCGAGGTCGACAACGACCCCACGCTCCCGCTGCTGGCGCGCATGGCCGTGGCGCACGCGCAGGCCGGCGCGCACGTGGTCGCGCCCTCGGACATGATGGACGGCCGGGTGGGCGCGCTGCGCGAGGCGCTCGACGCCGAGGGGTTCGCGCAGGTCTCGCTGCTCTCCTACGCCGCCAAGTTCGCCTCGGCCTACTACGGCCCGTTCCGCGAGGCGGCCGGCAGCGCGCCCGGCCAGGGGGATCGCCGCGGCTACCAGGCCGACCCGCGCGACGGCCGCGGCGCGGTGCGCGACGCGCTGCTCGACGAGGAGGAGGGCGCGGACATGCTGATGGTCAAGCCGGCCCTGGCATACCTCGACGTGATCGCGCACCTGCGCTCCGCCACCGCGCTCCCGCTCGCCTGCTACAACGTGAGCGGCGAGTACAGCATGGCCCACGCGGCGGCCGCGGCCGGGCTGGCCGACCTGCAGGCGATCGTGCTCGAGAACCTGGTCGCCATGCGGCGCGCGGGCGCCGACCTGATCATTACCTACCACGGGCGCGAGGCGCTCCAGGGAGGCTGGCTCCGGTGACCCTCGAGCTGAGCCGCTCGGCCGCGCTGTTCGCCGAGGCCGAGGCGCTGCTGCCCGGCGGGGTGAGCAGCCCCGTCCGCGCGTTCCGCGCCGTGGGCGGCACGCCGATCTTCATGCGCCGCGGCGAGGGCGCGCAGGTGTGGGACGAGGACGGCAACGCCTACCTCGACTACTGCCTGTCGTGGGGGCCGCTGGCGCTCGGCCACGCCCACCCGGCCGTGGTGGCCGCGATCCGCGAGGCGGCGGGCGAGGGGACCACGTTCGGCACGCCCAGCGCGCGCGAGCTGGAGCTGGCGCGGCGGGTGCGGCACCACCAGCCGCTCGCCGAGCGGGTGCGCTTCGTGTCGAGCGGGACCGAGGCGGTCATGAGCGCGGTCCGGCTGGCGCGCGGCTTCACCGCGCGCGAGCTGCTGGTGAAGTTCGACGGCTGCTACCACGGGCACGCCGACTACCTGCTCGTCAAGGCGGGCTCGGGCCTGGCGACCTCGGGTCAGCCCGACTCGGCGGGCGTGCCCGCGGGGGTGGCCGCGACGACCGCGGTCCTGCCCCTCGACGACGAGGAGGCGTTCACCGCGTTCATGCGCGCCCGCGGCCCCGAGGTGGCGGCGGTGATCGTGGAGCCGGTGCCCGCCAACTGCGGCCTGTTGCGCCAGCGCCCCGAGTTCCTCCGCCTGCTGCGCGAGGAGACCGCGCGCGCCGGGGCGCTCCTGATCCTGGACGAGGTGATCAGCGGGTTCCGCCTGGGCCCGCACGGCGCGGCCGGGGCGTTCGAGCTCGAGCCCGACCTGCTCACGTTCGGCAAGGTGATCGGCGGCGGGCTGCCGGTCGGCGCCTACGCGGGGCGACGCGAGGTCATGGAGGCGGTCGCGCCGCTCGGCCCCGTGTATCAGGCGGGCACGCTCTCGGGGAACCCGGTCGCCATGGCGGCCGGCGCCGCGGCGCTCGACGCGCTGCGCGAGGGCGGCTGGGGCGCGCTCGAGCGCAACGCCGCGGCCCTGTTCGAGCTGCTCGCCCCGGTGGTGGCGCCCTACCCGGTCACGCTCGCGCGCGAGGGCTCGATCTTCTGGCTGGTGTTCCAGCGCGAGGCGCCGCGCCGCTGGGACCGGGTCGACCGGGCCGGGGCGGGGCGCTACGCCGCGTTCCACCGCGCGCTCCTCGAGCGCGGGGTCTACCTGCCGCCGAGCGCCTTCGAGGTGTTCTTCGTGTCGAGCGCGCACGAGCCCGACCAGCTCGAGCGCACGGCGGCCGCGTTCGGCGAGGCGCTCGCGCTCGCCTGCAGGGAGGGGTCGTGAGCACGCCGAGGTTCCTCGCCGCCTGCCGCGGCGAGCCGGTCGACCGCCCGCCGGTGTGGCTCATGCGCCAGGCCGGGCGCTACCTGCCCGAGTATCAGGAGGTGCGCGCCAAGGCGGGCGACTTCCTCACCCTGTGCCGCACCCCTGAGCTGGCGGTCGAGGTCACGCTGCAGCCGCTGCGCCGGTTCGGCTTCGACGCGGCGATCCTGTTCTCGGACATCCTGATCCCGGCCGAGGCCATGGGCGCGGAGGTCCGCTTCACCGCCGGCGAGGGCCCGGCGATCGACAACCCGGTGCGCGACGCGGCCGGCGTCGAGCGGCTGCGGGTGCCCGCCCCCGAGGAGGCCTGCCCGTTCGTGTTCGAGGCGGTGCGCACCCTGGCGCGCGAGCTGCCGGGCGAGGTCCCGCTGATCGGGTTCGTGGCGGCGCCGTTCACGCTCCTGGCCTACCTGGTCGAGGGCGGCGGCAGCAAGAACTTCGAGCAGGCCAAGCGGCTGATCCTGGGTGAGCCGGCGCTGGCGCGGCGGCTGGTCGACAAGATCGTGGCCTACTCGGCGGCGCACGCCGCCGCGCAGCTGCGGGCCGGGGCGCGCGCGCTGCAGCTGTTCGACACCTGGGCCGACCTGCTCGCGCCCGAGGACTTCCGCGCCTGGTGCCTCGGCCCGGTGAACGAGGTGTTCGCGCGGGTGCGCGAGGCGGTCGGCCCCGAGCCGCCGCTGATCTACTTCAGCAAGGGGAGCGCCGGCCAGCTCGCGGCGCTGGGCGAGGTGAGCGCCGACGTGATCTCGGTCGACTGGCGGCTCGACCTCGGCGAGGCGCGCCGCGCGCTCCCCGGCAAGGCCCTGCAGGGCAACCTCGACCCGCTAGTGCTGTTCGCCGGGCCCGAGGTGACGCGGGCGCGCACGCGCGCGGTGCTCGAGGCCGGCGGCGGGCGCGGCCACGTGTTCAACCTCGGCCACGGAATCCTCCCCCAGACCCCGATCCCGAGCGTGGAGGCCCTGGTCGAGACCGTGCGGACCTGGTCGCCGAGCTAGCGCGTGGGCGGGCCGCGCGTGGTCGTGGTCGGCGCCGGCCTGGCCGGGCTGGTGTGCGCCCACGCGCTGCGGCGCGGCGGGGCCGAGGTGACGCTGCTCGAGGCGAGCGCGCGCGCGGGCGGCTGGGTGCACACCTTGCGCGAGGGCGGCTACCTGCTCGAGTGGGGCCCGCAGGCGTTCTTGCGCGGCGAGGAGGACGCCTTCGCCCGCGCGATCGACTGGGCCGGGCTCGCGGGGGCGGTGGTCGAGCCGACCCCGGCCTCGCGGCGGCGGTTCGTGCTCAAGGACGGCGTGCTCCGCCGCGTCCCGGCGCAGGTGCACCGCCTGCTCTCGCCGCGGGGGCTGGCGCGCGCCGCGCTCGAGCCGTTCGTCCCTCGGCGGCGCCTGGGCGGGCCCGAGTCGCTCGAGCGCTTCGCGCGCCGTCGCTTCGGCGAGCAGGCGGCCGAGGTGTTGTTCGACGCCCTCGCCTCGGGGGTGTTCGCGGGCGACCCGGCGCAGCTCGAGGTCGAGAGCGCCTTCCCCCGCCTGGCCGCGCTCGAGCGCGACCACGGCAGCGTGGTCCGCGCGGCGCTCACCGGCGGGTTCCAGCCGCGCGGCCTGGCCAGCTTCGCGGAGGGCATGGGTCAGCTCCCGGCCGCGCTCGCGGCCGGGCTCGGCGAGGCGCTCCGCCTCGCCGCCCCCGCGCGCGCCCTGGAGCGCGTGGGCGAAGGCTGGCGCGTGCGCACCGAGGCCGAGGCGCTCGAGGCCGACGCGGTCGTGCTCGCGATCCCGGCCTTCGCCGCCGGCGCGCTCCTCTCTCCGCACGACCTCGAGCTGTCCGACCTGCTCGGCGGCCTGCCTTACGCCGACGTGGCCGTGGTCGCCCTGGGCTACGACGCCGCGGCCTTCGCCGCCCGGCCCCCCGAGGGCTTCGGGTTCCTGGTGCCCAGGCGCGAGCGCCTGCACACCCTGGGTTGCCTGTTCCCCTCGGCCACCTTCCCGGCGGCGGCGCCGGAGGGGAAGGTGCAGCTCCGCGCGCTCC
>CAZMSZ010000353.1:0-7972 GCA_964569055.1 uncultured Planctomycetota bacterium | reverse complement strand
GCTTCGCCGGCGCAGCTTGCGGGCTAGATCGCCTGCTTCTGGAGCATCAGGAGCAGCTCGGCGTTGTTCTGGGTGGTCTTCACCCGCTGGAGGAGCGCCTCCATGACCCGCTGGGTGCCGTAGCGCATGAGGGCGCGGCGCATGAGGGTGATGAGCTGCATCTCCTGCGGGTCGCGCATCTTCTCCTCCTTGCGCGTGCCCGAGTCCTTGACGTTGATCGCGGGGAAGATCCGCAGGTCGGCGAGGTCGCGGTTGAGCACCAGCTCGCAGTTCCCCGTGCCCTTGAACTCCTCGAAGATCACCTGGTCCATCTTGGAGCCGGTGTCGACCAGGACCGTGGCGATGTTCGTGATCGAGCCGCCGCCCTCGAAGGCGCGGGCCGCGCCGAAGAACTCGCGGGGCTTCTGCATGGCGGTGCTGTCGAGGCCGCCGGTGAGGGTGCGGCCGCTGCGTCCGCGCTCGGTGTTGAAGGCGCGCGCCATGCGCGTGAGCGAGTCCATCAGGCACACCACGTCCTGGCCGGCCTCGGCCAGGCGGCGCAGGCGGTGCAGCACGGTCTCCACGATCGCGACGTGGGCGGAGGCGTCCATGTCGAGCGAGCTGGCGATCACCTCGGCCTGGGTGCAGGAGCGGCGGAAGTCGGTCACCTCCTCGGGGCGCTCGTCGACGAGCACCACGATCACCTTGGCCTCGGGGTGGTTCTCGCTGATCGCGTTGGCGAGCTTGTGCAGGATCACCGTCTTGCCGGTGCGGGGCGGGGCCACGATCAGCGCGCGCTGGCCGAATGCCATGGGCGTCACGAGGTCGATCACCCGCAGGGTCGGGTCGTTGTCGCGGGTCTCGAGGTGGATCCGGCGCTCGGGGTCGACCGAGACGAGCTGCTTGTAGTGCGGGCGGCGCGCGGCCTCCTGCGGCGGCTCCCCGTCCACGCGCTCGACCCGCTCGAGCGGGCGCTTGCGCTTGCCGCGGCGCCCGCGGGCGAGGGTCCCCTCGACGTAGCTGCCCTGGCGCAGGCGCAGGCGCTGGATCAGCCCCTGGGGCACGAACACGTCGCCGGTCCCCGGCAGGTAGTTGCTCTTGCGCTGACGGAGGAACCCGAAGCCCTCCTTGGTGACGACGAGCAGGCCCTCGACCGCGACCTCGGGCTCCGGCTCCCCGCGCGGGCCGGCCGGCCCCACGCCCTCGGGGTCCCGCGGCCCGCTCGGCGGCGCCGCGCCCTCCGCGCCGCCGCGCCCGCGGCGACGGCGCCGGCGCTTGCGTCGGCGCCGTCCCTCACCGTCGTGCGGAGCGCCGCCTCGATCGTCGTCGTCGTTCATGCGGGTCTGCACGAGGGAAGTGGGAACGAGGGAGGTCGCGTTCGAGGTCGGCAGGGGCCGCGAGCGCCCAGGGTGCGCGCGGGCCGCCTGGGGCGCGCCGAAGCCCGCGCGCCCGGCACCCAGCGGGGTCAGCCCGCCTCGTGAAACGGCGGGCTGCTGCGCTAAACGGCCATTATACCGGGCTCGCTCGCAGGGCTACAATCGCAGCCGACCGAGGAGCGACGCATGGCTGAAGCGGAGCGGGCGCGGCTGCGCGCGCTGGCTCGGTTCCTGATCGGCTGGGGCGAGCTGGCGGGCCTGGGGCTCGACGAGCCTGCCCTGCTCGACTTGCTCGCGCTCGAGGCGGACGCGCCCGACCTGCGCGCGCTGGCCACGCGCGGCGCGGGCGCGCTCCGCGCCGGCGGAGGGGACTTCGCCGCGGCGGTCGAGGCGGCGGACGAGCTCCCGTTCTGGGTGCAGCTCCTGCTCGCGGCCCCGCGCCGCGCGACGGCGCTGGCGGAGGCCGGGGCGCTGCTCACGCACGAGGCCGAGCGCGGCTGGGACCCCGGGCTGCCCTGGCGGCGGCTGCGCCTCCTCCACCTCGCGGGCGCGCCGCCCGGCGACGCGCTGGGCGCGCTGGCCCGCGAGGCGCGCGACCACGGCCGCGGCGCCCTGGGCGAGGCGCTGTACGCCGCGGCCCGCCGGGCGCGCGACGGGGCGAGCTTGGGCGAGGCGCTGCGCGGCGCGCGCGGCCTCCCCGCGCTCGAGGCGTTCGCGCTGTCGGGCGCCGCGCCCGAGCGGCCGCTCGAGGACGTGCTGGCGGCGGTGGCGCGGATCGCCGCGGCCGAGCTGGAGCGACACGAGGAGGCCGGGCGTGAGCCTGCGCCGGCGAGCGGCTCGCTCGAGACCCTGGCCGAGGCCGCGAGCGAGCGGGTGCGCCCGCTCCGCCGCGGGCTCGAGCGCCTGGTCTCTAACCTGGAGGGGGCGCTCGGGGTGGGCCGCCCCACCCCGCGCGAGGAGCTGCTGCGCGAGGCGGCGAGGGCGCAGCAGGAGCGCGCCCGCCGCGGCGAGGAGGGCTCGTCGGACGGCGCGTCTGGCGCGGCGCCCACGTCCGCCGCCGCGCCGCCCTCGGCGCCGCCGGCCCGCGCGGGCAAGACGATCGGCGCCGACTCGGGCCCGCTGCGCGTGAGCGAGGTCGAGGCGGCCGCGGCCGCCGCCTGGACCCGCGCCTACGACGACGCGCGCGCCACGCTCACGATCCTCGAGGTCCAGCCCGAGGAGCGCGCGCTCGCCGGCGAGCTCGAGGCGGCCCTCGGCGCGCTGCGCGAGCAGCTCGCGCGCTTCCACAGCCCCGAGCGCGCGCGCAAGCTGGCCGAGCTGGAGGAGCGAGCGCGGCGGCTGGGCGGGCCGCGTTGAGGGTTTGAGCTCACGCCCCGGGCGAGCTGCCGGCGCTCCGCAGCAGCTCGAGCAGCGGGCGCGGGTCGTCGAGCTGGAGCGCGATCCGCTGGACCGCGCTCCCGGTGACCGCCAGGGTCGGGCCGAGCTGGACCGTCTCCTGGATCACGTTGGAGAGGACGCGGCCGCTCAGGGTGCAGGCGCGGGGCTGGCGGGGCAGGCCCAGCGCGAGGCGGGCGGGCGTGTCGGGCTCGGGGTCGTGGGGCGTCAGGACCTCGAGCGTCACGCCGCCCGAGCTGAGGGTCAGCGCCGAGGCCAAGGTCTCCTCGGCCTCCCCCTCGCCCAGCGCGAGCGCGCAGCGCAGGGCGAGCTCGTAGCGGCGCTCGGGCCCGTCGCCCGCGTCGACGCGCAGGCCGTACACCAGCGAGACCTCGACCGGCTCGTCCTTCCCCTTGACCACCGTGGGCGGGAGCGGGACGTGGAGCACGCGCCCGCCCACCGCCCGGATCGTGGCGGCGCCCGCGACCACCTCCCAGGCGCCGGCCAGGGTCTCGAAGCGGCGGGCCATGTTGGCGGCGTCGCCCAGGATCGTGAACTCGTAGCGCTCGGCCGAGCCGACGTCGCCGGCGATCACCTCGCCGGTGTTGAGCCCGATCCCGACCTCGAGCCGCGGGCGCTCGGCGGCGGCGAGCTCCGCCCCGAGCCGGACGACCTCGACCTGCATGGCCAGCGCCGCGCGGACCGAGCGCGCCGGCCCCTCGGGGTCGGCGTCGACCACGCCCCAGTAGGCCAGGATCGAGTCGCCGCCGAACCGCTCGACCGTGCCGCGGCTCCGGAACACGATCCGCTGCATGGCGGCGAAGTAGGCGTTGAGCGTGGCGACCAGCGCGGGCGGCGCGGTCGAGAGCGTGAGGCGCGAGAAGCCGCGCACGTCCACGAACAGGATCGTGCCGTGGGCCAGGCGCCCCTCGCGCGCCAGCGGCAGGTCGCCGCGCAGGACGCGCTCCACGAGGTCGGGCGAGAAGTAGCGCTCGAGGCTGGCGCGCCGCACCGACTCGGTCTGGAAGCGCGCGAACAGCCGGGCGTTCTCGAACGCGGCCGCGACCACCGCCGCGATCGCGGAGAGCAGGCGCAGCGCCGCGCCGTCGAAGCGCGTGCGCGGGTCGGTGGTGTCGACGTACAGCGCGCCGAGCACGCGCTCGCCCACGCAGAGCGGGGCGCAGATCATGGAGCACACCCCCGCCACGTGCAGCGTCTGGGAGCGGCGGAACCGCGGGTCGACCTGCACGTCCTCCGACAGCACGGCCTGCCGCTCGCGGATCGCCGCTTGCAGCACGGCCTCGCTCACCCGCACCGGCTCGCCCTCGGCGCGGCGGGAGCGGTCGAGCAGGTAGGCCGGGCGCAGGACCTGCTCCTCGCCCTCGACCTCGATCAGCTCGAAGAACCCGATCCGCCGCACGGCCGGAAACAGCGCCACGATCCGCGCGGCGGTCTCGCGGGTCAGGCGCCCGCGCTCGGGCACGGCCGCCAGGCTGGCCGCGACCTCGGCCAGGAGCTCCAGCTTGCGCGCGGCGTCCGGCGCGGCGGGCGGAGGCTCGCTCGGCTCGCCGGGCGCCGGCGGGTCGGCGGCGGGCGTCGCGGCCGCCGCGGAGGAGCCCTGCGCGGCCGTGCGGAACTTCACCACGTCCAGCGACAGGCGCATGGTGGGCTGGTGGCGCGAGCGGACCACCTCCACCTCGTCGGTCGGCACCTCCCCGGCGGCGCGGTCGGCCGTGCGCACGCGCAGCGCCAGCGGGCCGACCTGGATCGTGTCCCCGTCGAGCAGCACGGCCTTGCGGGTCCGTACCCCGTTGACGAGGGTCCCCGAGCGGCTGTCGAGGTCCTCGATCACGAACCCGCCGCCGTCCTCGGGGCGGATCACGGCGTGCTGCCGCGACACGACCGGGTCGGCCACCACGAGGTTGCAGGCGGGGTCCCGGCCGATGATCGAGATCCCGCCCAGGCGGCGCACCGTCCCCTGCTCGGGACCGTTGAGCAGCTCGAGCAGCAGCGCGGTCAAGCCGGAACGACCTCCGCGCGCGATTCTGCGCCCCCCGCCCGGGCGGCACAAGCGCCGCTCGTGCGGCGCGCGCCGGCACCTTAGAATCCCGCCCCCTTCGAGCCCCAGGAGGAAGCCATGCGCCTCGCCCCGCGCCTGCTCGCCGTCGCCCTGACCTGCGCCTCGCTCCTGGCCGCCCCAGCGGCGCTGCGCGCCGCCGACGAGCCGCTGCGCGCGCCGCCGGACCGGCCGGTCGACGTGGTCCGGATCGCGCTCGACCTGACCGTCGACATCGAGGCGCGCACGCTCGAGGGCACGGCCGCGCTCGAGCTGACGGCGCTGCGCCCGGTGCGGCGCGTCGCCCTCGACGCGGTGGACCTCGAGGTGAGCGAGGTGACGGTCTCCGCGCGCGGCGGCGCGCCCGAGCGCGCCCTGTTCGACAACGACGGGCAGCGGCTCGTGGTCGAGCTCGGCCGCGAGCTCCCGACCGGCGCGCCGATCGCGCTGCGCGTGCGCTATCGCGTGCGCGACCCGCGGGCGGGCATGCACTTCTTCGGCCCCACGCCGGAGGAGCCCGACGTGCCCCTGCAGGCCTGGACGCAGGGCGAGAGCACCTTCAACCGCCACTGGTTCCCCTGCGTCGACCACCCCGACGAGCGGCAAGCGACGGCGATCACCGCGCGGGTGCGCCCGGGCATGACGGTGATCTCCAACGGCGAGCTGCGCGGCGTCGAGGACGACCCCAAGAGCGGGCTGAAGGTGTGGAGATACGTGCAGGAGCGGCCGCACGTGGCCTACCTCGTGACCCTGGTGGTCGGCACGTTCCGCGAGGTGAAGGACACCTGGCGGGGCAAGCCGCTCGGCTACTACGTGCCGCCCGAGTACAGCGAGGCCGACGCCCGGCGCAGCTTCGCCAACACCAAGCGCATGCTCGACCTGTTCTCCGAGCTGACCGGCGTGGAGTACCCCTGGCCGAAGTACGACCAGGTGGTCGTCGAGCAGTTCATCGTGGGCGGCATGGAGAACACCGGCGCGACCAGCCTCAACGAGCGCACGCTGCACGACGAGCGCGCGCACCTCGACTACCGCTCCGAGGGGCTGGTGGCGCACGAGCTGGCGCACCAGTGGTTCGGCGACCTGCTCACCTGCCGCGACTGGGCGCACATTTGGCTGAACGAGAGCTTCGCCACCTTCTTCGACGCCCTGTGGCACGAGCACGACCTCGGCCCGGCCGCCTACGCCTGGGAGATGCTCGGCAACGCCGACCGCGGCCTCCCGGCCGGACGCAGCCGCCCGATCCTCGACCGGCGCTACCCCGACCCGGGCGCCATGTTCGACGGGCGGGTCTACCCCAAGGGGAGCTGCGTGCTCCACATGCTGCGGGCCCAGCTGGGCGAGGACGCGTTCTGGCGCGGCCTGAAGCTGTACGTGGCGCGCAACGCCGACCACGGGGTCGAGACCAGCGACCTGCGCCGCGCCCTGGAGGAGGCGAGCGGGCGCAGCCTGGCGCGGTTCTTCTACGACTGGGTCGAGCGGCCCGGCCACCCGAAGCTGAAGGTGACCCTGGCGCGCGACGCCGAGCGCGGCCTGGTCACGGTCACGATCGAGCAGCAGCAGGAGGGCGAGCCGTACCACTTCCCGGCCGAGCTCCGCTTCCGGTTCGGGGACGAGGTCGAGACCCACACCCTGCAGGTGACCGAGAAGCTGCAGCGGTTCGTGCTGCCGCGCGCCGAGCCGGTGACGGCGTTCCGGTTCGACCCGCGCGAGGCGGTGCTGCTCAAGGAGCTCGAGGTCGTCAAGGGGCGCGAGCTGTGGCTGGCGCAGCTGCGCGAGGACGACCCGTTCGGCCGGCTGCGCGCCGCGCGCGCGCTCGGCGAGGACCGCCACCCGCAGGCGGTGGACGGGCTCCTGACCGCGCTGGCCGAGGACCCGGCCTGGGAGGTGCGCGCCGAGGTGGCCGAGGCGCTGGGCGACGTGGGCGAGGAGCGGGTGCGCGACGCGCTGCTGGCGCGCCTCACGGCCGAGGGCGAGGCCCGCGTGCGGCGCGTGGTGGTCGACGCGCTGCGCGGGCGCGGGCGTGACGAGCCCACCGCGGCGGCGCTGGCCGCGCTGCTCGAGCGCGGCGACCCGAGCTACTACGTCGAGTCCTCGGCGATCGAGGCCTACGCGGTCGCCGCGGAGGCCCCGCGCGCGCTGCTCGAGGCCCAGCTCGCCAAGCCCTCGCACGGGGAGACGATCCGCACCGCCGCGATCCGCGGCCTGCGCCGGCTCGACGACGCCGCGCTGGTGCCGGTGTTCGTGGGCCTGCTCGGCAAGCAGCACCCCCCGGAGGTCCGCCGCGCGGCGGCCCGCGCCCTGGACGTGGCCGGCCTCCCGGGCACGCCCGAGGCGGTCCGCGAGCAGGCGGTCGAGGCGCTGCTCGGGCTGCTCGAGGGCGCCAAGCGGCGCGAGAAGCGGGCCGCCCTCGACGCGCTCGCCGACCTCAAGGGCGCCGCGGCCGAGGCGCTCGAGGCGGTCGAGCGGGTGGCCCGCCTCAACCCCGAGCACCGCGTGCGCACGGCCGCGGAGCGCGCCGCCGAGGCGATCCGCAGCGGCCGCCCGCCCGAGGTCCAGCTCGGCGCGCTCCGCGATGAGGCCGCCAAGCTGCGCGACCGGACCCGCGCCCTCGAGGAGGCCAAGGAGCAGCTCGAGGCCCGGCTGAAGCGCCTGGAGGCCACCGGCACCGCCGCCGGCGCGGCCCAGCCCGCGAGCGGCGAGAAGCGGTGAGCGGCCCCGACGACCTCGAGCGCCTCGCGCGGCGCCTCGAGCGCCTGGAGAGCCACGCCGCCTTCCAGGAGGAGGTGATCCACAAGCTCGACGAGGTGGTCCGCACCTTCGCCGCGCGGGTCGAGCAGGTCGAGACCACGCTGACCGCGCTGGCGAGCACGCTCACCCCGCCCGGCACCGCGCCCGAGACGCCCGAGGAGGAGCAGCGCGTCCCGACGTCGGGCTAAAGGGAAGTCGGTCGTCGCCTTGGCGTCACCCTCGTGCCCGCGCCCGTGACCCTCGCCCCGGATTCGGAATCGGAATCGGAATCGGATTCGGAATCGGAATCGGATTCGGAATCGGATTCGGAATCGGATTCGGAGTCGGACTCCGCTTCTCCTCGACTCCGCTCCACTGGCTGGGGCTCGCTACCGCCTCGGGGAGACCCGGCGGGGTGATCGCAGGCGTGGCGCGCCTCCCCCCATCCGATGACGGCACC
>CAZMSZ010000352.1:4037-7976 GCA_964569055.1 uncultured Planctomycetota bacterium | reverse complement strand
CACGCGCACCCGCACGACGGCGGTCACTCGCACGCGCACCCGCACGACGGCGGTCACTCGCACGCCCACCCGCACGACGGCGGTCCCTCGCACTCGCACCCGCACGACGGCGGTCACTCGCACGCGCACCCGCACGACGGCGGTCACTCGCACTCGCACCCGCACGATGGCGCGCACGCGCACGAGCACGAGCACGAGCACGAGCACGAGCACGAGCACGAGCACGAGCACGAGCACGAGCACGAGGCGTCCGGCCCGCGCCCGGTCGGGCCCAGCGTGCTCGGGTCGCCGGGACCGGAGGTCGCGCCTGCCGGAGAGCACGCGCACGCGCACCCGCACGACGGCGGTCACTCGCACGCCCACCCGCACCACGGCGGCCACTCGCACGCCCACGGCGGGCATCACCACGACCACGCCGGCATGTCGGAGGAGGAGCACGCGCGGGCGCACGCCCGCGAGGCGGCCTCGGTCAGCTCGTGGCGCGACCTGTGGGTCCTCGGGGTGACGGGCGGGCTGGTCCCCTGCCCGGCGGGCGTGACGCTGCTGATCTACTCGCTCAGCTTCCAGCGCCAGAACACGCTCAAGTGCTTCGTCTACCTGACCGCGTTCAGCATCGGGCTGGCCTCGGTGCTGATCGCGATCGCGAGCTTCATGGTGTTCAGCAAGCGGTTCTTGATCGACGCCAACCGGCCCCACGGCGCGCCGCACCCGCTCGTCCGGGTGCTGCCGCTGGTGAGCTGCGCGCTGATCGCGGTGGTGGGGGTGTTCATCTGCTATCAGGCCTTCGACCCGACGTTCGTCGGCTCGAAGCTCGACGCGCTGGGGGGCTAGGCGTGCGCGCGAGCGACCTGTTCCAGCTCTCGTTGATGGGGCTGCGCGAGAACCGGGTCCGCAGCGGGCTGACCGCGCTGGGCGTGGTGGTGGGCGTGTTCGCCCTCACGACCATCATCGCGCTGGGAGAGGGGCTCGAGGCCTCGATCAAGGAGCAGCTCACCGACGACGAGAGCCGCACGCGGATCATCGTCCGCCCCGGCTTCGGCCCGCGCCCCGACGCCGACCTCGAGGTCGTGGGCGTGTCCGACCCCGAGAAGCTCGACCGGCTGCGCAAGGCCATGGCCAAGCGCCGCCGCGGCGGCCCGGCGCAGATGCGCCGCAAGCTGCTCACGCGCGACGCGATCGCCACGATCGAGACCCGGACCCACGTGGTCGCGGTCCGGCCGCTCGCGATCGATCGGTTCGCGATCGCCTTCAAGACCGAGCACCAGCTCGACGGCGCGCTCTCGTACGGCGTCCCGTCCAGCGATGAGCGCTGGGCCGCGCGGGTGATCGCCGGGAGCCCGATCGAGCGCGGCGCCCGCGCGGTGTGGCTGCACGAGTACCTGCTCTACACCTGGGGCTATCGGACCGACGCCGAGCAGGCGGCGCTGGTGGGCGAGACGGTCACGCTCTCGCGCCCGCGCGAGTCGGGCGGGGTCGGCGCCTGGCTGGCGGCGGCCCGCGCCAACGGGCTCGACCTGCCGGTGGACGAGCAGCAGGCCGAGGGCATGGTGCGCCTGTTCGCGCAGCGCCTCGGACTGGGCGGCGGCGTGGCCGACGGCGCCGAGCTCGCGGTGTCGCTCCCGATCGGCGGGGTGATCCGCGAGCGGGTCGAGGAGGACGGGTTCGAGGTGTGGGAGGACAGCTTCTCCATGCAGGCGGACGTGTTCCTCCCGCAGGAGCTGGCCGAGGAGCTGTTCGAGCAGGTCCCCTCCAACGTGACGCGCGGCTACAACGCCGCCGCGATCGAGGTCGACGGCCCCGAGCACGTCCGCGAGGTCGAGCGGGCGCTGCGGGCCGAGGGCTACAGCACGGTCTCGATCGACACGATCCTCGAGCGCGTCGAGATGACCGTCGCGATCATCACGGCCATGGTCTCGGGGCTGACGGCGATCGCGCTGATCGTGGCCATGCTCGGGATCGTCAACACCATGGTCATGAACGTCAGCGAGCGGACCCGCGAGATCGGGGTGCTCAAGGCGCTGGGCGCGACCGACGCGCAGATCCGCTGGCTGTTCATCTTCGAGAGCGCGTTGATCGGCCTGGTCGGCGGCGTGATCGGGACGGGGCTCGCGCTCCTGGCGCAGTTCCCGGGCGACGCCATGGCGCAGCAGGCGATCGTGGAGGTCAGCCAGTACCGCTACGACGGGAGCATCTTCCGCTACCCCGCCTGGCTGCTCGGGCTGGGCATGCTGTTCGCCGTCGGCCTGAGCGTGCTCGCCGCGGTCGGCCCCTCGGGCCGCGCCAGCCGCGTCGACCCGGTGGTCGCGCTGCGCGACGAGTAGGGCCGCGTCCGCAGCCCTCGGCGCCACGGCGCCCCGCGGCCCCATTGCGTGCCCCGCGCGCCGGAGCGAGGATCGCGGCGACATGAGCGAGCGTCCGCACGTGGTGATCGTGGGCGGCGGGTTCGGGGGCCTCGCGGCGGCGCGGCACCTGGCGCGCGCGCCCGTGCGGATCACGCTGGTCGACGCGCGCAACCATCACCTGTTCCAGCCGCTGCTGTATCAGGTCGCTACCGCCGGGTTGAGCCCGGGGGACATCGCCGAGCCGATCCGCGGCGTGCTGCGTCGGCAGCGCAACGTGGAGGTGTTGCTCGACACGGCGGTCGAGGTCGACCGCGCCGGCCGGCGGCTGATCTGCCGGGGTGAGACGCTCCCCTACGACTGGCTGGTCGTGGCCGCCGGGGCGCGCACCAGCTACTTCGGCCGCGACGAGTGGGCCGCGCACGCGCCCGCGCTCAAGACGATCGAGGACGCGCTCGAGGTGCGGCGGCGCGTGCTGCTCGCCTACGAGGAGGCGGAGCGGGCGAGCGACCCCGCCGTTCGCGCGGCCTGCCTCACGTTCGTGGTGGTGGGCGGCGGGCCGACCGGGGTCGAGCTGGCCGGGGCCCTGGCGGAGCTGGCGCGCCACACGCTGGCCCGCGACTTCCGGCGGATCGATCCGCGCACCAGCCGGGTGCTCCTGTTCGAGGGCGGCCCGCGCGTGCTGGCGAGCATGCCCGAGCAGCTCAGCGCCGAGGCGCTGCGCGCGCTCGAGCGGCTCGGCGTGGACGTGCGCCTCGGCCAGCACGTGACCGAGATCGGGCCCGCCGGGCTGACGGTGCGCGACGTGGCCTCGGGCCGGCTGGAGGAGGTCCGCGCGCGCACGGTGCTGTGGACGGCCGGCGTCGCGGCCGTGCCGCTCGCCGCCACGCTGGACGTCCCGCTCGACCGCGCGGGGCGGGTGGTGGTCGAGCCCGACCTGCGCGTGCCCGGGGACGAGCGGGTCTACGCGATCGGCGACGTGGCCGTGTTCACGCTCGAGGACGGGAGCGCGCTGCCCGGGATCGCCCCCGCCGCCATGCAGGCGGGCGCCCACGCCGCGCGCAACATTCGCCTCCAGCTCGTCGGCAAGCCGACCCGCCCGTTCCGCTACATGGACAAGGGCGTGATGGCCACCGTGGGGCGCGCCGCGGCCGTGGCCCGGATCGGCAAGCGGCTGCACCTCTCGGGCATGCTGGCCTGGCTGGCCTGGCTCCTGGTGCACATCCTCTACCTGATCGGCTTCCGCGACCGCCTGGTCGTGCTGCTGTCGTGGGCCTGGGCCTACTTCACCTACGAGCGCGGCGCGCGCCTGATCACCGAGGCCGTCGAGCGCCGCGCGCCCCCGGCCGAACCGACCCAGCTCGGCGCGCTCACGCCGCTCGCGGCCGAGCCGAGCGAGGCACACCGTCTTCCGGCCGCGGAAGGTTAGGAACGAGCGCAGAGAGCGCAGAGATCTCTCTGCGAGCGCCAAGCCGCTGCCGCTGGGCCGGCGAACCCGCCTCCTGCTTTCCTGTTCTTCCTGCTTTCCTGTCCCTCTCTTCCCTTCGAGCGCCAAGCCGCTGCCGCTGGGCCGGCGAACCCGCCTCCTGCTTTCCTGTTC
>CAZMSZ010000352.1:0-3937 GCA_964569055.1 uncultured Planctomycetota bacterium | reverse complement strand
CCGGCGAACCCGCCTCCTGCTTTCCTGTTCTTCCTGCTTTCCTGTCCCTCTCTTCTCTTCTCTTCTCTTCTCTTCTCTTCTCTTCTCTTCGAGCGCCAAGCCGACGCCGCCCGGCCGGCGAACCCGCCTCCTGCTTTCCTGTTCGAGCTCCCCACAAACGAAAGGGCGCGCGGCATGGCCGCGCGCCCTCGAAGTTCGTCAGGTCCTGCGTCCGCCGCCGCTACTGCGGCACGACGTCGACGACCTTCTCCTTCATGATCCGGCCCGGCTTGAACGCCACCACGGTCCGGGCCGGCACGTGGACCGACTCGCCCGTCTTGGGGTTGCGCGCCGTGCGCTGCTTGCGGCGCTTGAGCTCGAACACGCCGAAGTCGCGGAACTCCAGCCGGTTACCGGCCGCCAGCTCGTCCACGATCTGGTCGAGGAAGCTCTGGCACACCGCCGAAACCTCGGCGCTGGGACGCCCGGTCTTGTTGGCGACGGAGAACACGATCTCCTTCTTGCTCGCCGTGGGCATGACACACCTTCGTGGGGTTTGAGGCTGCGAGAGGGGCTGCCCCTCTGACTCAGGCAGCGTAGCGCCAACGGTTTGTGACTGCAACCGCTCGCCGGCTACAGCCCGGAGGAGGGCGCGCCCTGCCAGGGGAGGCGCGGCTTCTCGGGCGGTCGGCCGGGGTCGCGGCCGATCACACCGCCGCTCATGAGGAACTTCAGCGCCTCGTCCACGGTCATGTCGACCGGCACGATCTCCGACTCGCGGGCCAGCACCACCTGCCCGGCGGCCGGGGTGCCGAGGTAGACCCCGCGCACGCGCTCGCCCGCCTGCGCCGCCACCTCGGGCACGTTCTCCGAGGTGAGGAACCCGATCGACCACAGGCCGGGGCGGGGGAACTCGACCGCCACCACGGCCTGCCAGCTCTTCTGTTCGTCGCCCGAGACGAAGAACCCGACCATCTGCTTGGCCGCGGGGTAGACGTTCTTGACCAGCGGGACCCGCGCCGCCCACGACTCGACCAGGCCGAACGCGGACGAGCCCAGGAAGGAGGCGGTGAAGAACCCGACGATGAACACCAGCACCACGGCCAGGACCACGCCGACCCACTTGGGGAAGCGCGCGTCGATCTCGGCGCGCAGGTCGGCCTGGCGCTGCTCCTCGCTCAGCTCGATCCGCTCGAGCTCCTCGCGCTCGAAGCGCGCGCGCTCCGCGTCGCTGAGCCCGGCGGGCGCCAGGCGCGGGGCGGGCTTCTCGAGCAGCAGCAGGTTCTCCCACACCGAGAACGTGATCCGGTTGCCGAGCTCGGTCGAGACGAGCACGTCCTTGATCCCGTCGGCGATCGGCGCCGCGATCACGTTGCCTATGAACTCCGAGCTGGCGAACACGATCCACAGCGTGAGCAGGGTGGGCAGGACCGTGGCCAGGCCGCGCAGGAACACGCTCTTGTAGGTCTTGATGATGTCCTGGGCGGCGAGCTGGCTCATGGTCCCTCCGCGGCGCGCGCGCTCGACAGCGGGGCGTGGCGCTGTGCGTCAACGCTCGGTGAAGCGTCGATTACACTACCGCGCCGAGCTGGAGAGCACCGCATGAAGGACGCCGCGCAGGAGGACAGGCTGCACCGGATTCGCCATTCGCTGGCCCACGTGCTGGCGCAGGCCATGCAGAGGTATCGCCCCGGCACCAAGCTCGGCTTCGGCCCGGCGATCGACGACGGCTTCTACTACGACTTCATCCTGCCCGAGCCGATCAGCGAGGAGGACCTGCCCCGCCTGCAGGAGCTGATGGAGTCGATCGTCGCGGAGAAGCAGGCCTTCGCGCGCGAGGACCTGCCCGGCCCCGAGGCGCTGACCCTGATCGAGCAGGAGATGGGCGAGCCCTACAAGCGCGAGTACGCGGCCGAGCTCTTGAAGCGCGAGGGGATCAGCTCGCTCAGCTTCTATCGCAACGGCCCGTTCCTCGACATGTGCGAGGGTCCGCACGTCGAGAACACGGGCCAGATCCCGCGCGGCGCGTTCAAGCTCCACGCGGTGGCGGGCGCCTATTGGCGGGGCGACGAGCGCAACGCCATGATGACCCGCGTCTACGGCTGGGCGTTCGCCGACAAGAAGGAGCTCAAGGCCTACGAGAAGGCGCGCGAGGAGGCGCTCAAGCGCGACCACCGCAAGCTCGGCAAGGAGCTCGACCTGTTCGTGATCGACGAGGAGGTCGGCAAGGGGCTCCCGCTGTGGCTCCCCAACGGCGCCGTCCTGTGCGACGAGCTGGAGAAGCTGGCCGAGGAGTTCGAGTTCGAGGACGGCTACCAGCGCGTCCGCACGCCGCACCTCACGCGCGGCGTGCTGTACCAGAAGTCGGGCCACCTCCGGCTCTACAAGGACGGCATGTTCCCGGCCATGCACCTCGAGGGCGAGGGGGAGGGGCCCGAGGACGCGCTGTACCTCAAGCCCATGAACTGCCCGCACCACCACAAGATCTTCGCGGCGCGGCCCCGCTCGTACCGCGACCTGCCGCTGCGCCTGGCGGAGTACGGGACGGTCTACCGCTACGAGCGCTCGGGCACGCTGCAGGGGCTGACCCGCGTGCGCGGCATGCAGATGAACGACGCGCACATCTACATCACGGAGGACCAGATCCGCGACGAGTTCGTGCGGGTCATGGACCTGCACCGCCGCTACTACGAGCTGTTCGGGCTCGAGGGCTGGTTCATGCGCCTCTCCCTGTGGGACCCCGAGGACCCCAAGGGGAAGGAGAAGTACGTCGACGACCCGGCCGCCTGGGCCTCCTCCGAGCAGCGCGTCCGCGAGGCCATGCGCGAGACCGGCCTCCCGTTCGAGGAGGTCAAGGGCGAGGCGGCGTTCTACGGCCCCAAGATCGACGTGCAGCTCAAGACGGTCGGCCTCAAGGAGTTCACGATCTCGACCAACCAGCTCGACTTCGCGGTGCCGGGGCGGATGGGGCTCACCTACGTCGACCGCGACGGCCAGGAGAAGGTGCCCTACTGCATTCACCGCGCGCCGCTCGGCACGCACGAGCGGTTCGTGTCGTTCCTGATCGAGCACTACGGCGGCGCGTTCCCGACCTGGCTGGCGCCGATCCAGGCGCGCGTGCTGCCGCTCTCGGAGAAGTTCCAGGAGTACGCGGACAGGGTCACGCGCGCGCTCCGCGCCGAGCGCTTCCGCGCCGAGACCGACACCTCGGCCGAGAAGCTGGGCAAGAAGGTGCGCGAGGGCACGGTCAAGAAGATCCCGCTGCTGTTGATCGTGGGCGAGCAGGAGCAGACGGACGAGGCCGTCACGGTCCGCCGCTACGGGGTGGCGCAGCAGCGCTCCATGAAGCTGCGCGAGCTCGTGGCCATGCTGCGCGAGGAGCGCGCCCGCCGCGTGCACGTGCGCTCGTGGGATGACATCGACCGCGTGCTGGCGAATGGCTGAGCCACACGGCTCGCCACGATCCAACCGCTAGGATCGAGCGGAGAGGGCGCCAAGGACGCAGAGATTCTCTGCGGTCCCGGCGCTCTCTGCGCTTCGTACTCCGCTTCGCGAGCCGAGGCGACTTGCCGAGCGACAGCTCCTCAGGCCGCGGCGCGCGGGCGCGTGCTGGCGGCGGCGGCCCGGCTGGCGGCGGCGACCAGCTCCACCGGGAACGGGAGCACGATCGTGGAGGCGCGCTCGCCGGCGATGTCCTGGAGCGTCGCCAGGTAGCGGAGCTGCATGGCGAGGTCCTCGCGGCCCAGGCTGTGGGCGGCCTCGACCAGCTTCTCGGCGGCCTGCTGCTCGCCCTCGGCGTTGATCACCTTGGCCCGGCGGGAGCGCTCGGCCTCGGCCTGCTTGGCGATCGCGCGCACCATGGTCTCGTCGATGTCGACGTGCTTGATCTCGACGTTGGTGACCTTGATCCCCCAGGCGTCGGTCTGGGCGTCGAGGATCTCCTGGATGTCGTGGTTGA
>CAZMSZ010000351.1:3603-7980 GCA_964569055.1 uncultured Planctomycetota bacterium | reverse complement strand
GTTCTTCCTGACCACGCCGTTCCTCGGGCTGATGTACTACTTCTTGCCCAAGGCGGCCGACCGGCCGGTCTTCAGCTACAAGCTCTCGATCCTGCACTTCTGGTCGCTGGTCTTCATCTACATCTGGGCCGGCCCGCACCACCTGCACTACACCGCCCTGCCCGAGTGGGCCGCCACGCTCGGGATGCTGTTCTCGGTCATGCTGTGGATGCCCTCGTGGGGCGGCATGATCAACGGCCTGCTCACGCTGCGCGGCGCGTGGAGCAAGGTCGCCGGCGACCCGGTCCTCAAGTTCTTCGTGGTCGGGATCACGTTCTACGGAATGGCGACCTTCGAGGGCCCGCTCCTCTCGATCAAGAGCGTCAACGCCCTCTCGCACTACACCGACTGGACGATCGCCCACGTCCACGCGGGCGCGCTGGGCTGGGTCGGGTTCATGACCTTCGGCATGATCTACTGGCTGCTCCCGCGGCTGTTCCAGACGGAGCTGTGGAGCCGGCGGCTGGCCGAGGTCCACTTCTGGGCCGGCACGATCGGGATCCTCCTGTACGTGGTCGCGATCTACGCGGCGGGCCTGACCCAGGGCCTGATGTGGCGGGCGTTCGACGAGACCGGGCGGCTGGCCTACCCCGACTTCATCGAGACCGTGACCACCGTGATCCCGATGTACTGGGTGCGCGTGGTGGGCGGCACGCTCTACCTCGGCGGCGCGCTGCTGTGCGGGGTGAACCTGCTCATGACCTGGCGCTCGGCCCCGGCCACGCTCGAGGAGCCGGTCTACGAGGCGCCCGCGCTCGCGCCCTACGCGCCCCCGGCCGAGGACCCCTCGCCCTGGCGGCGCGGCCGCAGCCCGACCGCCGAGCCGGTGTTCAACCTGCACCGCTTCGCGCTGGCCGGCTGGCACCGGGTGTGGGAGGCGCTCCCGCTCACGTTCACGCTGTGGACGATCGCCGCGGTCGCGGTCGCCTCGCTGTTCGAGATCGTGCCCACGTTCCTGATCCGCAGCAACGTGCCCACGATCGCCTCGGTCAAGCCGTACACGCCGCTCGAGCTGTACGGGCGCGACCTCTACATCGCGGAGGGCTGCTACAACTGCCACTCGCAGATGGTCCGGCCGCTGATCGCCGAGACCGAGCGCTACGGCGCCTACAGCAAGGCCGGCGAGTTCGTCTACGACCACCCCTTCCAGTGGGGCTCGCGCCGGATCGGCCCCGACCTGCACCGGGTCGGCGGGAAGTACCCCCACCTGTGGCACCTCCAGCACATGGAGGCGCCGGCCGCCGTCACGCCCGGCTCGATCATGCCGCCCTACCCGCACCTGCTGGCGGACGGGATCGAGTTCGGGGTGATCCAGCCGCGGGTCGACGCCATGGCCATGCTCGGCGTCCCCTACGGCGACGCGGTGGTCCACGCCGAGGCGCTCGCGCGGGCGCAGGCCGAGGAGGTCGCGCGCGAGCTCGGCGAGCAGCTCCACCCGGGCGACCCCGAGCGCCAGGCCGAGGCGGCCGCGCGCTATCACGACAAGCAGATCGTGGCGCTGATCGCCTACCTCCAGCGCCTGGGCACCGACATCAAGGCCACCCCCGAGGTGGCGCAGAGGAAGTAGCCGTGAGCCTGCAGGACGTGATCAGCCACGTCGACCTCGCGACCTATCCGCAGGTCGCCCTGGTCCTGTTCCTCGCGGCCTTCGCGGGGGTCGTGCTGCGCATCGTGCGCCAGCGCCGAGAGGTCGAGCTGTGGGAGCGGGCGGCGCGCCTGCCGCTCGACGAGGCGCCCGGCGCCGGGGGAGGGTCGGCGTGATCGAGGAGGAGGACGCGCGCGAGCTCGAGCCGCGCGAGGTGAGCGCGGCCGCGATCAGCAGCGGCGAGGTCATCGAGCACAGCTACGACGGGATCCAGGAGTACGACAACCCGCTCCCGGGCTGGTGGGCGACGCTGTTCGTGCTCACGGTCCTGTTCACCGTGCCGTACGTGCTCTACTACCACGTCGGCGAGGGGCCCGGCGTGGCCGACGAGTACGCGGCCGACCGCAGCGCGCTCGCGGCGCAGCGGGCGAGCGCCGGCGGCGGCGGGCCGGCGACCGACGAGACCATGCTGGCCCTCGCCCAGGACGCCGAGGCCGTCGCCGCGGCGCAGGCCATGTTCCTGGGCAAGTGCGCCGCCTGCCATGGCGAGCAGGCCCAGGGCCTGATCGGGCCCAACCTCACTGACGACCACTGGCTGCACGGCGGCAAGCCGACCGACATCGCGCGCACGATCACGGAGGGCGTCCCCGCCAAGGGCATGATCGCCTGGGGCAACCAGCTCGCGCCCGCGGAGGTGCACCGGCTGGTGGCGTTCATCCTCACCCTGCGCGGGACCGACCCCCCGGGCGCCAAGGCGCCCGAGGGCGAGCGCGTGACGCCCGCCGTCGCCGAGGCCGGCGCGGGCAGCTGACGTGGGGGTGGAGCCGCACGTGAACGCCGCCGCGCGCCCGGAGCCCCGCCCGCTCCCGCTGGTCCCCGGCGCGGGGCCGAGCGCCCCCGGGCGCGTGCTGGCCACCCTGGAGCAGGACGGCCGCCGGCGCTGGATCCGCCCGCGCCTCTCGCTCGGGCGGTTCTGGACGCGGCGCCGCGCGCTGGCCTACTTCCTGATGGCGGTGTTCGTGGCGATCCCCTGGCTGCGATGGGGGGGCAAGCCGCTGGTCTTGCTCGACGTCGTGCAGCGCGAGTTCACGCTGCTCGGCACCACGTTCCGCCCGACCGACACGCCGCTGCTGATGGTGCTGATCCTCACGCTGTTCGTGGGGGTCTTCCTGGTCACCGCCCTGTTCGGCCGGGTGTGGTGCGGCTGGGCCTGCCCGCAGACGGTCTACATGGAGTTCCTGTTCCGGCCGCTGGAGCGGCTGTTCGAGGGGAGCCCGCAGGAGCAGCGCAAGCTCGACCGCGACGGGCTCAGCCCGCGGCGGGCGCTCAAGAACGTCACGTTCGCCCTGATCTCGGCCTTCCTGGCCCACACGTTCCTGGCCTACTTCGTGGGCTGGGAGCAGCTCCTGCGCTGGATGACCGGCTCGCCCCTCCAGCACCCCACCGCGTTCCTGGTGATGGGCGGCGTGACGGCTGCCATGGTGCTCGACTTCGTGTGGTTCCGCGAGCAGACCTGCCTGGTGGCCTGCCCCTACGGTCGGCTGCAGTCGGTGCTCGTCGACCGCGACTCGCTGATCGTGGGGTTCGACGCCGGCCGCGGCGAGCCGCGCGGCAAGCCGGGCAAGGCCAAGCGCGCCGCGCTCGAGGCGCCGGCGCCCGCCGCGCGCGGCGACTGCATCGACTGCCAGGCCTGCGTGGTCACCTGCCCCACCGGGATCGACATCCGCGACGGGCTGCAGATGGAGTGCATCGGCTGCACCCAGTGCATCGACGCCTGCGACGCGATCATGGACCGGGTGGGTCTGCCGCGCGGCCTGATCCGCTACACCTCCCAGGCGGAGCTGGCCGGCCAGCCGCGCCGCCTGCTGCGCCCGCGCGTGGGGGTCTACGTGGCGTTGCTGGCGCTGCTCGCGGGGCTGCTCGCCCTGGGGCTCACGCGCCGGGGCGAGACCAAGGTGTTCGCGCTGCGCGGGATCGGCGCGCCCTACGCCGTGCTCCCCACCGGCGAGGTGAACAACCAGTTCCGGATCAAGGTCGAGAACCTCGGCCCCACCGCGCGCACGTTCGCGCTCGAGGCGAGCGACCTGCCGGCGGGCGCGCTGGTCGCGCCGGAGTTCCCGCTCACGGTCGCGGGCGGGGAGGCGCGCACGACGACGGTGTTCGTCAAGCTGCCGCCGAGCGCGTTCCGCGCCGGCAAGCGCCCGCTGGTGCTGCGGCTGCGCGCGGGCGCGGAGGAGGCGCAGGTGCTCGAGTACACGCTGCTGGCGCCGAGGGAGTGATCGTGAGCCGCCAGCCCGCCCAGCTCCGCGGCCAGCGGCCCTCCTCCACGAGCGGCGAGGCGCGCGCGTCGCGCACGTGGATCGGGATCGTCGTGGGCCTGCTCCTGTTCGCGGTCGGGACGCAGGCGGTCCTGATCGCCTACGCGCTCGCCGACCCGAGCATGGTGGCCGAGCCCGACTACTACCGGAAGGCGCTGGCCTGGGAGGCCACGCAGGCTCAGGCGGCCCGCAACGCGGCGCTGGGCTGGTCGCTCGAGCTGGAGGCGGGCCCCCTCGAGGGCGGGCGGCGCGAGCTGCGCGCGCGGCTGCGCGACGCCGCGGGCGCGCCGCTCGACGGCGCCGCCGTCGCGCTGGAGGCGTTCCACAAGGCGCGGCGCGCCCAGGCCGTGCGCGCCGACCTCGCCGGCGCGGGCGACGGGGCGTATCGGGCCGTCCTCCCGCTGGCGCGGCCCGGGCGCTGGGAGCTGCGGTTCG
>CAZMSZ010000351.1:0-3503 GCA_964569055.1 uncultured Planctomycetota bacterium | reverse complement strand
GGTGAGGCGAGCGTGAGCGCGCTGCTGCTCGGGGTCTTCACCGTCAGCTTCCTCGGCAGCCTGCACTGCGCCGGCATGTGCGGCCCGCTGGTGGGCGCCTACGTGGGGGCGGGCGAGGTGGGGCGCGGGGCCTGGCTGGCGGGCCATGGGCTGTATCAGCTCGGGCGGCTGCTGACGTTGCTCGTGATCGGGGCGGTCGCGGGCGCGCTCGGCACCGGCGTCGACGTGCTCGGCCAGCAGGCCGGGCTGCAGCGCGGGGTCGCGGTCGCGGCCGGCGCGCTGATGGTCTTGTGGGGCGCGCTCGCGATCGCGCGCGGCAAGGTCGACCTGGCCCGGCTGCCCGGCGGGAGCACGCGCGGGCTGGGAGGGCTGGTGACCCGGCTCCTCGGCCGGGCCGGGCGCGCCAGCCCGCTGCGGCGCGCGCTGGCGCTGGGCGCGCTCACGCCGTTCTTGCCCTGTGGTTGGCTGTGGCTGCACGTGGTGGCCGCGGCCGGCACGGGGCACCCAGCGGCCGGGGCCGCGGTGCTGGCCGCGTTCTGGGCGGGCAACACGCCCACCCTGCTGGGGGTGGGGATCGGCCTTCAGACGGCCCTGCGCGGGCTGCGCCCCCGCCTCCCCGCGCTGAGCGGCGCGCTCCTGATCGTGCTCGGCGCCGGCCTGATCGTGCAGCGGGCCGCCGTTCGCCCGCCCGCCACACCCGCCCGCGGCGCGCCGCCCACCGTCGAGGCCCAGAAGGACCTCCCCTGCTGCCATGAGCCCTGAGCTCGCGCTCCTCGCCTCGCCCGCGGAGCTCGCCTGCGCGCACTGCGGCGAGCCCGTCCCGCCTGCCCGGCGCGGGGCCGCTGGTGAAGCCGCCTACTGCTGCGAGGGCTGCGCCACGGTGGCCGCGGTCCTGCGCGCTCACGACCTCGACGCGACCTACCGCCGCCTGGGCGGCGGCGATCGCCCCGCCGCCGTGACGGCGCGCCGCTACGGCGAGGTCGACGCGCCCGCGTTCACGACGCGCTACGTCCGGCCGGCGGGCCCGGGGCTGGTCACGATCGAGCTGTACCTCGAGGGCGTCCACTGCGGCGCGTGCGTGTGGCTGGTCGAGAAGCTGCCGCGCCTGGTGAGCGGGGTGCGCGAGGCGCGGCTCGACCTCGGCCGCTCGCTGGCGACCGTGACCTGGGACCCGAGCGCCACCCCGCTCTCGCAGATCGCGCGCACCCTCGACTCGCTCGGCTACCCGCCGCACCCCTACCGCGGGGTCGCGCTCCGCGACCGGCGGCGCGCGGAGGACCGCGCGCTGCTGGTGCGCCTGGCCGTGGCGGGCGCGCTGGCCGGGAACGTGATGCTGATCGCGTTCGCGCTGTACGGCGGCGCGCTCAGCGACATGGAGGGGGGGATGGCCGGGCTCCTGCGCGGGGCGGCGCTGCTGCTCACGATCCCCGCCGTGCTCGGTCCCGGGCGCACCTTCCTGCGCGGCGGGTGGGCCGCGGTGCGCACGCGCACGCCGCACATGGACCTGCCGATCGCGGTCGCGCTCCTGGTCGGGCTGGGCTACGGGGCGTTCAACACGATCCGCGGGGCGGGCGAGATCTACTTCGACACCGTGGCGCTGCTGGTGTTCTTGCTGCTGATCGGGCGCTGGCTGCAGCACCGCCAGCGGCGCGCCGCCGCCGACGCGGCCGAGCTGCTGCAGTCGCTCTCGCCCACCTCCGCGCGGCGGGTGGAGGCGGACGGCGCGGCGGTGGAGGTCCCGCTCGAGGCGCTCGCGCCTGGCGACACCGTCCTGGTGCGCGCTGGCGACCCGATCCCGAGCGACGGGCGGGTGCTCGAGGGCGAGAGCCGGGTGGACGCCGCGCTCCTCACCGGCGAGTCGCGCCCGGTCCGCGTCGGCCCCGGGGACGCGGTCCACGCCGGGACGGTCAACCTCTCGGGCGTGCTGCGCCTCGCGGTCGAGCGCACGGGCGAGGAGACGCGCGTCGGCCAGCTCATGCAGCAGGTCGAGGCGTTCTCGCGGCGCAAGGCGCCCGTCGTGCAGCTCGCCGACCGGATCGCGGGGAAGTTTGCGGCGACCGTGCTGCTGTTGGCCGCGCTGACCCTGGCGGTGTGGCTCCCGCGCGACTCCGCCGCCGCGGTCGAGCACGCGGTGGCGCTCCTGATCGTGACCTGCCCCTGCGCGCTCGGCCTGGCCACGCCGCTCGCGATCAGCGTCGCGCTCGGGCGCGCCGCGCGGGCAGGGGTCCTGATCAAGGGCGGCGACGTGCTCCAGCGCCTGGCCGAGCGGCGCGGGCGAATCTGGCTCGACAAGACGGGGACGCTCAGCGAGGGGCGCAGCGCGCTGTTGGCGTGGGACGGCGACCCTGCCGCGCAGCCGCTGGTGCTGGCGCTGGAGGCCGCCTCGGCGCACCCGCTGGCGGCGGGGTTCCGCGAGGCGCTGCCGCACGTGACCCCTGCCGCCCTCGACGGCCCGGTGGAGCAGGTCGGCGGCGGGCTGGTCGGGCGCGCGGACGGCCGCGAGCTGCGGGTCGGCTCCCCCGCGTGCCTGCGGCGCGCCGGCGCCTACCTCGCGCCCTGGGCGGAGCAGGCCCTGGCGGGGCAGCTCGCGCTCGGGCGCACCCCGGTGCTCGTGGCCGTGGAGGGCGAGGTCCGCGCGGTGGCCGGCTTCGGCGACCCCCTCCGCCCCGCCGCCGAGCGCACCGTGCGCGCGCTCGAGCGGGCGGGCTGGCGGGTCGGGATCCTCTCGGGCGACCACCCGCAGGTGGTGGCGGCGATCGGCGCCGCGCTCGGCCTCCCGCCCGAGGACGTGCACGGCGGCCTCCTCCCCGAGGACAAGCTGGCGCGGGTGCGCGAGGGCCTGACCGAGGGACCCGTGGTCATGGTCGGCGACGGGGTCAACGACGCGGCCGCGCTCGCCGCAGCCACGGTCGGGATCGGGGTGCACGGCGGCTCGGAGGCGACCCTCGCCGCGGCCGACGTGTTCTTGGCTCAGCCCGGGACCGAGCCCGTGGCAGGGCTGCTCGCGCTCTCCCGCGCCGCGCTGGGCACGGTGCGCCGCAACTTCGCGATCTCGCTGGGCTACAACCTCGTCGCCGCCGCCCTGGCGATCGCGGGCCTGATCACGCCGCTGGTCGCGGCCGTGATCATGCCCCTCAGCGGCCTGGGCGTGGTGACGAGCTCCTTGCGTCGCCCGAAGGAGGTCCCGTGGAGGTGATCGCGCTGGTGCTGCCGCTCGCCCTGGGCTTCATGACCCTGGCCGTCCTCGTGTGCGTGCGCGCCATCCGGAGCGGCCAGTTCGACGACCTCGAGACCCCCGCCGTGCGCGTCCTGTTCGACGACGTGCCGGCGGAGCGCGAGGTCGCGGACTCGGAGCGGTAACGAAGCGCAGAGGCGCAAGCGCGAAGAGCGAGACGACACCTCGGGCCAGCGCCACGCCAAGGGGGCGCGTGGATCTGCGGCGACAGCCACTCGGACTCGGACTCGGACTCGGACTCGGACTCGGACTCGGACTCGGATTCGGA
>CAZMSZ010000350.1:2888-8053 GCA_964569055.1 uncultured Planctomycetota bacterium | reverse complement strand
CTACCCGCGCAGCTTCAGCGCCTGATACCGGGCGCGGAACTTGCGCGCCTTCTCCGGCTCGCCCAGCTTGTCGTAGAGCTGCGCGGCGTAGCGGTACGCCTGGCGATACTCGGGGTCGAGCTGGATCGCGGTGGCGAGCGAGAGCTTCGCCTCCTCGAACCGGTCGCACCGGACGGCCGCCGCCGCGTACAGGACGTGCGCCTCGGGGTTGTCCGCCTCGAGCTTGGCCAGGTGGCGGAAGGCGCGCCGGGCGCGGTGGAAGTCGCCGATCGAGGCGTAGGCGCCGCCCAACAGGTGCACCGCCTGCGCGAAGTTCATGTCGGCGCGGACCGCGCGCTCGAGCAGCGGGGCGGCCTGCTCGGGCTCGCCGTCGTCGATCAGCTGCTTGGCCCGCTCGAACAGCCGCAGCGGCTCGATCGCCTCGCCGCCCGCCGAGTCGCGCGCGAACAGCGACTGCATGGTCGACTCGGGCGGGACCGCCGGCGCGTCGGCCGCGAGGTGCCAGGCCGGGTCGGTCGCGTCCTCCACCCCGACCGCGGTCTCGATCAGGCCCCGCGGGGTCCAGTCCCCCGCCGGCTGCGGCCCGCGCTGGAACACCTCGGTGTCCTCGTCGTCGTCGGCGAACGAGTCCTCCGGGTCGAAGTCCCAGCCCTGCAGCGTGATCACGATCCGGCACTCGCCGGTGCCGCCCGCCAGCTTGACGTCGCGGATCGCCCGGCACTCGAGCATCTCCTCGACCAGCGTGCGGGCCAGCCCGAACGGGACGCCGCGCAGGTCGACCTCGAGCCCGCGGGGGACCGACTCGATCGCGTGGTCGTACTCGTGCAGCAGCTCGCGCACCGTGCTCAGCGCCTCGCGGCGCGTGCGCGACGAGGGGCCGCCGCGGGTCGCGCGCACCTCGGCGCGGTCGGCCAGCGAGCGCGCGCGGGTCGTGCGGTTGCGCGGCCGCGAAGGCACCTTGGCCCGCGCCTCCCGCGGCTCCGCCAGCGGCGCGTCCTCGGGGACCCGCAGCTTGGCGTGGCACCGCAGGCAGCGGACCTTGCGGGTCCGAAACTGCTCCGGGACCCGCGCTTCGTGTCCGCACTCACCGCACTGGATCCGGATCTTGGCCATGACTTCCGCGACGCGAGCGTACCACTCGCGTCTGTCTCAGGGAAGGGAAGGCAGGGCCGCAGCGGGGAATGGGATCGGCTGGGAGGCCGTCGTTCTCGCGCCAGCCTTCGTGCCCGTGCCCGCCTGACGATTCCACGGATCGTTGCGCCAACCGAGTCGCGCCCGTGCCCGTGCCTCTTCGATGCGACAGCCTCTCGGGCCGCGCGCCACCATCACGTGGCCGAATCGCGCCCCCCCGCTTACCCTCGGCCCCATGACCCGGCTGCACGGCGTCCGCGGGCCGACCTCGCTGGTCCACGTGGTGTGGGAGCTCACGCTGCGCTGCGACCTCGCGTGCGGTCACTGCGGGTCGCGCGCCGGGCGGGCGCGGCCGGACGAGCTCTCCACGGCGGAGGCGCTCGACGTGGTCGAGCAGCTCGCCGCCATGGGCGCGCGCGAGGTGACGCTGATCGGGGGCGAGGCCTACCTGCGCGAGGACTGGGACCAGGTCGCGGCCGCGATCGTGCGCGCCGGCATGCAGTGCACCCTGGTCACCGGCGGGCGCGGCATGACGCGCGAGCGGGCCGAGCGCGCCGCGGCGGCGGGGGTCGCCAGCGCCTCGGTCTCGCTCGACGGCCTGGAGGCGGCGCACGACGAGCAGCGCGGCGTGCGCGGCGCCTTCCGGGCGGCGCGCGCGGCGCTCGCCAACCTGCGCGCGGCGGGCGTGGCGGTCTCGGGCAACACGCAGGTCAACCGCCGCTCGCTCCCCGACCTCGACGGGGTGCTCGACCTCCTCGCCGCCGAGGGCGCGCACGGCTGGCAGGTCCAGCTCACGGTCCCCATGGGGAGGGCCGCCGACCGGCCCGACTGGCTGCTGCAGCCCTACGAGGTGCTGGAGGTGATCCCGCGCCTGGCGGCCCTCAAGCGCCGCGGCGCCGGGCTGGGGGTCACGCTGTGGCCGGGCAACAACGTCGGCTACTTCGGACCGCACGAGGCGACCCTGCGCGAGCGCGCCCCCGGGGCCCACACCGCGGGGTGCACCGCCGGGGTCCACGCGCTCGGCCTGGAGGCGGACGGCACGATCAAGGGCTGCCCCTCGCTCCCGACGGCCCCCTACGCCGGCGGGAGCGTGCGGGAGCGGCCGCTGGCGGAGGCCTGGGAGGCGTCGCTCCCGCTGCGGCAGGTCCGCGACCGCGCGATCGAGCCGTGGGGCTTCTGCGCGACCTGCTACTACGCCGAGGTGTGCCGGGGCGGCTGCACCTGGACCGCGCACGTCACCCTCGGCCGGCCCGGGAACAACCCGTACTGCCACCACCGCGCGCTCGAGCTGGCGGCCCGCGGGCTGCGCGAGCGGCTCGTGCCGGCCGAGGGCGCCCCCGGGCGCCCGTTCGACCACGGGCGGTTCGACCTCGTGACCGAGCCGCTCCCCCCGCGCCGGCGCACGCTGCCGCTCTGCCCAGGGCCGTAGTGCGCGAACGGGCGGGAGCGGCTAAAGTCGCTCACCGGGAACGCTTGCGATCAGGGAATGCCTGACAGGGCGGTCGTAAGTCGTTCAGGGGTCGAGATCCTGTGGCGATCGAAGTACGCGTGACGCACCTCTCCGGCTCGCGGAAGGACGACGTCGACACCTTCCGCAAGCTCCCGATCCGGCTCGGCCGGGCCGATTCGTGCGCCCTCCAGTTCGACCCCGAGCGCGACGTGCGGGTCTCGGCGGTGCACGCGGAGCTGCGCGAGCAGAGCGGCCTGCTCGAGCTGATCGATCTCGGCAGCCAGAACGGGACCACCGTCAACGGCCTGGCGCTGAGCGAGGGGCCGATCACCGTCCCCAACCACGCGGTCGTCCAACTCGGCGAGGGCGGCCCGCGGGTGCGGGTCGAGTATCAGGAGGGCGGCGCGATCAGCTTCGCTCGCGACGAGCAGCCCAAGGTCGCGCCTGGCAAGAAGCTCGTGCCCACCGATCGGCGCAAGATCCCCGAGCTCCCCGCGCAGGCCAAGGGCGGACAGCGCCTCGGCCAGATGGTCGACGAGCTCTCCCGTAACGGGCCCCTGCTCCTGGTCATTTTGGCGGTCGCGCTCGCGGCCGCGCTGGGCGTGGCGGCCGCGCTGATCCTCTGAGCCGCACGCCGCTCGCGCCGGGCGCAGGACCCCGTTGCAGCTCCAGGGCTGGACTCCTATAGTCACCGTCTTGCCCACACGAGGGAATTCATGAAGGTCGAGCTGCGCGAGCGTGACTTCGGAGAGCTCCTCGGGCTGACCTTCAGCCTCGCGGTGAGGCACTTCGCCCCGCTGGCCGTGCTGGTCGGCCTGTTCACCTTGCCGCAGCTCGTGATCCAGCTGGTGATCCAGGGCACGGGTGGGGCCCAGGACCCGATGGCGATGCTCGCCGCGACCCCGGTGCTCCTGGTGGTCAACGTGCTCGCCCAGGGCCTGATGCAGGGGTCGAGCACCCTGATCGTGGCCAGCAGCTTCACTGGCGGGTCGGTCTCGGTGGGGCAAGCGATCGGGCGCGCCTTCAAGCAGCTCGGCGGCGTGATCCTGGTCTCGCTCGCGGTCGGCCTCCTGGTCGGGTTCGGCATGGTCCTCTGCATCGTGCCCGGCCTGATCTTCCTGGCCTGGTACTACGTCTCGGTGCCCGCCCTCATGGTCGAGGAGCTCGGCTTCCAGGACGCCATGGCGCGCAGCAAGGAGCTGTGCGAGGACAACCGGGGGCGAGTGATCGGGTTCGCCTTGGTGATCGCGCTCCTGATCATCGCGATCGTGATCGGGGTCGGGATGGTCGTCCAGACGCTGCAGCTCGATCCTCGTCTGGGCGCGGTCGTCGAGTACCTGGCCGGGATCCTGATCGGGCTGCCGGGCGCGGTGGCGCCGGTCGCGTACTACTTCGACGTCCGCGTCCGCAAGGATGCGTTCGACCTCGAGGCGCTGTCGGGCTTCGTGGATCAGATCGGCGCCCAGGGCGCCGAGCACGCGGCGTAGCGCATGGCACGTCGCCGGGCCTTGCCGGCCGCGGCGCTGCTCGCGGCCGTCGGCGCGCTCGTGCCCGGCGCGGCCGTCGCGCGGCCGAGCGCCGAGGAGGTCGAGCGCGCGGTGGAGGAGGTGTTCTCCGAGCCGGCGCTGCGCGAGGGCCTCGAGGTCCGCGACGCGAGCTCGCAGGACCTGCTCGCCGCCATGTGGGCCGAGCTCAAGGCGTTCTTCGAGGACGTGGCGCGCGAGCTGGCCGCGATGCACTCCACCTCGCCGGTCGCGTTCTGGGTGATCCTCGCGCTGCTGGTGCTGCTGCTGATCGCCCTGCTCACGCACATCGGCTGGACGATCAGCCTCGCCTTCCGCAGCTCCGATCGCCGCGCGCAGGCGCCGCTCGCCGAGGAAGCGCTCCCCGAGGCCCGCATGCGGAGCTACCGCGAGCTGCGCCGCGAGGCGCGCCGGCTGGCCGAGGCCGGGGCGCTCGAGGAGGCCTCGCGCACGCTGCTGCTCGCCCTGCTCGCGCTGCTCGCCGAGCGGCAGGTCCTGGCCGTGGCGCGCGGCTGGACCAACCGCGAGGTCCTCACGCGCCTGCGCCGGTCGTTCGCCTCCGACGCGCAGCGCGCCGAGGAGCTGGAGCGGTTCGGCGCGGCGGTGGAGCGGGTGTCCTACGGCGGGCGGCGCCTGACCCCAGCGGAGCTGGCCGAGCTCGACCGGGCGCTCGAGGCGATCGCGAGCCGGGTCGGACCCGGGCAGGCGGTGCGGTGAGCGCGCAGCCGCCCTCCCTCTCGCTCGAGGTGGGGGCCCTGCAGGAGAGCGCGTCGCTGGCCGCGCGCCGCCGCGCCGCGCGGCGGCTGGCCCTCTCGCTGACGGGCGCCTGTGCGGTGCTCGTGGCGCTCTCGTTCCTGGTGCAAGGGCTCGTCGGCGCGCCCGAGCCCGAGCGGCGCCGCTCCTCGTACGGCGCCGCGGCCGGCGGGTTCCGCGGGCTGTTCGAGGTCGCGCGCCGGCTGGGCCTCGAGGTGAGCCGCCACCACACCTCGCTGGCCAAGCTCCCCCCGCCCGAGGGCGCGACCTTGGTGATCGTCGACCCCTTCCCGCGCGACACGCTCGCC
>CAZMSZ010000350.1:0-2788 GCA_964569055.1 uncultured Planctomycetota bacterium | reverse complement strand
GCGCGCTCGGGGTTCGGGCCGCTGGCGCTCGCGCTGCTGGACGCCGCGAGCGACGGCGGCCGCCGCGGCCTGCACTTCGACGAGTACCTCCACGGCATGCCCGAGCGTCGCGGCCTGGGGCGGTGGGTGGCCGGGACGACCCTGCGCTACCCGGTGCTGGCCGTGCTCCTGCTCGCGCTCGTGCTCGCCTGGCGGGGCGCGGTCCCCGCGCGCCCGCCCGCGGCGGCGCGCACGGTCCCGCGCCGGGCCAAGGAGGAGTTCGTGCTGAGCCTGGCGGACATCAAGCTGCGCGCCGGCCGGCACCGCGCGGCGGCGCGGGCGCTGATCGAGGCCCACCGCGCCCGGCTCGAGGCCGGCGCGGCCGACGAGGAGGACTCGGCGGCGCTGACCCGGCTCGCGGCGCGGGTGGAGCGCGCCGAGCCCTTCGGCGAGGCTGAGCTGCGGACGGTGGCGAACGAGGCCCGCGCGCTGGGGCGCGCACGCGAGGAGGCGCGGACGTGACTCGGATCCGGGAGCTGCAGGACGCGCTGCAGCGCGAGGTCGCCAAGGTGGTCGTCGGCCACGAGGAGGCGGTCCGGCTGCTCGTGATCGCGCTGGTCTGCGAGGGGCACGTGCTCCTCGAGGGCGTCCCGGGGCTGGCCAAGACCACCCTGGTCCGGGCGCTCGCGGCGGCGCTGGGGCTGCAGTTCCGGCGGGTCCAGTTCACCCCCGACCTCATGCCCTCCGACATCACCGGCACGCAGGTGTTCGACTTCGCCCGCGGCGCCTTCCACACGATCGAGGGCCCGGTGTTCACGAACCTGCTGCTGGCGGACGAGATCAACCGCGCCCCCGCCAAGACGCAGTCGGCGCTGCTCGAGGCGATGCAGGAGCGGCAGGTCAGCATCGAGGGCGCCTCGCGCGCCCTGCCCAGCCCGTTCCTGGTGCTCGCCACCGAGAACCCGGTGGAGTACGAGGGGACCTACCCGCTCCCCGAGGCCCAGCTCGACCGGTTCCTGTTCAAGGTCTACCTCGACTACCCGAGCGCGGAGGACGAGGTCCGGATCCTCGAGCAGCACCGCGGCGACACCGCCGGGCTGTCGGCGCTGCTGGGCTCGATCACGCCGGTCGCCGGCCCGGCCGAGCTGGCCGCGGCGCGCGAGGAGGTGGTGGGGGTGACGCTGCAGCCGGCGGTCGTGCGCTACCTCGTCGACCTGGTCCGCCGCTCGCGCGATCACGTCCACGTCCAGCTCGGCGGGAGCCCGCGGGCCACGGTCCTGCTGCAGCTCGCGGCGCGCGCGGCCGCCGCCCTCGAGGGGCGCGACTACGTGGTGCCCGACGACGTCAAGCGGCTGTTCGTGCCGGTGCTCCGCCACCGGATCCTGCTCACGGCGGCGGCCGAGGTCGAGGGGCGGGCCGCCGACGCCGTGCTGCGCGAGCTGGCCGATGCCGTCCCCGTCCCGCGCTGAGGTCCGCGGCGCGCCGCGCGTCCCGGTCCCCACCCCGCTGCTGGTGCGGGCGGCGCTGAGCCTCCTGGTGCTCGCCGCGGCCGTCCCGCTCGTGCCGGCGCTCGAGCGGGTGTGGCTCGCGGTCGCGGCGCTGCTCGCGCTCCTGCTCGGGCTCGACGTCCTGCTCCGCCCGGGCCGGGGCGCGGTCGAGGTCGGCCGCGAGCTCGCCGCGGTCCAGTACGTGGGGCGCGACAGCGGCTACACGGTGTGGATCACCAACCGCGAGACGCGCGAGCTGGTGGTGGCCCTCGGCGAGACGCTCCCGCCCGGCCTCGCGGGCGTCGGGCTCGAGGCCGAGGTCCGCCTCGCGCCGGGCGCGAGCGCGCGCTGGGAGGTCGCGCTCCAGGGCCTGGCCCGCGGGAGCCACGCCCTCGCCGCGCCCGTGCTGCGCGTTCAGCACCCGCTCGGCCTGCTCGTCTGGCAGGAGCGCCCCGCCCTCGACGACCGGGTGGTGGTCGCGCCGGGCCGCCCCGCCGGCGAGACGGAGTGGCTGCTCTCGCGCGTGGCCACCCTCGAGGAGATGGGGCAGCGCACGATCCGCCGGCTGGGCGCGGCGCAGGAGTTCGAGTCGCTGCGCGAGTACGTGGTCGGCGACGAGCTGCGGCGGATCGACTGGCGCGCCAGCGCGCGCCGCTTCCGGCCCATGGTCCGCCAGTACCGCGTGGAGCGGAACGCCGAGCTGATCCTCGCCCTGGACTGCGGGCGGCTCATGAGCGCGCTGGTCGACGGCGTGACCAAGCTCGACCTCGCCATGACCTCGGTCCTCGACCTGGCCGCCGTCGCCCTGCGACGGGGCGAGCGGGTGGGGTTCTTGGCGTTCGACGCGCGCCCGCTCGCCTACCTGCCGCCGCGCAGCGGGCTCGACAAGCTGCAGGCGATCCAGCGCGCGCTGGGCGAGCTCCCCGCCTCGGCCGAGCCGACGAGTCACCTCAGGGCCGCGAGCCACCTCGAGGCGCACCACCGCAAGCGCTGCCTGATCGTGGTGTTCACCGACTTCACCGACGAGCTGAGCGCCCACGAGATGCACGCCACGCTCGCGGCGCTCACGCGTCGCCACGCGCTGGTGTTCGTGGCGGTGGGGGACCCCCACCTCCAGCGCCTGTTCGAGGCGGAGGCGAGCGACGCCCAGAGCCTGTTCGAGCAGGCCGTCGCGGGCGACCTGCTCGCCGAGCGGCGCCGCGTGCTGACGGGCCTCGAGCGGCTGGGCGTGCCGACGGTCGACGCCGACCCGTTCCGGCTCTCGGGCCCGCTGATCCGCCGCTACCTCGACGTGCGCTATCGGGGAGCCAGCTAGCCCGGAT
>CAZMSZ010000349.1:0-8110 GCA_964569055.1 uncultured Planctomycetota bacterium | reverse complement strand
GCCGCCCGCCCGGCCCGGCGCTCCCGCCGGCGTGCGGCCGCCCGCCCGCCCCGCCGGGCCCCCGCCGCGCCCCGGCCAGCAGCCCCCCCGGCCCGCCACGGGTCGTCCGCTCGGCAGGCAGCAGCCGCCCCCGGGCGCCCGCCCGGCGCGTCCGCCGCAGCAGCAGCGCCCGCCGCAGCCGCGGCCCAATCGCGCCCCGCGCCGGCCGCCGGGAGGCCGCGGGGGGCGGTAGCTCAAGGCAGCTCGTCGACGTCGACCCGCGTGTCCACGCGTGTGATCGCCCGCGTGTGCGCGTCGAGGAGCGCCGAGCCGTCGACGTGCGCCCCCGAAGGTGCGCCCGGTCGGGCGTGGGCGGCCGTGCGCGCCTGCGCGGCCGTGCGGTCGAGCGCGCCGGTCTTCAACGGCGGCGCCGCCGCGCCCGGCCCTTCGACCGGGAGCCACACCACGAAGCTGGCGCCGCGCCCCGGGTCGCGGGGCTCGAGCTCGATCCGGCCGCCGAGGCGCTCGAGGAGCGACTGGCAGATCGCCAGGCCCAGGCCCGTGCCGCGGCCGACCGGCTTGGTCGTGTAGAAGGGGTCGAACACGCGCTCGCGCAGCTCGGGCGCCACCCCCTGGCCGTTGTCCTCGACGCGCAGCCCCACCCGAGCGGGCCCCTCGAGCAACGACACCGCGATCCAGGGCGGCTGCGCGCCGCCGGTCGCCGCCGCGTCGGCGGCGTTCTCGAGCAGGTTCAAGACCACCTGCTGCAGCGCCCCAGGGTCGGATTGGATCTCGGGGCCGCCGCCGTCTGGGAGGTCCAGGCGCACCTCGACCTGCCGTCGGTCGAGCGCGTGCTCGGCGAACTCGACGGTGTCGCGCACCAGCCCGGCGACCAGCACCGGCTGCAGCCGCGGCGGGTCCACCCGGGCCAGCGCGAGCAGGCGCTTGAGGATGTCCTTGCAGCGGAACGCCTGCTCCTCGATCGTGCGCAGCGCGCCGATCGTCTCCTCGTCTTGCGGCCGCCCGCTCGCCTCGAGCTCGCCGCGGGTCGCCTCGGCGTAGCCCGCGATCGAGGCCAGCGGGTTGTTGATCTCGTGCGCCACGTTGGCCGCCAGCCGGCCGAGGGCGGCCAGCTTCTCGTTGCGGTAGAGCGTGTCGCGCGCGCGCAGCAGCGCGGCGGTCTTGTCCTCGACCAGGCGCTCCAGCTCCCGGCCCCAGCGGCGCAGCTCCTCGCGCTGGGCGGCCAGCTCGGCGTTCTTGCGGTCGAGGTCCTGCTGCGCCTCGATCATGCCGAGCAGCATGTGGTTGCGGCTGCGCATGATCGTGCCGACCTCGTCGTCGGGGATCTCGCCCTCGTCGATCACGCCCCGCTCGGCGTCGCCGCGGCGGGCCGCGTTGTCGGCGCGGATGATCCGCGACAGCGGGACCAGGAGCGTGCGGCGCAGGTAGCCGATCGAGACCATGGCCGTGAACAGGATCGCCAGCGCCCCGGTGCCGAACGCCACCAGGCCGTAGGTGACCACCTGGCGCTCGATGTCCTCCATTGACGTTTCGAGGTAGAGCACCGCGTGCGACTCGCGCTGGCTGGAGCCGCCGAGCGGGAGCGGCTCGATCCGCACGATCCGCCCCGTCTCGGGCAGCACCCGCGGCGCGAGCTCGCCGCGCAGCAGGAACGCCTCCACCTCGCGCGCCAGGTCGGGCGGAGGATCGCTCGGCTCGAGGCCGGCGCGCGAGAAGCGGTAGGCCCGCCCCGGCGTGAGCACGTACACCTCGACCGGCGCGCCCGAGGGCGCCATGAAGCGGTCGGGCGCGGCGACGGCGGGGAGCTGCCCCTCCAGCGCGGCGTCGAGGTCCGCGTCGACGTCCTCCTCGGCCGGCCCCGCGCCGCGCTCGCGCAGCAGCGCGTCACGCACGGGCGAGTGGGCGGCGGCGGCGAACCGGGCGAGGTGATCGATCCGGTCCTCGCGCAGCGCCCACCAGTAGAAGCCGGTGAACGTGCCGACGATCGCCAGCTCGACCAGGAAGAAGGCGAGGCCGATCAGCGCCACCAGCCGGCTGAGCAGGCTGTGGCGCTGTCGGCGGGCGGGCGGCGCGGGCGCGGCCTCAGGAGCCGCCATGCTCGTTGAGCCGGCGCTCGATCTCGACGAGGCGCGGGTCGCCGGGCGGCGCCAGGGCGATGAACCGCCGCAGCGCCGCGCGCGCCTCGATCGCCCGCGACTGCTGGGCGAGGAGGTAGGCGCGCTGGAGGTGGAGCTCCGCCGCGTCGTCGGCGTGCTGCACGGCGCGGTCGAGGATCTCGAGCGCGCGCGTCGAGTCGCTCCCCTCGTGGTACAGGCGCGCCAGGTTGGCCGACGCGCGCCAGGCCCTGGGGTCGCGCTCGATCGCGCGCTCGTACAGCTGGATCGCCACGGGGAAGTTGCCGGTCTGCTCCGCGAACAGGGCGTAGTTGTAGTAGCCGATCCAGCTGTCGGGCTCGAGCTTGATCGCGTGCTGGTAGGCCTTCTTGGCCGGCTCCTGGTAGCGCGGGCGCTCCTTGGAGAGGCGCGCGTAGGCGACGGCGAGCGTGCGCCAGGCCACGGCGCGGTCGGGCATGGCGCGCACCGCCTGCTCGAGGTGCGGCACCGCCTCGGTCGTGCGGCCGAGGGCCAGCAGGACCGAGCCGAGGTTCACCCGCACCTCGGGCCGGTCGGCGGACGCGATGCTCGCCTCGAACTCGGCCACCGCCGCGTCGAGCCGCCCCTCGCTCCGCGCCAGGCGGCCGAGGCCGCCGTGGGCGTCGGCCCGGACCAGCGCCGACTTGACCGAGGTGAGCAGCGTGTAGTCCTCGTGGGCGCCCAGGCCGTCGCCGAGCCGCTCGCGGGCGCGGGCGCGCCCGAGGCGGGCCGGGACGTGGTTCGGGTCGCCCGCCAGCGCCTTGTCGTAGAGCGGGTGCGCCTGGCTGGGCGTGGCGTCCACCATGAGGTTGGCGAGGTTGGTGAGGACGTTCGGGTCGCCGGGCGCGGCCGCGAGCCCGCGCTCGAGGCTGGCCTTCCCTTCGGCCGTGGCGCCGCGCCGCAGCTGCATCAGCGCCAGGTTGTTCCAGCCGCGCGGGTCGGCCGGGGCGACCTCCGTGGTGCGGGCGTAGTAGCCCTCCGCGTCCTCGTAGCGCTCGGCGGTCTCGAGCACCACGCCCATCTGGAACAGGCCGTCGGGGTCGTCGGGCAACAGCCCGAGCAGCTCCTCGAGCGCCGCGGTCGCCCGCTCGCTCTCGCCGGCGGCCAGCGCCTCGGCGGCCTGCGCGCGGAGCGCGGCGATCCGCGCGGCGAGCTGCGCGTCCTCGGCGAGCTCGACCTCGGCCCCGGTCTCGACCTGCTCGGCGATCGCCCGCAGCGAGGCGAGCGCCTCCTCGGCGGTGGGCGCGGGCTCGCCCTGGGGCGCGAGCTCCGGGCTGACCTCCTCGGGCTCCGGCAGCGCCGGGGGCTCCGCGGGGATCTCCTCGGGGACGGCCTCGGGGGTGAGCTCCTCGGGGACCGGCTCCTCGGGCGTCGCCGCCGGCTGCTCGGGCGCGTCCGGCACGACCGCGGCGTCGGTCGGGAGCAGCGCCGCCGTGTCGGGCTCGGGAGGCGGCTGTTGGGAGGGCTTCGGCTGGCCCGGCCCGATCTCCACCTCGTCGCTCGACGCCACCTCGCCGTCGCGCCAGAGCGGCCGGTGGCCGAGCCACAGCGCCAGCAGCACGACCGACGCCGTGCAGAACAGCAGCCACAGGAGGAGGCGGCTGACCTCCCAGGCGGTCCCCAGGCGGGTCCCGCCCAGGGTGTCGAACTCGAGCTCGTCCGCGGGCGCGCCGGCCGTGACGAGCTCACGCTCGCCGCCGGCCAGCGCGGCCGCCGGCCGCGGCGGGATCGGCCGGTTGGCCGCCGCGTCGAGCTCGGCCAGCTCGGCGTCGCTGGGGAGCGGCACCGCCGCCGCCGCGTCGGGGTCGGGCTCGGCGTCGGGCGTCGCCGCGAGGACCGGGTCGAACGACGGGGTGGTGACCGTGGTCGGCGGCGGCTCCTCCGCGGGCTGCCGGGCGCGCTCGCCCGAGGTCCTCAGGTCGATCCGGGAGCTGAGCCCGAGCGGCAACACCCGCCCCGAGGCGTCGATGCGCACGGCCGGCGGCCGGGCGCCGGGCGGCGCGTCGAGCGCCCGCAGGTCGACGGTGCCGCGCGGCACCACGTCGGGCTCGATGATGATCTCGAGGTCGTCGCTCATGGCTCTCCGCCCGAGGCTCGCGCGTTACACCCCGGCCTCGACGTCCACCGCGTCGGGCAGCATGTCGTCGGTCGGCGGCCGGCTGGTGACCTGCGCCTGCGGCATGGTGGGCGCCGGGACCGCCGGGCCGTGGCCGTGCCCGCCGTTGCCGCCGCCGTTCCCGAGCGTCGGGCGCGGCGCGGGCGCCGCCGGGGCGGGCGCCGCCGCCGCCTGGCTCTTGAGCTTCTTCTTCTCCATGGAGAGCGCCGCGACCAGGGCGCCCTTGGCGACGGCGCGCAGCGGGTCCTTGGCGAGGCGCACCTCGCCGATCGGCACCGGCGAGCCCTCCTCCGCCAGGAGCCTCTTGAAGCGGTCGATGAACCCGGGGACCGAGGCCGTCCCGCCCGCGATCACGACCTCCATGGGGTTGGTGAACGTGGTCTGGGTCGACTTGAAGTGCGCGTTGAACTCGCGCAGCACGTGACGGATCAGCTCCTCGTAGTAGATCTCGAGGCCGAGCTGGATCCCGTTGCGCGGGTCGACGTTCGTGAGGTCGAGCCGCCGCTCCTTCTCGTGGGTCACCTTGCCGACCGGGACGTTGCGCACCTTGGAGACGTTCTGGTCGATCCAGTCGCCGCCGCGGGCCACGCTGATCTCGAACAGGCGCTTGGCGCGCCAGGCGACCACCAGGTTGGTCATGCCCGCGCCGAACGAGACGCCGATCCCCGAGAACGGGGCCGTGGTGCCGTCCTCCTCGCGGACGGTGGGGTTCTCGGCGTAGATGATCGCGAGCGCCTCGTTGAGGCAGCGCACGTCGTAGCCGAGCTGCTTGAGGAAGCGCTCGAGCACGATCTTGTGGAACGTGACGTCGATGTTCGCGTCGAGCGGGGCCGCGGGGATCGTGGCGGCCACGACCTCGCCCGGGGTCTCGGCGCGCCCGACGATCGCCTGGATCAGCATCTCGATCAGCGGGATCGCCTCCTCCTCGCCCGGGTTGAGGACGCCCTGGGCCATGGGTCGGCGGTAGGAGTCCTGCTTGCCGGTGATCATGCAGTACTTGAGCGCGTCGTCCCCGACCACGTAGATCTGGTCGCCGCGGATCATGTACTTGGCGCCCGCGTCGTCGAGCATCTCCTCGGCGAAGTCCTCGCGCTCCATCGAGAAGAACGCGTCGCGCTCGATCGTGAGGACCTCCTTGCCGCCCTGGAGCCGCGCGCCGACGATGAACGAGGT
Organism: uncultured Planctomycetota bacterium; assembly: GCA_964569055.1. Taxonomy (GTDB): domain Bacteria; phylum Planctomycetota; class J058; order J058; family J058; genus JAWLGW01. The sequence continues at coordinate 2,689 of CAZMSZ010000349.1, read as the reverse complement.
GCCGATGTCGATTGCCTTGGCCATGGTTCTCTCCGTCCTTGCGCCGTGCCGGCGCGGGTGAGGGAAGCGCGAGCTAGAGGTCGGCGAGCAGGTCCGCCATGTTCACGACGTCGCCCTGCTCCTGCTCCACACGCTTCCCCACGGTCTCGAAGTTCTTGAGCAACTGCCGTTCCTGCTCCTCGAGGAACGCCAGCCGCGCCTTGACCTCCGCCTCCGACAGGCTCGGGTCCTCCGCGATCCGCCCCTTCACCGTCGCGAACCGCTCCCGGACGAGCTTCAGCTCACCCACCAGCTCCTTCATGTCGCCGCTGATCGCCGCGCGGAGCTCCTCGAACTGCGCGCGGTGGTCCTCCCCGTTCTCCGGCCCGCGCGGCAGCGTGCGCAGCTCCGAGAGGACCTCCTGCTTGAACGCCTCGAGCCGCGCATCGAAGTGCTCGGCCGAGACGCCGGCGGCGGCCGCGGCGGCGAGCGCGGCGGCCGCGCCGCCGCCGCCCTGGCGCTCGGCGGCCGAGGCCTTGAACACGTTCTCGAGGTAGCCCTCCTCGAACGCGACCTGGACCTGGTTCGAGCGCTCGGCGCGCTCACGCCCCAGCGTGTCGAGGTCGAACTGCTCCCCCGCGGCGATCGACACGTCGAGGCCGCGGAGGCTGAGGGTGGCGCGGAGCTGGTTCTTCACGATCCACATGGCGTCGTCTCCTCAGCGGGCGGGCGCGGGGGTCGGCGCCGGCCACTCCTGCTCGAGCTCTTCGGCCTGCTTGGTCGGCGCGGGCACCACCTCCTGGATCGGAGGCGTCTTGGGCGTCGGGCGCGCCGGCGGCGGCGTCGGCTCCTCGGGCTGCTCGGGCGTCTCGAGGGGAGCCGGCGGCGGGACGTCCTCGTCGAGGTCGCTCAGGTCGGGCAGCTCGCCCACGGGGGTGTCGGGAGCCGCCTCCCGCACCTGGTCGCGCGTGCGCCGCTTGAGCTGAGCGAGGAAGAACTCCGCAAACGGGTCGCCCGGGTCGAGCCGCTTGAGGTACTCGAACATGGCGCGGCAGCGCTGCTCCTCCCCATCGATCGAGAACAGGACGTAGCCGAGCACCGTCAGCCCGGCGGGATCGCGCGGGCTGTAGGTCACGTAGCGCTTGAGATCCCGCAGGGCCTGGGTGAACTTCCGCCGCGAGGGGAACAGGCCGGCGACGTCGACCCGGAAGCTCGGCTCCTCCTCGAGCTCGGCCACCCCGCGGCGCAGGGCGTAGCTCGCGTAGCTGTAGTTGCCGATCGCGAACAGCGCGTGGCCGAACGCGAGCTTCTTCCAGGGGCTGGTCGGCTCCTCGAGCAGCGCGAGCCGGTAGCTCTCGCTCGCCTTGAAGTAGTAGCCCGCCTTGAAGTAGTAGTCGCCCTTGTCGAGGAGCTCGTCGGCGGCGGCCGCCTCCTGCGCGGCGGCGGGCCAGGCGGGCAGCAGCAGCAGGGCGGCGAGCAAGGCGCGCGCGGTCGGATGGGTCACGAGGCCCTCCTTCCCGGATGAGCGTAAGGGAGTGACGGGGTTGTGCTTGGAGCGTACTGGAGCCCTGGAGGAGCGACAAGGCTTTGAAGGACCCGCGGGCTCATGACGGACCTCCCGCGCGCTTCTTGAGCAGCACGCGATCGACGCGCAGGACCCACGTGTTCCCCTCGCGGACCAGCCGACCGAGGCACACGCGGACGTCCTTGGGGTCGTGCCCCCGCTCCTGACACGCCTCGAACGCGCGCCAGTTGAGGTAGGCCATCAGCTCGCGCGGCGCCGCCAGCGAGATCGCGAGGTCCTGCGCCGGGATGCCGAACCTGCGCGTGATCATCGCGCGCGCGCCGACCAGCAGCGGCAGCCGCGGCGAGAGCTCGATGTTGCGCTGCGCGTAGCGCTCGGTGAGGTAGCGCGTGTCGATCACACCGTTCTCGTCGCGCTCCTTGCTGGGCACGAACTCGCGGCGGAGGAAGTCGATCGCCACGAAGCCCTTGCTCGGCGCGCTCGCCTGGTAGGCGAACGGGAGCAGGTCGAAGTGGGCGATGATGTCGAGCCACTCGCGCTCGCTCTCGTTGGTGAACAGGATGCCCGGGATCGGGCCATCCTCCTCGTTGCGCTTCGCCCGCCGGAACTGCGCGAAGTCCTCGAGCTGGGTCATGGACTTCAGCACTCGGCGGTCCCGCTGCTGAACGGTCTCGCTGCCGATCTCGGGGGGGAGCGGCGGGCGCTCGACCACTCGCGGCCGGGGCTTGGGCTTGGGCGCCGGAGGCAGCGGCTTGGGCGTCGGCTTGGGCGTGGTGGGCGGCGGGAGCGGCTTGGGCTCGGGCGGCGGCGGCGGAAGCGGCTTGGGCTCGGGCGGCGGCGGCGGCGGGAGCTCGGGAAGCGGTGGCGGAGGCGGCGGGAGCGGCTCCGGATCGGGGGGAAGGATCTCCGGCTCCGGCGGAGGCGGAGGGGGCGTCTCCGCCGGAGCAGGAGGAATCGGTTCGGGCTTGGGCTCGGGCTTGGGCTCCGGCTCCGGCTCCGGCTTCGGTTCCGGCTTCGGCTCGGGCTTGGGCTCCGGCTTCGGTTCCGGCTTCGGCTCCGGCTTCGGCTCGGGCTTGGGCTCCGGCTTCGGCTCCGGCTCCGGCTTCGGTTCGGGCTTCGGCTCCGGCTTCGGTTCCGGCTTCGGCTCCGGCTTGGGCTCCGGCTTGGGCTCCGGCTTCGGTTCCG
>CAZMSZ010000348.1:0-8149 GCA_964569055.1 uncultured Planctomycetota bacterium | reverse complement strand
TCTCTGCGTCCTCAGCGCTCTCTGCGCTTCGTTCCTAGGTGGAGCTCGTACGAGATGTGTGGAATCGTCAGACGAGCACGAGCACGAGCACGAGCACGAGCACGAGCACGAGCATGAGGGGAGGCCCTACACCGGGAGCGGGTGGTGCTCCTCGAAGCCCTCGGGCTCGATCTGGATCGTGATGTGGTCGATCCCGAACCGATCGTGGAGCCGCTCGCGGATCGTGCGGAGCAGCTCCTCGCGGTGGCACACCACCCGCACGACCACGTGGCCGGTCAGCGACTCGACGCCGCTGGTGATCGTCCACACGTGCAGGTCGTGCACGTCGACCACCCCCGGGACGTCGAGCACCGCGGTGCGGATCTCCACGATGTCGAGGTGGATCGGCACCGACTGCATCAGGACCGAGACCGTCTCCCGAAGCAGGCGCCAGGCCGACACGACCACCAGCACCCCGATCAGGAGCGAGGCCACGGGGTCGGCCCAGCCCCAGCCGGGCCCGAGGATCAACAGGCCGGCCACGATCGCGCCCACGCTGCCGAGCGCGTCGGAGAGGACGTGCAGCCAGGCCGCCCGCACGTTGAGGTTGTCGTGGTCGCCGCCGAGGACCCACAGCCCGAGCAGGTTGACCGCCAGGCCGCCGCCGGCGACCGCGATGGCGAGCGGGGCCTGCACGGTCGGCGGGTCGGCCAGCCGGTGGAGCGCCTCCCAGAAGATCAACAGCGCGATCGCGCCCAGGAGCGCCCCGTTGGCGAGCGCCGCCAGGATCTCGCCGCGGTAGTAGCCGAAGGTCCGCCGCGCGCTCGGCGGCCTCGACGCCAGCACGCTCGCGAACAGCGACAAGGCCAGGGCCGCCGCGTCCGAGAACATGTGCCCGGCGTCGGCCAGGAGGGCGAGGGAGCCCGACACCCAGCCGCCGATCGCCTCCGCGACCATGTAGGCGAGCACCAACAGGAGCGTCAGCAGCAGGCGCCGTCGCTGGGCCGGCCCCCGGTCCTGGGGGGCGCCGCACACGTGGGGGCGCGGCCCGTGGTCGTGCCCGTGGTGGTGGTGGCCGTGCGCGCCTATGGCCTCTCCCTCCTGCGACTCGGCCTGCGACTGTAACGCGCGGCACGCGTCGCGTGGGCGCTCACGGCACGTCGCGCCGCGGCGCTCCGCTGGGCGTGAGCAGGGCCTCGTCGCGGCTGCGCGCCGGCGCGGCCCGCGAGGCGAGCCGACGGGCGTCGGTCCGCAGCCGGAACGCGACGGCCAGCGACAGGGCGCCGAGCACGACCGCGAACGCCCCGAGCAGCCACACGATCGACAGCGCGCCCGCCCCGGGGAACGCCGCCACCAGCGCCCCGAACGCGATCGAGGCGATCCCCGAGAGCGCCAGCAACCATTCGCCCTCGATCGCGCGCCGGAGCTGCACGGCGGCGACCAGCTCGAACGCGCCGCGGACGACCGCCCAGGCGGCGATCAGGTACACCAGCGCGAGCGCGGTCAGGCCGGGCCACGCCAGCGCGGCCACGCCCGCCGCCACGCTGAGCACGCCGAGCGCGACCATGGACCACCAGCGCGCCCCGATCCCGGTCACCAGGGCCGTCAGACCGTCCACGAAGGCGTACGCGGCGAACAAGGCCACGAGCACGACCAAGGTCAGCCCGGGCCACAGGAAGGCGAGCGCCGCGAACGCGAGCGCTCCGACCCCGCGCAGGGCGAGCGCCCACCAGGGAATCGCGTGCAGGACCAGGAGCGAGCGGGTCGCGACCACGGGGCACCTCCTGCCGGCGGCTCGGCGCCGGGCGGTGGTGCGAACGGCGCGCCACGCCGCCGTGGCTCGGGCGCGGGGGCGCGGACAGCGCCACGTCCGGCGCGGGCGCGGCGCCGGCTGCGTCTCGCTCGCCCGCGGCGTCTCGCTGCGCGAGGCGCCGCTCCCCGAGGGTGCGCGTCAGGGCCGGTAGCGGAAGGCGTACGAGGCGAACGAGTCCTGCTCCCAGTGGAACAGCGCCCCGTCGCACCACGGCAGCCAGGGGTGGAGATCGAGCAGCTTCGCCTCGCCCCGCTCGGGGTCCACCACGAGGTCGGCCACCAGGTCGTCGAGCGGCCAGCTCGGCCCGAGCTGCGCGCACAACCGCTGCGCCGCCTCCTCGAGCGCGTCGACCCGCTCCACCAGGCCCTGCAGGCGCGCGCCCGCGTGGCGCTGGCTCAGGCCCGCCAGCCGGCGCCCGCGCACGAAGGCGCGCAGCTCCTGCCAGGGCTCGATCTCCAGCCAGGGGCGCACCACCACGCCCGGCAGGTAGCCGCACTCCTGCGACAGGCACACGTCGTCGAACACCCGGGCGCTGCTCTCGAGCACGTGCAGCGCCTCGGGCCCGCCGTCCACCGCCAGGTCGGCCCCCAGGCCGGCCTCGCTGTCGAGCGGCGCGCGGAACCCGAGCCGGACGAAGGCGGCCCCCACCGGCGAGCGGTCCTGCCCCCAGCGCACGAGCTGCTCGAGCGACAGCACCAGCTTGTCGAAGGCGGCCGGCTCGAGCGGCGGGAGGTCGTGCTGCTCTCGCCAGTGCGACTCGAGCAGGAGGTCGCGCTCCTCGGCCGTCAGCACGCGCAACCGGGTCGGCACGGTGTGGGCCTCGAGGCGCTCCAGCCAGGACTCGATCGCCGTGGCGCGCAGCTGCGGGAAGTGCCGCATCCAGCGCCGGACGTACTCGTTGGTCCGGCTGTCGATGTCGTCGGCCCAGGGCAGAGCAGTGCTCATGTCTTGCGTATACCACCGCCGGCGGACACGCGCGAGGCGCAGATGGCCATCGTACCTCTCCTGTCGCCCTCCCCAGGCGAGCAGGTCTGCCTCGGGCTCGAAGGGTGCAGATGGCGTGAGTCCAGCTCGCCCGGACCTATGAGATATCAACAGGGAATGAGGAATCGGGAACGCCAGAACGGCTATCGCCGATGCGCCCACGATGAGCGCGAGCCATTCCTCGTGCCCTCATTTCCTGTTCCCTGTTGATATTCCATATCTCCTCTCTCGCCCGACTCGAGAGAAGCCACGCTACCCAGCGTCGCGATGGACTGATGTCAGCCCGTCCGAGTCCGAGTCCGAGTCGGAGTTCGACTCGGACTCCGACCTCCGCGCCCTGAAACCGCCCGCCCCCGCCGGCGTACGGGGTACCATTGGTGCGCGGCGAAGGGGGTCTGTCGTGCACACCGAAGCGGGCAGCGAGCTCGAGGCCGCGGGCGCCGTCGAGGCCGCGGACGCCGGGCTGGCGCTCGAGCTCCCGGTCGGGACCTGGCTGCTCGGGCGGTATCGCGTGCTCGGGCCCGCGTCCGACGAGCCGTCGCGCGCTCCTCGGGCGCACCGCGTCCGCGACGAGCTGCTGGGGGGCGAGCGTCGCCTGCGGCTGCTCGCGGGTGAGCGGGTCACGCCGCGCGGGGCCGAGCACCCCGCGCTGCAGGGTCGCCTGCGGCACCGCCATCTCGAGGCGGTCCACGCCTGCGAGCGGGTCGAGGTCGGCCCGCCGGCCGCCGTGGGCGCCTGGGCGCTCGTGACCGCGCCGCGCGGCGGGCGGACGCTCGCGGCGCTGGCCCGGGTGGGGCGCCTCGATGGCGAACTGCTCGCGCAGGTGGGGCTCGCCGCGCTGTCGGCCCTCGACGCGCTCGCGCGGCTGGGCCTCGCGCACGGCGCGCTCTCACCCGAGCGGGTCGAGCTCGCCGAGGACGGCGCGGTGCGCCTGCTCGAGCCGGGCCTGGGCGCGCTCGACCCGGGCGCGCTCGCGCCGGCCCTGCGCGCGCCCGAGCTCGCGGCCACCGAGCCCGCCGATCCGCGCGCCGACCTGTACGCGCTCGGCGCCACGCTCTACCTCGGCGCGAGCGGGCGGCCGCCCGATCGGCCCAGCCCGCTGCCGCTGTCCGACCTCCGCCCCGACCTGCCGGCCGCGCTGGCGCGCGGCGTGGGGCTGCTGCTGCAGGGAGACCCGCGGGCCCGGGCCGACCTCGCCGCGACGCGGGCCGCCTTCGCCGCGGCGCTCGGTGAGGCGCCCGCCGCGCCCGAGGTCCTGCCGGCCGCCGTGGAGCCCGCCTTCTTGGGGCGCGCCGAGCCGCTGGCCGCGGCGGTGGCGGCGCTCGAGGACGCGCAGGCGCTGGCCGCGCTCGGCCGCGCCGCGCGCGGGGCGAGCGCCTCGGCCGCCGCGCCGCTGCTGGAGGTGATCGCGGCCGAGGGCCTGGGCAAGTCGCGCCTGCTGGAGGAGGCCGCGCTCCGGCTGGCGCGACGCGGCGCGCGCGCGCTGCGCGCGCAGGCCTTCGCCGGGGGCGACCCGTACGCCTGCTGGCGCCCCCTGATCGCGCTCGCCAGCGAGGGACGCGACGACCCGCTCGCGGCGCGCGCGCGCGAGGCGGTCGCCGCCGCCTCGCCGCTGGGGCCCGAGGCGCGCCACGAGCACGTGGCGCGGTTCCTGGTCGCCCTCGCCGCCGAGCGCCCGCTGGCCGTGCTGATCGACGACGCGCACCTCCTCGCGCCGGCCGCCGCCGACCTCGTGGCGCACCTCGCGCGCGCCGCGGTCTCCCCCGAGACCGGGGGCGCCCTGGCGCTGATCCTGGCGCGCCGACCCGAAGCAGGCGACGCGGACGACACGCCGCTCGGTCGCGCGCTCGCCGCGCCCCTCACCCCGCGCGGCCGGCGCGTCTCCTTGGGCGAGCTCACCGCCGACGAGGCGCGCGCCCTGGTGGCCTCGTCGCTCCTCGGCGCGCCCGCCGGCGAGGTGGAGCGGCTGACGCGGCTCGGCGGCGGGAGCCCGTTCCTGCTGGTGGAGCTGGCGCGCGAGTGGCGGCTCGGCGGCGGGACCCCCGCCACCGTGTTCGACTCGGTCACGGCGCGGCTGGCGCGGCTCTCGCCGTCGGCGCGCGCGCTGGCGGAGACCCTGGCCACGATCGGTCGCCCGCTGCGCGCGCCCACGGCCCACGCGCTGGCGGGGGAGGGCGAGGCGCCCGCCCTCGCCGAGCTGCTCGAGGCGGGCGTGCTCGAGCGCGCGGGCGACCGCCTGCGCTTCCGCCACGGCGTGACCCGCAAGGTGCTCCTCGACGCGCTCGACGAGGAGCAGCGCGCCGCGCGCTGCCGGCGGGCGCTGGCGGCGCTCGAGCAGGAGCCGGACGACCCCGAGGCGAGCGAGGGCGAGCGCGCGCGGCTGGCCCTCGCGGCGCGCGCGCCCGAGGCCGCCCAGCGCGCGCTGCGCGCCGCGGCAGACGACCCGGCGCCCGAGGAGCTGTACCGCGGCGCGCTCGACCTGCTTCCGCCCGGCCCCGAGCGCGCGCGGGCCGGCGAGGCCTACGCGGCGCGCCTCCTCACCCGCGGCGCGTTCGACCAGGCGCGCCGCGCGCTCGACGGCGCCGCGGCCGACCTCGAGGGGCAGGACGACCCGCTGCTGACCGCGCGGCTGCAGGTCGCGCGCAGCCGCGTGGCCCGCGCCGAGGGCGACACCCACCAGGCGCTGCGCTGGGCGACCAGCGCGCGGGCGCTGCTCGCCCCGGGCGGGGTCGAGCCGGGCGCGCTCCCGGCGGAGGCGGCCCCGCTCCTGGCCGAGCTCGAGGCCGCCCAGGCCGAGGTCGCCACGGCGCGCGGCGACCACGCCGGCGCGGCGCGGCTGTACGCGCGCGCCGAGCGCTGGGCGGAGGCGGCGCGCGACCCGCGCCTGTCGGCGACGCTCCTCCTGCGCGAGGCCGGGGCGCTGGTGCTCTCGCTCGACCGCGCCGGCGACGGCGAGGCGCGCGCGCGCGTGGCCGAGGCCCGCGCGCTGCTCGAGCCGCTCGACCCGGCGCAGGCGGAGCTCGACGCGGAGCGCACGCTCGGCAACCTGGCGTGGTACGAGGGCGACCCCGCCGCGGCCGAGGCGCACTTTCGCCGGGCGCTCGAGCTGGCCGAGCAGCAGGCGAACCTGACCCTCTCGGCGGGGCTCCTCAACAACCTCGGCCTGGTCGGTCAGGCGCAGGGGAAGCTCAGCCAGGCCGAGGCGGCGCTGGAGCGCGCGCTCGACATCGCCGAGCGGGTGGGGCAGCCCTCGGTGCTGTGCCGGGCCTACACCAACGTGGGGCGGGTCCGCCGCGCGCTGGGCGACCCGCGCGGCGCGGCGCGCAGCTTCCGGCGCGCCGCGCGCGTGGCGCGCGCGGCGGGCGACCCGCTGATCGAGAGCGCGGCGCTGAGCGAGCTCGGGCGCACGCGCCTGGGCGAGCGTCGGACCGCGGCCGCGCTCGAGGCGCTGCAGCGCAGCGAGCGGCTGCGCCTCGCGCTCGGCGACGTGGGGCGCGTGGCCGAGTCGCAGCTCGAGCTCGGCGAGCTGTGGCGCGCCGCGGGCGACGTCGGGGCCGCGCTCGCGCACACCGGGCGCGCGCTCGCGCTGCGCGCCGCGCTCGGCTCGCCCGACGAGGCGGCCGAGGCGGTCGAGGCGCTCGAGTTCGCGGTGGGCCGCCCGGGCGGGCCGGCGGCGCTGCTCGAGGCGGCGCGCCGCCCGCTCCGCTTCGCCGCCGCCCCGCCGCCGGTGCAGGCCGCGCTCGAGCGCGGCGCGCCGCTGGCCCGGCTGGCGCTGCGCACCCTGGCCGCCGCGCTGTGCGCCCGCGCCGGCGACCTCGAGCAGGCCGAGGCCCACGAGGAGCAGGCGCGCGAGGCGGCGCGCGCGCTGGAGGGCGCCGCGGCGGGCGTGCGGGCGCTGGGCGAGGCGCTGACGCTCGAGGCGGAGGCGGTGGTCCTCGCGGCGCAGGGGCGGACCGACGCGGCGCTGGCCCGGCTCGATCAGGCCCTCGCCGGGCAGGGGGCCGCGGGCGAGGGGCGCGCCACGCTGCGGGCGGGCGCGCTGCGGCTGAAGCGGGCCTTCCTGTGCCTGGTCCGGCGCGACGTGGCGGGGGCGGGCCGGCCGTGGAGCGATCCGGAGGGGCCGCCGGTCGCGCCCGCCCTCCCGGGGCCGCTGGCCGAGCGGCGGGCGATCGGGCTGGCCTTGCTGGGGGCGGCCGTCCGCCGCGCCGGACGCGAGCTCGACGCCCCCGGGCTGCTCTCGCTGGCGGCGGCCGAGCAGGCGGCGCGCCGCCTGGGCGACGTCGCGCTGCTGGCGCTGGTCGCGGCGGCGCGCGCCGAGGAGGCCGCGGCCTCGGGCAGCCCGCACGAGGCCGCGCTGGAGCGGGCCGCCCCCGAGGCCGCCGCCCGGCGACTCGCCGACGGGCTGCCCGACGCGCTGCGACGGGGCCTGGAGCGGGCGGCCGCGCCGGCGGTCGCGCTGGCGGCGCCCGGCGACGCGCGCCGCGCGGGGCCCGCGCCCGAGCGCCTGCTGGCCACCATGACGCGGGTCCTGGCGAGCGGGCTCGAGCTCGACCCGCTGCTCGGCGCCGCGCTCGACGCCCTGCTCGAGGCGACCGGCGCCGCGCGCGGTCTGGTGGCGCTGGTGGAGGGCGGCGCGGAGCCCGCGGTGCGGGTCGCCCGCGGCCTCGAGCCGACGGCGCTGAGCGAGCAGGCCGCCGCGCGCGCGATCGTGGCGCACGTGGCGCGCGAGGGCTTGCCGGTCGACCTCGAGGACGCGGCCGCGCGCGGCGGGCGGTTCGCGCGCGGCCGGGGCACGCCGCGCGCGGTCCTGGCGCTCCCGCTCCGCTCGGGCGGCGGCGCGCCGTTCGGCGTCGTGTACCTCGACCACCCGCGGGCGCGGGCCGCCTTCGACGCGGCCGCGCGGCAGCTCGCCCGCGCGCTGGTGGCGACGCTGTGCGCGCCGCTCGAGGCCGCGCTGCGCCGGCACGAGCGCCTGCAGGAGCTGACCCGGCGGGCCGAGGCGCTGCGCGAGACCGCGCGCGAGCTGTCGGGGACGAGCGCCGCCCCGGCGCTCGTGGGCCGCAGCCCCGCCATGCGGGCCCTGCAGCGGCTGATCGAGCGCTACGGCCGGACCAGCGCCGCGGTCACGATCATGGGGGAGAGCGGCACGGGCAAGGAGCTGGTCGCCAAGGCGCTCCACCTGGCGAGCCCGCGCAAGGACGGGCCGTTCATCGTGCTGAACTGCGCCGCGATCCCCGACTCGCTGCTCGAGAGCGAGCTGTTCGGCGTGGTCAAGGGCGCGTTCACCGGGGCCGACCGCACCCGCCAGGGCCTGTTCGAGCTGGCCCACGAGGGGACGCTGTTCCTGGACGAGGTCGGGGACATGGGCCTCGA
>CAZMSZ010000347.1:0-8176 GCA_964569055.1 uncultured Planctomycetota bacterium | reverse complement strand
CAGCGGCGGCTCGGCCAGGACGTCGAGCAGCAGCACCTCGCAGAAGGGGCAGCCCTCGCGCGAGACGAGGACGAGCTCGGGGCCCGCCTCGCCGCCGGCCGCCAACACCGCGGCCCGCCGCTCGGCGTCCTCGCCCGCCAGGGCCGCCCCGCGCCAGGCCGCCAGCGGCGCGCTCAGCACCAGCGCGGCCAGGAACGCGAGCGCCGGCGCGCGCAGGCCGGCGCCGCGCCGTCGGGCCGTTAGGGCGAGCGTCACTGCGGCCGCGCCGGCCGAGCCCAGCACCGCCAGGCACAGGAGGCACAGCCGACCCGCCGCGGTCACGAGCAGCAGCTGCAGGCCGAGGGCCAGGCCGACGCCCGCGGCCGGGACCGCCGCCGAGCCGGCCTCGAGGCGTGGCGGGCCGGGGCGCGTCAGGAGCGCGCGCAGCGCCAGCGCCAGCGTGAGCGCCGCCCCGACCACCGCGAGGTCCGACACGCTCGCCGGCCCGAGCGCGCCGAGGCGCGGGCGGAGGAGCGCGGCGCAGGAGAAGGGGCCGCCCTCCCCCAGGCACAGGCCGTCGCGGGCGAGGGTCCGGGCGAGCAGGGCGAGCGTCAGCTCTATTGCGGCCGCGCCGGTCGCCGCCGCCGCCCACCCGAGGCCCGCTCGGGGCGCGCCCTCGGGCGCTGCCGACTCCATGCGATCCGCTCCTGAGCGCGCTGCCGGTGCGTTGCGCGCCGCTTGGGGGTGTGCGACAAACGTCACGATACCAGCGCGCGCGGCCTGGCCGCGCGGAGGGAAGCATGAGCCGCACCGCCCGCCGCCGCTCGTCCTGGGCGCTCCTCCCGGCCCTGGGCCTCAGCGTGTTCCTGACCGGCTGCCTGGACTACCGCGAGGTCCTCACGCTCGCGGCCGACGGGAGCGGCACGCTGCAGATCGACTTCGTGGTCGACCTCGCCGTGCTCGGCGAGATCTCCCGGCTGCTGGGCGAGGAGCCCGAGCCCGGCGACATGCGCGGCCCGACCCGCGAGGAGATGCTGTCGGGCATGAACGTGGAGGGGCTCGAGGTCAAGGAGCTCGACGTCCAGGAGAAGGGGAGCAAGAGCAAGGTCCACGCGCTGGTCGCCTTCAAGGACCTCGCGACCCTCTCGAAGATGGAGGGCTTCGGCGAGGACCGGCGGGTCGACTTCTACGACGAGGGCGACGGGAAGGTCCGGGTCGTCTACGGGTTCGACACCGACGAGGCGATCCCGCTGGAGGAGTTCTCCGACGGCGCCCCCGCGCCGGGCGAGGAGCTCGACCCGACCGAGAAGAAGATCCTCGCGGCGACCGAGCGGGCGCGCGACGGGCTCGCCTTCCGCGCCCGCGTGGTGCTCCCCGGCAAGGTGCTCAAGTCGAACGGCAAGCCCGTCGAGGGCAGCCCCAACGAGTCGGCCTGGGTGGTCGACAAGAAGACCGACCCCAAGCGCCACGCCGTGCTCGGCCGGGGCCGCGTCAACCTCATGCTGCTGGTGGACCGCTCCAGCCTGCCGTTCGTGAAGGAGCTCAAGCCGCTCCCCGAGCGCGAGCTCGAGGACGTCGAGGAGCGCCCGGCCGGCTCCAAGCCCCCGCTGGGCGGCGTCGGCGAGGACTGAGCCGGCTGCGCGCCGGTTGACACTCCTCGACCCGGTTCGCCCGATAATCGAGGCGTGCCCTCGACCGTCGACCGCTGGCTGCTCGGCCGGTTCCTCCGCGCCTACCTCCTGTTCCTGAGCGCGTCCTTCGCGCTGTTCGGGGTCATCGACCTGTTCAGCAACGTGGAGCGGCTGCGCGACCGGGGCAAGGAGCTGGCGGACGCGGGCGGCCTCCAGCAGGCCCTCCTCGAGCGCTACGGGACCATGCTCCCCGAGCTGTTCTTCATGCTCAGCCCGCACTTCGTGCTGCTGGCCGGCCTGTGGACGGTCGTCGCGCTGATCCGGGCCGGCGAGCTCGTGCCCCTCCTCGCGGCCGGCTACGCGCCGCGCCGGGTCGCCGCGCCGCTCCTCGCGGCGGCCGCCCTGCTCGGCGCGCTCGCCTGGGCCGACCGCGAGCTGCTCATGCCGCGCCTGGCCCACCTCCGCCGCACGCGGGAGCTCAAGGGGCTCGAGACGCCCCGCGACATCCCCGACGGCCGCGGCGGAGTCTTGAGCGCGCGCCACTACGACGTGCGCCAGCGGGTCCTGATCCAGGCGCGCTTCATTCGCCAGACGCCCGACGGCGCCGAGGCGAGCGTGATGATCGCGCACGAGGCGCGCTACGAGGCCGCCGCCGGCGGCTGGCGGTTCGTGCGCGGGATCCGGATCGAGCGGGCGCCCCAGGGCGACGTGGTGACCTCGTTCGGCGAGGAGGGCGTGCTCGTGCCCTCGCAGCTCCTCCCCTCCGACGTCGAGGCCTCGATCGAGGCGCCCACTTACCTGTCGAGCGCGCAGCTCGCGGCGCAGCTCGAGCGCACCCCCGGCTTCCGCCACCTCGAGGTGCTGCTGTACGAGCGCTACACGCAGGGGGCCGCCGGGCTGGCGCTCCTGCTCACCGCGCTGCCGCTCGCGCTGGGAGGCGTCTACAGCGGGCTGTACGGGCGGGTCCTGGCGGGGATCGGCCTGGGGGTGACCTACTTCCTCCTGAGCACGGTGCTGTTCGAGCTCGCCAACCGCGGCGCCGTCGCGCCGCTCGTCGCGGCGCTCCTCCCCCCGGTGGGCTTCGGCGCGATCGGAGTGGCGGTGTTCGCCGCGCGCGGCTGAGCGGGAGGCGCGTGCCTGCCTCCGGAGGCTTCGCCGCGGCTCTGCGTGCTATGTTCGCCATTCATGAGCGAGGACTCGCTGCTGTTCGGGGAGACCGCGGTCGAGCGCGGCTTCATCACCCGCGAGCAGCTCGATGCCGCGCTCGCGCGCCAGGCGACGACCCCCGACCGCCACCTGGGCGAGGTCCTGGTCGGCATGGGGCTGATCACCTCCCCGCAGGCCAACGCGATCGAGAAGCTCAAGGCGGCCCTCCAGGGCGCCGCGCCGGCGCCCGCCGACGCCGGGCTGATCGGCCTCGCCCTGGGCGGCTGCCTGGTCCTGGAGCGGCTGGCCGAGGGGAGCATGGGCACCGCCTATCGCGCCCACCACATGCGGCTCGACCGCGACGTGGTGGTCAAGGTGCTCCACCCCCGCCTGATGAACATCGAGGGCAACCTGGAGCGCTTCGCCCGCGAGGCCCGGGCCGCCGCCACGCTCGAGCACCCCGCCATCGTCTCGGTCTACGACTTCGACAGCGCTCACGGGCTGCACTTCATCGTGATGCAGTTCGTGAAGGGGCAGGACCTGCGGCGCGTGCTCGAGGCGCGCGGCGCGCTGGGCCTGCGCCGCGGGCTGTGGATCGGCGCGCGCGTGCTGGAGGGCCTGGCGCACGCGCACGCCCACAAGATCGTGCACCGCGACATCAAGCCGGCCAACCTGCTGATCACCCCCGAGCCGCGGATCAAGATCGCCGACTTCGGCCTGGTGCGGATCCTCTCCAGCAGCACCAGCGAGGAGATCTCGGTGTTCGGCGAGGTGATCGGGACGCCGCAGTACATGGCGCCCGAGCAGGCGACCGGCGACGAGTTCGACCACCGCGCCGACCTCTACTCGCTCGGGATCACGCTGTTCGAGCTGATCAGCGGGCGGCCGCCGTTCACCGGCGCCTCCACGCTCGAGGTGCTCGAGAAGCAGATCGTGGCGCCGCTCCCCGACATCTGCGCCCGCGTGCCGCAGGCCACGCCCGAGGTGCAGGCGTTCTTGGAGCGGCTGTGCGCCAAGTCCATGGACGAGCGCTTCCCGAGCGCGGAGGCGGCCCTGGCGACGCTGCAGCAGCTGCGCTTCGCCGACGGCGCCACGCGCCGCCTGTCGAGCGCCGCGCGCGAGCTGAGCACCGACCCCTCCCGCAGCTTCGAGACCCCCGCGATCGTGAGCGAGGAGGCGCTGAGCGAGCTCAAGGCCCGGCTGAAGCGCAGCACCAGCTTCATCGCGTTCGAGGGCGACGAGGACCTCGCCCCCGAGCCGGGGGACGGCGCCGAGGCGGCCCCGCGCGCCGCCTCGATGCTCGACGCCTCGTTCGCCGACCTCGAGCTCTCGGCGAGCGCGCACGACCGCGCCCGCCTCGAGCTCGAGCGGGCGCTGGCGCACGAGCCCGAGCAGGCCGTCCCGCGGCTGCTCAACCGAATGCTCGAGGCGGGCGAGCTCGACGCCATGCTCGCGCTCGAGAAGCGGCTCGAGGCCCACCTCCCCACCTCGGCGGGGGTGGCGTTCTTCCTCGGCCTGGCGTACCACCGCAAGGACCAGCTCGAGGAGGCGCGCGCCAAGTTCGCGCTGGCCGCCGCCTTCTCGCCCGACCACCTCCCGGCGCGGCTCCACCTGGCGCGCGTCCTGGTGGCGCTCGGCCGGATCGACGAGGCGGTCGCCGCGCTGCGCGAGGCCTGCAGCTGGCACTCCTCCTCGATCAAGGCGGCGGTGCGCCTGGCCGAGGTGCTGTACGTGGTCAAGGGGGACGCGGCCGCGGCCGTCCCGGCCTACGAGCGCGCGATCGAGCTGGCGCCGAGCCGCTGGCAGCTCCGCCAGCAGCTCGCCTGGATCCTGTACGAGCTCGGGCGCTACGCGCAGGCCGAGGCGGTGCTGCGCGAGGTGGTCGCCTGGAACGCGGACGCGGCGCCCGCCAAGGAGCTGCTCGCGGCGGTGCAGCGCAAGCGCGCCAGGCTGGACGCCCAGCAGACGGCGCGCCGGCGGGCGCTCTCGGAGGCCGAGCTCGACGGCGAGGGGCCCGGGCCGCAGACGAGCGCCGCGCTCAAGGCGATCCGCCTGGCCGAGGCGAGCAGCCGCTGGGACCGCGCGATCGCGCTGGCCCAGGCCGGGCTCGACGAGAAGCCCCGCTCGCTCCCGCTGCTGCTGGCCCTGGCCCACGCCCAGCTCGAGGCGGGCCGCCTGGCCGAGGCGATCGCCACCTACGGCCGCGCCCTCGCGGTCGACCCCGAGCACGACGAGGCCCGCCGGGGGCTGACCCTGGCCGAGGCGCGCCGCGCGGCGATCGAGTCGCCCCACGCCGGGCCGGCGTGAGCCGGTCCGCCCTGAACCACGGCGCGGGCTCCCGCGTACCGGACCGAGCCGCCGCCGCCGGCGCGGAGCGAGGCCGCCCTTGGCGATCAAGGTCGTCCGGATCATCGCGCGCCTGAACCTGGGCGGCCCCGCCCGACACTGCCTGCTCCTGAGCGAGGGGCTGCGCGCCCACGGCTACGAGACGCTGCTCCTGAGCGGCGCGCTCGGCCCGGGCGAGGCGCCGATCGAGGCGGCCGCGCCGAGCGGCGTGCGGCTGGAGCAGGTCCCGGGCCTGGGCCCGACGCCCCGCCCCGGCGCCGACCTGCGCGCCCTCGCCGCGCTGGTGCGGATCCTGCGCCGCGAGCGCCCGGCGATCGTGCACACGCACACCGCCAAGGCGGGCGCGCTGGGGCGCGTCGCCGCCCGCCTGGCGGGCGTGCCGCTCGTGGTGCACACCTTCCACGGGCACGTGCTCACGAACTACTTCTCCCCGACCGGCTCGCGCGCGGCGCGCCTCGCCGAGCGGGCGCTGGCCCGCCTGACCGATCGGATCGTGACCCTCTCGCCGGGGCTCGCCCGCGAGCTCGCCCACGACCTCGGCGTCGGCCGCCCCGAGCAGTACGCCGTGGTGCCGCTGGGCCGCGACCTCGCCCCGCTGCGCGCCGCTCGCCCCGGCGCGCTCCGCGCCGAGCTCGGCCTCGCGCCCGACGTCCCGCTCGTGCTCGGGGTGGGGCGGCTGGTCCCGATCAAGGACGTCCCCGCGCTGGTGCGCGCGTTCGCCCGCCTGCGCGCGCGCGCGCCGGCCGCCCGGCTGGCGCTGGTGGGCGACGGGGACGAGCGCCCGCGCGTGCTCGCCGCCGTGCGCGCCGAGGGGCTGGAGCCCGCGGTGCACCTCCTCGGCTGGCGGCGCGACCTCCCGGCCCTGCTCGCCGACGCCGACCTGCTGGCGCTCGCCAGCAAGAACGAGGGGACCCCGCTCGCGATCGTCGAGGCGTTCGCGGCCGGGGTCCCGGTCGTGGCGACCGCGGTCGGCGGCGTGCCCGACATGTTCGTCCCGCCGTCTGGCGAGGACGCGCAGGCGCCGAGCGGCGTGCTCGCGCGGGCCGAGGGCGCGCTCGTCGCCCCCGGGCCGCAGGCCGAGCAGGCGCTCGCGGACGCCATGGCCTGGGCGCTCGAGCCCGCGCGGCGCGCGCGCCTGGGCGCCGCCGCCCGCCGGGCCAGCGCGCGCTGGGACGCCCCGCGGCTGCTGGAGGACGTGGCCGCGCTGTACGGCGAGCTGTTGACGGCGGCCGGTCGCTCGCCGCCGGCCCCGTATCATGGGCGGCCGTGACGCTCCCACCGGGGGTCGTGCCCGCCCACGGGCTCACGCTGCTCGCGGCCGCCCTCGGCGCGGCCGTCCTCACGCGCGCGGTGATCGCGCTCGCCCCGCGCCTCGACTTCGTGTCGCGCCCCAGCGGCGAGCGCTGGTCGAGCCGCCCCGTCCCGCTCGGCGGCGGCGTGGCGCTGGTCCTCGCCATGGCGGTCGGCCTGGCCTGGGCCTCGCTCGACCTCCTGGTGGGCGTGGCGCTGGTCGGGGCGCTCGGGCTGTTCGACGACCGACGCCCGCTGTCCCCGGCCGCCAAGCTGCTCGGGCAGGCCCTCGCCGCCGGCTGGATGCTCGCGGGGCCGCTCGACCCGGGGCCGCCGCCGCTCCTGTGCGCCGGGCCGCTGGCCCTGGTCGGCCCGCTCACGCTGGCCTGGTACGTCGGCATGGCGAACTCGGTCAACCTGCTCGACAACATGGACGGGAGCGCCGCGGGCGTGAGCGCCGTCGCGGCCGCGGTGCTGTACCTGCTCGCCGTCGGAGGCGACGCCCCCGACCCGGCGCTCGCCGCCGCGGCCGCGAGCCTGGCGGGCGCGGCGCTCGGGTTCTTGGCCTTCAACTTCCCCCCCGCGCGGGTGTTCATGGGGGACGCCGGCAGCCTGCCGCTCGGGTTCGCGCTCGCGGGGCTGGTGGTCCGCCTCCCGCGCCCCGACGACGCCCCCCTGCGCGACCTGGCGGTGGCGGCGTTGATCCTCGGGATCCCGCTGTTCGACACCGCCCTGGTGTGGCTCGGCCGCCGCGGCGCGCGGCGCCCGTTCCTGCAGGGCGGCCGCGACCACGTGGCGCACCGCCTGCTCGCGCTGGGGCTGAGCGAGCGGCGCACGTGCCTGGTGCTGTATGGCGTGGCGGCCGCCCTCGGCGGGGCCGGGGTGGCCGTGGCGCGCGGCGGCCTCGGCACCGCGGTGGGCGTGTGCCTGGCGGGCGGGCTCTCGGCCGTGTTCGCGGGGGTGTTCCTCGGCGAGGTGGCCGTCTACCGCACGCCGAGCGGCGAGGCGCTGCTCCCGAGCGCGAGCGCGCGCCGGCGCGCGCTCCTGTACGCCGTCGAGGTGCTGGCCGACCTGCTGGTGCTGAGCGCGGCCTGGCTCGGCGCCTGGGCGCTGCGGTTCGAGGGCGTGGCGCTCCCCGACACGGGCGAGCCAGCCCTGCCGTTCTATCTGCGCGCGAGCGCGCTCCCCGCGCTCCCGCTGGTGCTGTTGCTCAAGGTCGGCGCGCTGGTGGCGTTCGACCTCTACCGCGGCCTGTGGCGGACCGTCCGGTTCAGCGACGCGGTGGCGCTGGTCAAGGCGCTCAGCCTGGCCTCGCTCCTGGTGGTCCTGGTCGCGACCGTGTTCGAGCGCTTCGAGAACTACTCGCGCGCGGTGATCGCCATGGACTGGTTCCTGGCGCTCGGCGGCCTGCTCCTGACGCGCTCGGCCCTGCGCCTGCTGCGCGAGAGCCTGGGGCGGCTGGCGGGCCCGCAGCGCGCCGCGCTCCTGGGCGAGCCCGCCCTGCGCCCGCTGGTCGCGGCCGCGCTCGCCGAGGACGACCGCCTGCTCCTGGTGGGCGAGGTGACCCCCGGCGAGCCCGCGGCGGTGCTCGAGGCGCTCGCCGCCTGCGAGGCCGAGGTGGTCCTGCTCGCCGTCCCCCTCACCGAGGACGACCCCCTCGTCCCCGCGCTCCTCGGCCGCGGCTACCGCCTGCGCCGGGTGGCGGTGGTGGTGGACTGAGCCTTGCCCTCGTGCTCGTGCTCGTGCTCGTCTGACTACTCCACACATCCTCGCGCCAAGCGAAT
>CAZMSZ010000346.1:0-8193 GCA_964569055.1 uncultured Planctomycetota bacterium | reverse complement strand
TGATCTACCTCCAGGCCGAGGAGGCGGCGGCGCGCGAGCGCGAGGCCGCGGCCGCGCGCGAGCGCGAGGAGGCGGCGGCGCGCGAGCGCGAAGAGGCCGCCGCGCGCGAGCGCGAGGAGGCCGCCGCGCGCGAGCGCGAGGAGGCCGCCGCGCGCGAGCGCAGCGAAGCCGCAGGAGAGCGCGAGGAGCCCTCGCCGCCACAGGCGCCCCCGGCGCCGGACGAGCCGGTCGGGACGCCCGTCCCCGCCGCGACCGAGCCCGACCCGCTCGCGCTCGCGCCCCCGCCCGCGTCGCTGTTCGACTCGGGCATGCTCGAGATCCCCGCGCTGCCGCCGCCGCCCAAGGTGGCCACGCGCCGGGTGCGGCGCCCCGACCTGCTCGGGAGCGACGCCGGCGGGGAGAGCGCGCTGTTCCTCGAGGAGGAGGAGGTCGACCACGCCGCGATCTCCTCGCGGACGCAGAAGCTGTTCCGCAGCGCCCTGGCGGTGGCCGCCGTGTTCGGCCTGTTCGCGATCTGGGCCGACGTGCTCCCGGCGCTGCAGCGGCTCGAGCAGGTCCAGATCTACCCCACCGTGCAGTTGATCGAGGAGGCGCCGAGCGGCGAGCCGCGCCGCTACGTGCTCGAGGAGCTCGACCCGGAGACGGGCGGCGCCGCCGCCGGTCGGTCGGAGGGAGCGCCGGCCGCACAGCAGCCGGTGCAGCCCATGGGGCGCTTCAGCGCCGCGGCCGCGACCGCCACCGCCGCATCGGGCGCCGCCCGCGAGCAGGGGCGCGCGCTCCCCGACGTGGTCACGCTGGCCGACCTCGGCGTGGCCCTCCTGATCCTGGGGTTCACGCTGATCGCCGCGCAGAACGGGCCGGCCATGCTGGAGGTGCTCCTGCTCGAGCGCGTCGCGCTCGACTCGGGCACGCGCTACGCGATCACCACGGTGGCGCGCTACCTGATCGTGCTGGTGGGGGTGATCGTCGGGTTCGGCGCGGTCGGGTTCCGCTGGACGAGCATTCAGTGGCTCGCCGCCGCCCTGACCCTCGGCCTGGCGTTCGGTCTGCAGGAGATCTTCGCCAACTTCGTGTCGGGCCTGATCATCCTGTTCGAGCGGCCGATCCGCCTCGGCGACTGGGTCACGGTCGGCGACGCGACGGGGGTCGTCTCGCGGATCCGCATGCGGGCGACCACGATCACCGACCTCGACCGCAAGGAGCTGATCGTCCCCAACAAGACGTTCGTCACCGGCGACGTGCTCAACTGGGCGCTGTCCGACTCGGTCCTGCGCCTCAACCTCGCGGTGAGCGTGGCGGCCGACAGCGATGGCGCCGAGGCGCGCCGCGCGCTCCTCGACGTGGCGCGGGCCCACCCCAAGGTGCTGAGCGAGCCCAAGCCCGAGGCGTTCTTCCTCAGCTTCGGCCCGGGGAGCCTCGAGTTCGAGCTGCACGCGTACATCGATCACCCGATCCACCGCAACGTGGTCCGCCACGAGCTCAACGAGGCGATCGTGCGCACGTTCCGCGAGCGCGGCCTCGAGCTGGCGCACCCGAGCCACGACCTGCACCTGCGCTCGGCCGGCGCCGAGCTGCTGGCCGCGCTGCGCCCGCCCGCGCCGGCCAAGCCGGGGGCGAAGGCCAAGGAGCCGGGCAGTTAACCCTGCGCGGCCGCGATCAGCGCGAGCACCGTCCCGACGACGAGCAGCGCCGCCAGCACGGCGAGCGCGATCTTGATCCAGCTCCAGGGGCGCTTGCCGGCGACCTCGCCGGTGCGCGCGTTGACCAAGAACCGGTACACCGTCCCCGAGTAGCGGAAGCTGCTGATCCACAGCGGCAGCAGGCAGAGCTTGAAGCGGCGGTCGGCCAGGTCGGTGTTCATGCCGTGGATCCGCTGGCGGTCGCCGCCTATGTCCCGCTTCACCGCCGCGCGCAGCCGCTCGTCCATGCGCTCCTGCCCCTCGCGCCAGGCGGAGTGCAGGTCGACCGCGTAGCGCTCGGCCACGAACCCGCTCAGGTAGGCCGGGTCGAACGGCCGCAGCTCGCCGAGGTCCCAGGGCTCGAGCTGGCGGATCAGGTCGCGCGGGAGCGCGGCGTTGCCGCACACCAGCACGTCGTCGAACGTGAGCCGCACGGTGCCCGACACGGACGACCAGCGCGTCTTGGTGACCGTGCGGCTCTGACGGTTCCCCTGCGAGTCGGTGTAGTACTCGGTGTCGGTGTAGTCGTCGCCCCGCTCGCCGCGGTAGCGGGTGGTCGCGCGCGCGTCGAACGTCCAGTACGGCAGGTAGATCCCGTCGATCTTGTCGGCGCGCGCCCGCTCGGAGAGGTCGTTGGGGGCGAACCACAGGCCGTCGACCCAGCGGTGGAACGAGGCGCGCGCCTGCTCGACGGTGACCTTGAACGGGAGCACGCTCTCGGGCGCGATCACCTCCTCCTGCTCGGCCGCGTTCACGAGCACCACCGGCGAGTCGCAGTACGGGCAGCTCCCGGCCTGCCCCTGCAGGACGGTCTGGGCGCCGCAGCTGCTGCAGCGCACCTCCGTGCCGCCCTGCACCAGGTCGCGCACCAGCCGGCGCGGCATGTCGGCGAGCGCCGCGTCGAGGTCGTGCTCCAGCACCGGCGCGGCCGCGGCGGCCTCGCCGATCACCTGCTCGCTGCCGCAGTACTCGCAGTGGAGCTTGTCGGTGCCGGCCGCGAACGTCAGCTCGGCGCCGCAGCTCGTGCAGTCGAAGGTGCGCGGCTGATCGGTCATGAGCTCCTCCGCGCGTCCGTTCTAACGAGCGAGCCCGCGCTGAACCACGCCCGCGCGGCCCGCGTCGAGCTCGCAGGCATGGGCCGGGAGGATGACATGCGCGCAGGAGCGCGGCGAAGGTTCTCGCTGATCGAGGTGATGGTGGTGATCGCGATCATCGGCCTGATCGGCGCGATCGTGACGGTGAACGTGGCGATTCAGCTCTACAAGGCCAGGGTCGCCAAGGTGCGGGCCGACTTCCACTCGATCCTGCAGGCGGCCGACCTGTTCAAGACCGACGTCGGGCGCTACCCCGCGCGCCCCGAGGACCTGTGGGAGAAGCCAGCCAGCGCGCGCCGCTGGGGCGGGGCGTACCTGCGCGAGCCGATCACGCTCGATCCCTGGGGCAACGCCTACGTCTACGAGCTCGCGGCCGGGCGCCCGCTGGTGATCTGCTTCGGCGCCGACGGCGCGCCGGGGGGCGAGGGAGAGGGCGTGGACCTTCGCTCCGACGACCCGCGGGAGTGAGGCGGTTCCTCGGCATCCTCGCCGCCCGCCTGCTCGCGCTCGTCGACACGGTCCCGCTCAGCGCGCGAGGAGGCGCGTCGCGAGCAGCAAGCTGGGCCGGTTGTCGTGCCACGCGCCCTCGCCGCTCGGGGTGAGGAGCGTCGGCGACTTGTCCCCCTCGAGCAGGCACAGCGTGCCGCCGGCCGCCAGCCGCTCGAGCAGCGCGGCCAGGCGCTGCGAGAGCGAGCTGGCGCCGGGCAGCTCGCGCATCAGGCGCGCGCTCAGGAGCACGGGCTCGGCCGCGCCCGGCTCGAACACCAGCCCGATCGGCTCGACGCGGCGCCGCTCGGGGCGGCCCGGACCGGGGGCGGCGCCGCGCTCCACGCGCACGAGCTGCGCCGAGACGACCAGGCGCGGCGCGCCCTCCGCGAGCACGCGCACCTCGTCGCCACGGCGGCAGCCGAGCGGCGGTCCCACGGTCACCGCGTCGGCCTCGAACGCCGCGAGCGGCGCCAGCAGCGCGCCGAGCGGCACAGAGGCCGCCGTCAGGCCGGCCCGCTCGAGCGCGCCCACCAGCGCCTCCGCCTCGGCCGCCGCGTCCACGCGGACCAGCGGCTCGGGGTGGTCGGCGGCGAGGTGGAGCCGCCCCTCGTCGAACGTGGCGCCGAGCACCTCGGCGACGGCCTGCGCGGCCTCGGCCTGCTCACGCGCGCGCCGGGCGGCGGGGAGCAGCGTCACCGCGCACGCGCCCTCGGGCGCGCTCAGACCGCCGCGCCGCTCGATCAGCCGGGCCAGCGCGCCGAGGCGCGGCAGCCGCCGCCCCTCGTGGGGTCCAGCCAGCTCGCCGCCGCACGCGCCGCAGCTCGGCGCGAGCGCGGCGCACGGCTCGTGGTGCGGCGCCTCGCACCCGCCGCAGCGGCGGACCGCGCCGCTCAGCCGGGTCCCGCAGCTCGCGCAGCTCGTGAGGCTCACGCGCGCGATTCTCGCACGAGCGGCGACGCGGCTGGGCGGCGGCCCGCGATCAGGGGCGGCGCGCGATCAGCAAGTGGTTGTTGGCCTCCTCGGGCATGTCGGCCAGGCTGAACAGCATCGCGACCGGGATGCTCGCGGCGGCGAAGCCCGCCATGAACGGGAGCAGCGCGTAGAACAGCGGCTTGCGCGGCGCGTCGGGGTAGCGGGTCCCCTCGGCGCCTGCCGTTTGGAGCAGGAAGTAGAAGTAGCGCGAGGCCACGCTCGACCAGGCCCCGCCGAGGGGCTCGAGCGTGACGACCTCGAGGCCCGCGGCCGCCGCGGCGCGCTCCGCCCAGTAGCGCGTGAGGTTCTGGTAGTGGTGCGGCGCGAGGTGCAGGTTGGCGGTCTGCGGGAACAGGAACACGGCGTGCCCCCCCGGCCGCAGCACCCGGGCCGCCTCGCGGACCAGCGCGATCGGCTCGAACACGTGCTCGAGCACCTGGATCGCGAGCACCGCGTCGAACGCCTCGTCGCCGAACGGGAGCGCGCACCCGTCGCCGCGGACCCGCGCGACCCGCGGGTCGGCCGGCGCTGGCCCCGAGAACGGCCCCGGCTCGAGCACGACCCAGCGGTCGAACCGACAGCCGCGTCCGGCGCCGCGCGCCACGAAGTCGCCCCCGCCGATGTCGAGCACGGCGCCCCGGATCACCCCGGGGAGCAGCTCGAACATGCGGCGCGCGCGCCGGTCGCGCGCCCAGTAGAGCGCCTTGCGGAGGAGGCTCACGCGCTAGCCCTCCTCGCCCGCGAGCAGCCGGCGCAGCCGCCCCATCTCCGCCAAGGCCTCCTCGCCCAGGCGCGGGTAGTGGAGCCCGAGCCCGTCCAGCGCCTGCGCGACCAGCTCGGCCACGGTCATGCGCAGGTAGGGCTTGTCGTCGGCCGGGATCGCGTACCACGGCGCCCACGGGCGCGACGTCGCGCGGAGCGCCGCCTCGAACGCCTCCATGTAGCGCGGCCACAGCGCGCGCTCCTCGAGGTCGCTGGCCGAGAACTTCCAGTGCTTCTCGGGCTCCTTCAGCCGGCTGAGGAAGCGGCGCCGCTGCTCCTCGAGCGAGACGTTGAGGAAGAACTTGAGGATCACCGCGCCGTTGCGGGCGAGGTGGCGCTCGTGCTCGCGGATCGACTCCAGCCGCTCGTCCCAGATCCGCGCGGTCACCAGCTCGGTCGGCAGCTTCTCCTGCTCGAGCAGCTCGGGGTGGACGCGGACCACCAGCACCGACTCGTAGTAGCTGCGGTTGAACACCCCGATCCGGCCGCGCTCGGGCAGGCGCAGCGACGTCCGCCAGAGGAAGTCGTGGTCGTACTCCTCGGCCGAGGGGCGCTTGAACGAGTGGACCTGGCAGCCGGCCGGGTTGATTCCGGACATGACCGCGCGGATCGTGCTGTCCTTGCCGGCCGCGTCCATGGCCTGGAACACGAGCAGCAGCGCCCAGCGGTCCTGCGCGTAGAGCATCCGCTGCAGCTCGCCCGAGCGCTCGGTGGCGGCCGCCAGGCGGCGCTTGCACTCCTTCTTGCCCGGGTCGTCGGCGGGGCGGGTGGGCGCGTCCGCCAGGCGGAAGGAGCCGTCGAACGGGACCAGGTACGGGCTCGGGACGGGCTCGGGCATGAGGACCCTCCTGAGCGCCGGGGGGGCGGCGGGCGACGGCGCGGCGGGTGCGCTATCCTCCCGCCATGAGCCACTCCCGACCACCGTCGGACGCCGCGCGCGATCTGCTGGCCCTGGTGCGCGAGGGGCGCCGCCTCCTGGCCGAGGCCGGCGCGGCCGAGGCGCCCCTCCGCTGCGCCGGGTGCGAGCGCCCCGCCGGCCTGGACGACACGTTCTGCGTGGGGTGCGGCGCGCGGCTCCGCTACCCGTGCCCGCGCTGCGAGGCGCCGTGCGTGGCGAGCGACGGGCACTGCGGCGCCTGCGGGGTCCGGCTGTCGAGCGAGCTGGTGGGCGACCGGATCGCCGAGCTGTCGCGCCAGGATGAGGAGCGGCGGGCGCGGCGCGAGGCGGACCTGCTGCGGCGCTACGTGAAGACCCGCGTGGTGGACGACGGGCGCGTGCGCCACCTGGTCGGGACGCTCGAGGACGGCTCGCGCGAGTTCGTGAAGGTCGCCAGCTCCCCGGCCGGGCGGCGGCTGCTCGAGAACGAGCTGGCGGCGCTGCGGCGGATCGGCCCGCACCCCGGGGTGATCGCGCTGCGCGACCAGCGCGCCGACGACGAGCAGCTCGTGTGCGTGTTCGAGCACGTCGAGGGCGCCGAGCTGCGCTTCCCGCTGGCGATCCCGCGCGTGCTGGCGATCGTGCGCGGGACGCTGGCCACGCTGGTGCAGGTCCACGGGCGCGGGGTGCTCCACGGCGACCTCAAGCCCGAGCACCTCCTGCTGCGCGGCGGGGCCGACCCGGTGCTGATCGACTGGAACATCGCGCAGGAGCCGGGCCCCAGCCGGTTCGGCGCCTACACCCCGCTGTTCGCCGCGCCCGAGCAGGTCGTGGGCGACCGCGTCGACTTCCGGGCCGACCTCTACGCCGTGGGCGTGATCCTCTACATGCTGTTCACCCACGACCGCTTCCCGGCCGTGCTCGAGGAGCGGGGCGAGCCCGAGCCGTTCCTCAAGCTGCTCAAGGCGAAGAAGGCCATGAACCGGGCCTACCTGCCCGAGCAGACCGTGTTCATGGGCAAGCTGAACTCCCTCAACAAGATGGTCGCTCAGCAGCAGCTCGGCAACGCGCCGCCGCCCCCGCCCGATCCGGAGTCGGAGCGCAAGGTGCTCGGGGCGAAGTACCTGTTCTCGTCCGAGCTGAGCCGCACGCAGGACGTCAACGCCGAGATCCACCTCACCGGGCGCGTGCTGGCGATCGTCCAGCGCGCCACCGCGATCGACCCGGCCGACCGCTTCCCCGACGCGGCCAGCATGCTCGAGGCGCTCGACGCGCTCGGGGTCGCGGGAGGTGGCGCGTGCTGAGCCGCGAGCTGCGCGAGGCGCTCGACGCGCACCGGCGCACCGGCCTGTTCTGGCAGCCCACGCGCGAGCTGCGCCGGGTGCAGTCGATCCCCTCCACCGAGTTCGACGCCTGGGTGGGCGAGCGCCCCGACGGGTCGCTGGAGCTGATCCGCTCGGGCCTCGGGTCGGCGGTGGAGCTGCTCCTCAACGAGGTGGAGGTCGCGCGCGCCGTCCCGCACCGCGGGCTGCTCCGCCTGCTGTGGACCTGCCGCGCGGGGGACGAGGCGCTCACGGTGGGGTTCGCCTGGCGCCAGAGCCTGAAGCTCGCCTACCCGCTCGACCTGCGCTGGCTGCTGCGCAGCTTCATCGCGCTCTCCCGCGCGGTGGCGGCGCTGCACCAGGCCGGCTGGCTCCACGGCGACCTCAAGCCGGAGGCGGTGAGCTGGAGCGAGGCGCCCGAGGAGCTCCTGCTCGGCGACCTGCGCATGGCGCAGCGGTCGGGGCCCCGCCGGTTCGAGGCGTTCTCGGCCCGCTTCGCCGCGCCCGAGCAGGTCGCGGGCGGCGAGCTCGACCTGAGCGCCGACGTGTACGCCCTGGGCGTCATGCTCTACTCGCTGTTCATTCGCGAGCGCTTCCCGGCGATCCTGCTCCCGAGCGGCGGCGCCGCTACGCCCCAGCAGGCGGCTTTGAGCGCGATCACTAGCCTGGGCGCGCTCGACTACGGCGAGGACGAGCAAGCGGCCGAGGTGTTCGAGGCGGTCCAGCAGGTCCAGCAGGTCATGCGCGGCCCCCGCCGCGCGCCCGCGCCGCCCGGGGACGACGCTCAGGCGGTCCTCGGCGCCAAGATCCAGTTCGCCATGCGCCTCGAGCGCGTGGCGCGCCGCACCGCCGACATCGGCGTCGCCAAGGAGCTGCTGGCGGTGATCGAGCGCGCGACCGCGCAGAAGCCGGGTGACCGCTACCCCGACGCCGAGGCGTTCGCGGCCGAGCTGGCCAAGCTGCTGGCGCTGGCGGAGGAGCTGGTGGGCGGCGCGGAG
>CAZMSZ010000345.1:0-8203 GCA_964569055.1 uncultured Planctomycetota bacterium | reverse complement strand
GTAGCGGACGTCGAACCACAGCACCCCATGGCCGGTCGCCCCCACCGCGAGGCGACGGCCCGAGGGTGAGAACGCCACCGAGTCGAGGCCCGTCGGCACCTCGCCGCGCAGTCGGCGCCGCCCGAGCTGGCCCCCTCGCTCGACGTCCCAGAAGCGCAGGTCGCCGCCGACGTTGGGGCCCGAGGCCTGGCCGGAGACGCTGGCCAGGAGCCGCGGGCGCCGCGCTACGGCGAGCGCGCGCAGGGTCTCGGGGTGGGCCACCGCGTAGCTCTTGTCGCGCCGTTCGGCCGAGATGTCGGTCCCCTCGAAGGTGACGCCCTCCTGGCCCAGCCGCAGGCGATAGAGCTCATAGCTGCCGCTGCCGACCAGGAACGTGGCGCCGTCCCAGGAGGTCGCCGCGCACTTGCCGGCGAGCTTGAGCCGACCGCGACCGACCTCGCGCGCCGCCGCGCCCTCCAGCGTCCAAGCGCTCCAGCCGCCGTGAACCTGCTTCTCCGCGTCGAACCCCCAGACGCCCTGGGTGTCACTGACGGCCAGCAGCGTGCGTCCGTCGGCGCTCCACGCGAACGCGCCCACCGGCGCGCTCGTCCCCCCCGGCGTCAGCCCCGCGTCCCAGCGGGCGCGTCGGGTGCTTGTCGCGAGGTCCCACACCTCGACCCACGGGGTGAGCGCCTGGGGGTCGAGCGTGGAGATGGCGAGGGAGGCGCCGTCGGGCGAGGCCGCGGCGGCGTACGGCAGCTCGCTCAGCGCGAGCTCGCCGGCGCGGACGAGCGCGCCCTCAGGGGTGATCCGGATCTCGACGAGCGCCTGTCCGTCTGGCAAGAACAGCCGGTCTGGCCGCTCGGGCGGCGCGACCGCGAACAGCTGCGCCATCGTGGTGTGCGGGATCCTCTGCCACGCCACCTCCATGCTGGTGAGCCGGCGCGCGGGCTCGCCGAGCACCCACAGCTGCGCCTCCCAGCGGTGGTCCCGCGCGTGCACGACGACGAGCCGATCCTCGCTCACGAACCGCGCACACCAGCTCCCTCGGCGGTCGCTCCCGGGGTTGAGGCGGTGCGGCTTGCCGAGGTCGACCTCGCGCGGGACGAGCCTGGGGAGCTCGGGCGGAGGGGGAGTCGAGGCCGAGCTGATCGCCGCGCCTCCGCGGGTGAGCGGGGCGGGCTCGCTGGTCTCCTCCACGCGTGGCGCGGAGCGGGCGGCCCACAGCGCGCCCATGACCGCGAGCAGCGCGATCATCGTGAGGAGGGCTACGGGTCCGCGACGCGCGCGCGAGGCGGCCGCGAGCTCCGCGCCGCGCAGAGCGGCGTCGAGGGCGTCGCGCAGCGCCGCCGCCGTCGGGTAGCGCGCGGCGCGGTCCTTGGCCATGGCCGTCCGTAGCAGGCTCGAGAGCGCCGGGGAGACGTGAGCGGGCCAGCTCGGCTCGGACGCGAGGACGTGCTGCAGCACCTGCATCGCGGACACCCCTGTGAAGGGCGGCGCGCCGGCCAGGCACGTGAACAGCAGCGCGCCCAGGCCGTAGACGTCGGTCCGCGCGTCGAGCTCGCGGGGAGCCATGCCGTCGGCCTGCTCGGGAGCCATGTAGGCGGGCGACCCCATGAGGGCGCCGGTCACGGTGAGGCGCTGCTGCGCGGCGGTGTCGCGCGCGATCCCGAAGTCGAGGAGGACGGGGCTCCCGTCGGGGCGCACGAACACGTTGGCCGGCTTGATGTCGCGGTGCAGGACCCCCGCCGCGTGGACCGCCGCCAGCGCGTCGGCGAGCGCGCGGACGACCGTCGTGGCCTCCTCCGGCGGGAGGGGGCCGCGCACGAGCCGGTCTGCCAGGCTCTCGCCCTCGACCCGCTCCAGCGCGATGAACGGGCCCTGCGGCGCGCGACCCAGCTCGTGGATCCGCACCACGTTGACGTGCCGGACCCGCGCCAGGAGCTCGGCTTCGCGCCCGAACCGGGTCAGCGCCTCGGGCGAGGCCTCGGCCTCGAGCAGCAGCTTGAGCGCGACCGGCCGGCCGGTGCGGGTGTCCTCGGCCTCGAACACCACGCCCATGGCGCCGCGCCCGAGCTCGCGCACGACCGCGTAGGGTCCGATCGCCGCGGGACGGCCGCTCACGCGCCCCCTCCCCGCCGGCCCGAGCTCGCCCCGCGCTGCGGCACGACGCACCCCTCGCCTGGAGCATACCGCGCGGCTCGCCTGACCCTTCCCGGCGGGGCGGCGCGCGCGACGATGCGCGGGTGGCGCTGACCGGCTCGCTGTTCCCGGAGCTCGACCCCACCCCGCCGGGCTTCGCGCTGATCGAGGACGTGCTCGCCCCCGCGGAGGAGGGCGAGCTCCTGGCCTGGGCGCGCGCGCTCCCGCTCGAGCCGTACGTGATGCACGACACGCCCTCGCGGCGCCTGGTGGCCGCGTTCGGGGCGACCTACACCCTCGGCCAGCGCGCCGTCGAGCCGACCCCGTTCCCCGCAGCGCTGCGCCCGCTGGCCACGCGCTGCGCCGCGCTCGCCGGGCTCGAGCCCGCCTCGATCGCGCAGGCCCTCGTGACCTGCTACCCGGTCGGCGCCGGGATCGGCTGGCACCGCGACCGCCCGCGCTACGGACCGACCGTGCTCGGGATCTCGCTCGCCGCCCCGTGCAGGCTGCGCCTGCGCCTGCGCGCCCGCCCGCGCGAGGCGGTCGCGATCGAGCTCCCGCCGCGCTCGCTGTACGTCCTCGGGGGCCCCGCGCGCGCCGAGTGGGAGCACTCGATCCCGCCGGTCGCGCGCGAGCGCTGGTCGATCACCCTGCGGACGCTGCGGCGCGCGCCGGTGTCGAGCCGGGCGTGACCCCGAGCGCAGGTGAGGCGCGCTGCACTAAACGAACGCGGCCAGCTCCCGGACCAGCTCGGCGACGTCGCGGTGGCGGCTGTCGGCGTCCTTGTGGAGGGCGCGGCGGCAGAGGTCGAACAGGGCGGCGGGCGCCTCGGGGCACTCCTTCGTCCAGGAGGCGAGCTTGCCCGCCTGGATCTCGTCCACCAGCTCGAACAGGCTGCTCGCCTGGAAGGGTGGCCGGCCGGTCAGGCACTGGTAGAGCATGGCGCCGAGCGAGTAGACCTCGCTGCGCGCGCTGGCGGGCGCGTCGCCGAGGAGCAGCTCGGGCGCCATGTAGAGCGGCGTCCCGATCCGCTGGCCCTCCTGGGTCAGGCCCAGCGTGGACTGCGTGTCCTTGGCCAGGCCGAAGTCGGTCAGCACCGGCTGGTCGCCCGCCACCAGGATCACGTTCTCGGGCTTGAGGTCGCGGTGGAGGATCCCCTGGGTGTGGGCGTAGGCGGTCGCCTCGCAGAGCTGGCCCATGATCCGCAGGGTTTCGCGCAGGCCGAGCGGGCCCGCCTCCTCGAGTCGCCGCTTGAGGTTCTGTCCGGCGAGGAAGTCCATCACGAACCACAACAGGCCGTTCGCCACCCCCGCGTCGTGGACGTGCACGATCGCCGGGTGGGACAGGCGCGCCATGGTGCGCGCCTCCTGGATGAAGCGCTGGCGAACCTCGGGGGTGGGCTGGAGCTCCTTGAGGATCTTGAGCGCGTAGGGCCTGCCGTCGCCGCCGGCCCGCTCGATTCGATACACGATCCCGTAGTTGCCCGCGTCGAGGTACTCCTCGACGGTCCAGCCGCCGATCGCGAACCGGCGCTGCCCGGCGGGCACCTTGAGCCGCTTGCGGACCACCGCGTCGGGGCCCGTCGCGGTGTAGGGCTCCTCGGGCGGCCCGGGCGCGCGGCCGACGTCGAGGTCGCTGCCCGAGGCGGAGATCCGCCCCGCGTCGCGCTGCCAGCCCGCCACCGCCCGCTCGACCGAGCTCGCCTCGAGGTCCTGCGCGCCGAGCTGCGGACGAGGGATCGAGCGGGTGTAGCGCCCGCTCGCGTGCATGTAGGGGACCTGCTCGGTCGCGCGCTGCACCTGCGGCGAGGCGCCCGACGACTCGAGGTAGACCTGGTGCAGCCGCGCCACGATCGCCTGATAGCGCTCGACGCTGAGCAGGCCGCGCTGCACGAGGAGCTGCCCCAGCGTGACCTGGTGGCCCTGCGCAGTGAACCGCCGGACCTCCTCGGCGCAGGCCATGAGGTGCGCGCGGTCGACGAGCTGCCAGCTGAGCAGCGCGCGTCCGAGGATCACGTCCTGTCGGCTGAGCGACACGGGGCCTCCGCTCCGCAGGATACCGGGAGGGTGGGGGTCGGCGCAGGCGCCGCAGGGTCACTCAGGGATCGCCTGAGGGGGGGTGGCTCGCAGGCGACGCGAGAGAGCCGGCCGCAGGTCACCGCGAACCCGAGCGCGAACACCACGAGCGCGGCGACGAGGGCCCGCGCGCGCCCCGGCCGACGCGTGAGCGCCTCCTCGACCGCGACGGCCGCCGCCGCCGCGAGCCCGACAATGGGAACCCGACGACGCGAATTCGTAGGGCCCGAGCAGCGAGGCCATGAGCACGCCCACGACCGCAGCCCGAAGGACCGCGCGGGTGAGATCGGGATGGACCTGCCAGGAGCGAGGCTCGTCGGCCATGCGACCCCCCGTGCGCTGGTATTCGCGCGAGTCGAGCGCACCAGCGCTGAACCGAGGGGCCGAGTCCGAGGCCGACTCCGCGTCGCGCTCAGGCCTCGCGCGCGGCGGCCACGAGCTCGGCGACGAACGGCGTGGCGGGCTCGGCGGCGAGCTCCTCCCAGGCCCCCAGCTGCGTGACGCGCCCGGCCTCGAGCACGGCGATCCGCTGGCCGAGGGCGCGGGCGTCGAGCGGGTCGTGGGTGACGACGAGGGCGGGGAGCGCGAGGGCGGCCAGGCGCTCCGCCAGGAAGCGGCGGACCTGCCGGCGCGCGGGGACGTCGAGGGCGGCCAGCGGCTCGTCGAGGAGCAGCGCGCGCGGCTCGACGGACATGGCGCGCGCCAGCGCGACCCGCTGGCGCTCACCGCCCGACAGCGAGCCCGGGCGGCGGTCCGCGAGGGGCGCGACGTCGAGGTCGCGGAGGGCGCGCTCGACCCGCGCCGCGATCTGGCCGCGATCCTCGCGGGGCCAGGCGCTGCGCACCGCCAGCTCCACGTTGCCGCGCACCGAGAGGTGCGGGAACAGGGCGTAGTCCTGCGGGACGTAGCCGAGGCGACGCCGCTCCACGGGGACGTCGACCCCCGCGGCCGTGTCCTGCAGCGCGTGCCCGTCCACCTCGACCCTCGCCCGCTCCACGGGGAGGGCGCCGAGCACCGCCAACAGCAGGCTGGTCTTGCCGGCGCCGTTGGGTCCGACCAGCGCGAGCGAGCCGGGTCCCGTGGCCACGTCGGCCTCGAGGAGCACCCGACCGACCCGCGCCACCACCTCGGCCCGCAGCCCCGCGCTGGCGCTCACCGCGCGCCCTCGCGCGCCGCGGCGCTACGCGCCGCGATCCTCACGATCAGCAGCAGCGCGAAGGCCACCGCCACCAGGATCAGCGAGAGGGCCTGCGCGACGCGGAGGTCCCCCTCGAGCGCGGTGTAGATCGCCAGCGGCAGCGTCTGGGTCCGTCCCTGCAGGTTCCCGGCGAACATGAGCGTCGCGCCGAACTCGCCCAAAGCGCGCGCCCAGCTCATGGCGGCGCCGGCCACCAGCCCCGGCGCGGCGAGCGGCAGGGCGACCCGCAGGAACACCCGCAGCGGCGAGGCCCCGAACGTGCGGGCCACGAGGACGAGGTTGGGGTCCACCCGGCGGAAGGCGCTGATCGCGGCCTGCACGAAGAACGGCGCCGAGACGAACGCCTGGGCCAGGACGACGGCCGTCGTGGTGAACGCGAGCGACCCGTCGAGCAGCCCGAGCTCGGCGAACAGCCCCCGGCGACCGAAGGCGAGCAGCAAGGCGACCCCCGCCACGGCGGGCGGGACCACGATCGGGAGCTGGACCAGGGTCTCGAGGGTCTCGGCGAGGCGGCCGCGGGCGCCGGCCAGCGTCCAGGCCAGCGGCGTGCCGAGGGCGACCACGATCAGCAGGCTGATGGCCGTGGTCGTCAAGCTCAGCCGCAGGGCGGGCCACACGATCGGGTGCCGCAGCCCTTCGCCGATCGCGTCCGGCGTGGTGGTCACCAGCAGGGCCGCGATCGGGAGCACCAGGAACACGCCGAGCAAGGCGCCGACCATGGCCAGCAGCCTGCGCTCCGTCCGGGGCGCCAAGCTCACTCTCCTGCCGCGGGCGGCGAGAAGCCCGCGTCCCGCAGGACGGCCTGGCCCACCTCCGAGCGGACCAGCTCGACCCAGGCCCGCGCCAGCTGGGGGTGAGCGGCCGCGCTCGTCACGGCGATCGGGTACTCGGCGATCACGGCCAGCTCGCGCGGGATCGCCACCACCACCAGCTCGGGCGCCGTCCGCGCGTCGGTCCGGTAGACGATCCCGGCCTGGGCCTCGCCGAGCCGGACCTTCGTCAGCACCTGCCGGACGCTGAGCTCGCGCGACGCGACCCGCGCCTCGACGCGCGCGCGGAGGTCGGCGCGCTCGAGGACCTCCAGGGCGTAGCGGCCGATCGGGACCGCCGGCGCGCCGATCACGATCCGCTCGGCGCGAGGGAGCTCCGCGAAGCTGCGCACCACGTCCGCCGCCTCGGGCGCGACCACCACGACCGGCTCGTTGCGCGCGAACACGACCGGGGACCCCACCAGGCCGCCGCGGACGAGCGCCTGCATGTGGCGCGGATCGGCGGCGGCGAACACGTCGGCCGCGGCCCCGTGCTCGAGCTGCGTGCGCAGCGCCTGCGTGCCCGCGAAGTTGAACGTGAGCTCCACGTCCGGGTGCTCGCGCGCGAGCTCCTCGCCGAGCGCGGTGAACGCCTCGCGGAGGGAGGCGGCCGCGAACACGACCAGCGCGCGCTCGGGACCAGCCTCGGCCACCGCCGGCGCGGGCGGCGCGGGCTCGCAGCCGCAAGCGAGGAGCGCGAGCAGGCCGAGGCCGGCGCGCAGCAGGCCGCGCCGGCGCCCGCTCGCGGGGGACGGGGCGTTTCGGCTCACGTCAGCTCCGCGACCGCGCCGGTCCGCGCCGCGTCGTAGCCCGGCAGCTCGCCGAGCAGCCGGCGCAGCGCCGGGCTCCGGAGCGCCTGCAGCACGGCGGCCACGGGCGGATCGTCGGCCAGCTCGGGCGTGATGCACAGGTCGTAGTCCTGCCGCTCGACCGACAGGAAGTCGAGCCCGGCGTGCTCCGCCGCCAGCCGCACGCACGGGCCGAGCTGCGCCCAGCCGCAGCGGATCGCCTCCGCGACCCCGGCGTGATCGAGCGCCAGCCGCCGCGGGCGCGCCGGGGCGCGGCCGCCCTCGGCCGCGAGCGCGCGCTCGACGAGGCGCTGCGCCCCCGAGCCCTGCTCGCGGCCCACCCAGCGCAGGCGGGAGCGGAGGGCACCGCGCACCGAGCGCACGCGCGCGTCCGGGGCGATCGCCAACCCGGCGTCCCACCCCGCGACCCGAGTCAGCAGGAGCGGCCGCGCCGGCAGCAGCCGGCGCACCTCCCGCGCGTTGTCGCCCAGGTGCACGCCGGCGAGATGGACCTTGCCGGCCGCCAGCAGCTCGAGGGCGCGGGCGCTCGAGCGGGTGAAGGCGAGCAGGCGCACTCCGGCGGCGCGGGCCACCACGCCTGCGAGCAGCCCGACGGCGGGGTCGCAGCCCGCGAGCACCACCGTGGGCGGGCCGACGGCGCCCGACCCGAAGGGCGGACCGACGCCGTCGTGGGCGAGCGCGCCGAGCAGCGTGTTCTCGACCGGGTACAGCAGCTCCCGTCCCCCGACCGCCGCCCGCCAGAACCGCTGCCGCCCGGCGCGGGCGGGCTCCCAGGCCCAGCTCGCCGGCCCCCCCGCCGGCGCGAACAGCGCCTCCACCGGGAGCCCCAAGGCCGCGCCGAGCGCCAGCGCCGCCGCAGTCGAGGGCGCGCGCAGCCGCCCGGTCTCGATCGCCGAGACCTCGGCCCGCGAGATCCCAGCCCGCCGCGCCAGCTCCGCCTGCGACCACCCACGGCGCGTGCGCTCGACCTGGACGTGATTGACGAGCTCGCGGGGCGCTGCCACGGTCGTGTCCCTCCGGACACGAACGTATCACCGTCGTGGTTTCTGGGGGGGCTCCGCCCCCCCAGAGTCCCCCCCGCTGTCGCTGAAACTGCGCGCCGCCGCGGCGCCGCGGCTGGTTCGGGTGTGAACGTCCAGTTCTTTGCGTTCGCGCCGCGGCGCCCGAAGCGGCGCTGCTCCTTGGCGAGAA
>CAZMSZ010000344.1:0-8287 GCA_964569055.1 uncultured Planctomycetota bacterium | reverse complement strand
CAGGCGTTCGTCGGCTAGGCGCGGGCCTGGGGCGCGGGCCGCACGAGTCGGAACAGACCGAGCAGGCTCCCGGGCCCGATCGCGTCGGGGCGGGAGGCGTGGACCTCGAGGCGAGTCAGCACGCTGCTGCGATCGTCCCAGGTGCCTCGAGCGGTGTGGTTCAAGAAGCTGTGCACCTGCTCACGCTCTGCGCCGCGCGCCCCTTCGCACAGGACGGTCCTGGCGTTGGGTGGTGTCCGCCGGCTGACGCGCGCGTCGATCACGGCCACTCCCCAGCAGTAGAGCCGGGTGCATTCGGCCACCATGCGCTCGACCTGGCCGATCGGCCAGCTCGTGGCCTCCTGCCAGCGGTTGAAGGCCATGGCGCGGTGCTGGGCCCGCAGGCCCTCGGTGACGCCGTTGGGGCGCAGCTCGTACTCCGCCCTGGCCAGCGGGTAGGCCTCGATCCGCCACACCAGCAGATAGGCCCAGTCGGCCTCGCCGTCGAGGCCGTCGAACGTCACGCTCGAGGCCGGCGCCTCGAGGACGTGGGTGGCGAGGTGCTCGCGCGTCATGCCGTGGTGCAGGACGACCGCGCGCCCGAGTGAACCCCACTCGGGCTCGAGCGAGCGGGCCCAGTTCGGCTCCTGCACCAGCCAAGCGATCTGGATCGTCATGCGGACCTCACGATACGCGCGGCGGCGCGGCGCGCCAGCGGGCTCAGAACGGGGCGCACTCGCGCACCTCCAGGTAGACGATCGCGTCGCGGCTCTGGTGCTCCTCGGCGATCCGGGTGGCCTCGGGCGGGCTGCGCCGGAGCAGGGCCTCCAGCTTCTCGGGGCACACCCGCCCGACCTCGGTCAACAGCTCGGCGGGGTCGCGCCCGAGCGCGCGGGCCAGGACCGGGATCACGCCCGGCGACCACTCGGCCTTGCGCCGGGTGATCACCTTGGCGCGCAGGCCGCCGCCGCGCACCTCCTCGCCCCGCTCGAGCCGCGCCCGCAGCGCGCGGTCGAGCTCGGCCTTGCCGGTGCGGGCGAGCTGGGCCACCTCCTGCAGGCGGCGCCGCTCGGCCAGCAGCACGGCCGGGTCCTCCTCGGCGCGCGGCGCGCTCGGGGCGGCCGCCGCGAGGGCGCGCTGGCGCTCGGCGTAAGCCTCGCAGCGGCCCGCGAACGGGCAGCTCGCGCAGTGCTCGCCCACGCGGGCGCTTCGCTCGTCGCGGCGAAGCGCGTGGTAGGCGGCGCGAGCGCGCACCCGTGCGAACCAGTCCTCGCGCTCGGTCCAGGGCACGCTCACGCGCACGTCGCGCTCGATCCACCACACCAGCGCCTCGATCCGCGGGGCGAAGGGCCAGCGGGCGCGGGCCGCCGCGAGATGCAGGCCGAGCGCGCTCTCGGTCAGGAGCTCGGCCCGGCTCAGC
Source organism: uncultured Planctomycetota bacterium (assembly GCA_964569055.1). GTDB lineage: Bacteria > Planctomycetota > J058 > J058 > J058 > JAWLGW01. The sequence continues at coordinate 6,888 of CAZMSZ010000344.1, read as the reverse complement.
GCACGCTTGCCGGTGCGCACGTCGACCAGGCGGATCGTGCCGTCGCGGAGCTGGTCGACTCGCTCGAAGCGGCCGCCCGCCACGACCGGACGGCCGGTGTCGGGGTCGCGCCCGATCTCGAGCTGCCACGGCTCTTCGACCGCGATCAGGCGCGAGAGGTCGAGCTCGGCCGCGAGCGCCTCGAGCAGCTCGGCCGCGCGGCGCAGGGCCGCGGGCGGGCCGCCCACCTGCTCGAGCAGGGTCACGAGCTCGGGCGCGGTGGGGCGGTGGAAGGCCGGCAGCTCGCGGCCAGGGAGGCGGCGTCGTCCTGCGGCCGCCAGGCAGGCGTGGACCAGCCGGCCCACTTCGCGGCGCTCGTCTGCGAGCTCCGCCAGCCCGGCCGGCGACGGGGCCGCCCGCTCGCGGCCGAGGGCCGCCCGGAGGGGACAGCGCTCGAGCTCTCGGACGAGCGTGGGTGTGACGTCGGCGAAGGGGCGGGCGCCCTTCGCGGGAGCGGGCGGAGCAGAGACGAGCGCGTTCACGGGGTCCTCCAGGGGCAGGTCAGGGGTCTTGGGCGGGCTGGGCGCGGCGGCGCGCACCTCGTCGGGGGCGGGCTCGATCACGCCGCCTCCGGGCGGGCCACGCCGAGGTCGAGCAGGAGCGCGTAGGCGAGCGCCTGCTCGCCGGTCGGGGGCGCGGCGCCTCCTCCCGCGGCTCGGGCCGGCGAGCGGCCCGCTTCGCGCCAGAGCGCGTCGGCGAGCGCGCGGCCGTGCAGCGCCCGCGCGGTGGCCGCGAGCTGGTTGGCGAGCGCGGGCGCGACCGGCGCGTCCGCCGGCTGCTCGGTCAGCAGCGCGGCCAGCGGGGCGTCCCAGCCAGCCGCCTCGAGGCGCGCTCGCTGGGCCGCGCGCTCGGGGCCGGGGTCCTGCGGCGCAGGCGGAGCCAGCCGCGCGGGGACCTCCTGTCCGCACGCCGTGAGCCGCTGCCCTGCGTCGCCGAGCAGCGCGTCCAGCGCCTCGACCTGGCCGAGTGCGAGGGCGCAGCGCTCGAGGGCGGCCGCGATCGCGCCCGCCTCCGCCTGGGCGATCGCCTCGCTGCGCCGGCGGCACGGGTGCGACTCGGCGTGGCCGACGTCGCTCTGGATCGCGACCGGCATGTGGGCGGGTCCGAGGGCCACCGTCAGGGTGGCGGCCGCGAACGCCACGAAGCGCGGCCCTGCGCCGGTCGAGACGATCTCGCAGCTCACGCGGCAGCGATCGACCCGGCGCGACCAACCGGTCGGGCCGAGGCGGCGCGTGAGCTCGGCCGCCAGGGCGTCCAGGCGCGGCGCGCCGACCAGTCGCTCGGCCCGCTTCACGCGTCACCTCCCGCGCGGCGCGCGCCCTCGGTCGCAGGCTCCCGCCGCAGCGACTCCCACGGGCTCGCCAGGCCCAGGCGCGCCGCCCCGCAGCGGAGCGCCGCGTCGACCGCGGCGGCCGCCTGTTGGACGTGTTCGGCCAGCTCGGGGTCGAGGCCGCGCGGCCAGTCGGTCCCGTAGTCCTGGGCGGCGGTGATCGCACGCCAGGCGTCGCGGACCGCCACGAACACCTTGGCGTTGGGGTCGCGCGGCGGGAACAGCTCGCTCGGTTCGTAGCCCGCGTCCCAGCGCGCGAACGCCTCGTCCTCCTCGTCGTCGTCCTCGTCCTCGTCCGGCGCGGGCGACGCGTCCGCCGGCGTGGGCCGTTCGGGGGCGCGGCTGCCCCCGAGCAGGCGCAGCGCGCCGCGAAGCGAGAGGGTCGGCGCGGCCGGGACCGGCGGGGCGGCCGCCCTCGCCGCGTCGGGTTCGCCAGGCTCGCCGGGCTCGCTCGCGCTATCACGGCCGTCCGACAGCTCCAAAACAGGCACGCCTGCCTGATTCGCTCCGAGCGCGCGCAGGTTGCGCGCGACCTTCATGTAGCGCCGGGCGGTGGAGGGGTCGCCCTCGAAGTGCGCCGCCAGCCAGTCGCCCCACTCCCCGTGCCGGCAGCGCCCCTTCGCCTCCAGCAGCACCAGCCCCGCCAGCACGGCGTGCGTCAACCCGGAGTGGACGGTGCCCAGGCTCTCGCGGTGAGCGCGGTTGGCGAGGGCCGCCAGCTCCTCGAGGGGCAACCCTTCGAGGTGCAGCGCGGCGGGGTCCTTCTGGCAGAGCTCGAGGAGCTCGTCCACGGTTGGGGCGGCGGCGAGGCTGGGGTCGGGCATGCGATTCCTCCGGGGCGTGACGTGCTCCAGGGTCGATCGCGCGGGCCGCCGGTGATATGGACGAGCCTCGGAATGTCGTGACCTCGCCGCGCCGTCGCGCAACGACTTGAGGGGTCTGTTCGGGAGAGTCGTGACCTCCGAACGAGAGTCGTGACCTCGTCTCGGGGACGTGACCTGCTCGGCCGCGTCGGTGTCGAGAGTTACGCTCGCGGCCCCGACAGTGCGCCGAGGAAGGTGACGCGGTCTCTCGCGAACAGGCGCTCGGGCGGTTCGCACGGGCGTGAGCGGGCCAGCTCGACCGCTATACTCTCGCTGCGACCCTTGAACCCCACCGGAGCGAACGTGCTGCCGAGGCATCACAGGATCCTGGCGCTCGCCTTCAAGGGCGGCTTCCTCGACGGCGCGCGCCTGGAGTTCACGGACGGGCTGAACTGCGTCGTCGGCGGCCGCGGCACGGGCAAGACCACGGTGCTCGAGGCGCTGCGGTTCGTGTTCGACCGGATCCCCGACCCCCAGCAGGCGCGCGAGCGCGCCCGACGGATCGACAAGCTGATCCAGAGCAACCTGCGCGGCGGCTCGGTGCGCGTCGAGGTCGAGACCGCCGACGGGGCCTGCTACACCGTCGAGCGCGCCCACGGCGAGCCGCCGCTGGTGACCAACGCGCTCGGCGAGCCGGTCGAGATCACGATTGGGCGGGATCTGGTGTTCGGGGTCGAGGTCTACGGGCAGAACGAGGTCGAGGAGATCGCGAGCGACCCGGCCTCGCAGCTCCAGCTCCTCGACGGGTTCGCGCCCGAGGAGCTGCGCCCGCTCGAGGCCGAGGTCCGTGAGGCCCGCGGGCGGCTGCGCGACGTGGCGGCCCGCGCGCGGGAGGCGCGGCGCGCCACCGTCGACCTCGCCGAGGAGGTGCGCGAGCTGCCCGACCTGACCGAGCGGCTGCGGGCGCTCGAGATCGAGGGGAGCGACGAGCGGGCGGAGGTCCTGCGCCGGGAGCACGCCCACAAGACGCAGCGCGAGCGCGAGCAGCAGTTGTTCGAGCGGCTGGAGCGCCTGAGCGGGGAGGGGCGGCGCGAGCTCGAGGCGGCCGCCCAGCGGCTCGACCGGCGCTTCGCCGACGCGAGCGGCGGCGAGCTCGAGGGCTCACCGAACCTCGACCTGATCGACCCCGCCCGGACCGCGGCGAAGGCGGCGCTCACCGAGGCGCTCGCGCACCTCGAGCAGGCAGGCCGGGCGCTCGAGGGCGCGCTCCCGCGCCTGATCGAGGCCCGCGCCAAGGTCGTGGCGCGGCACGGCGCCCAGGAGCGGCGCTACCGGGAGATGCTCGAGGTTCACGAGGAGGACCGGACCCGCGCGCGGGAGCGCGTCCACCTCGAGCGGCGGGCGCTCGAGCTCGAGGAGCGCCGCCACAAGCTGGTCGAGCAGGAGGAGCGGCTGGCGGCGCTGACCCTCGAGCGACGCGACCTGCACGCGCGCCTCTCCGAGCTGCGCGACCGGCGCTCCGCCGCGCGGACCGCGGTCGCCAAGCGGCTGACCGCCGCGCTGGCGCCGCTGATCCGGGTCCGGATCGAGCCCGATGGCAACAAGGACGAGTACCGGGCGCTCCTCAAGGAGGCGTTCCGTGGCTCGGGGCTGAAGGTCAAGGGCTTGCTCGAGGTGATCGCCGACCGGATCCACCCGACCGAGCTGGCGGCGTTGGTGCAGCAGGACGACCGCGATGCGCTGGCGAAGCGCCTGGAGCTCGAGCCCGAGCGGGCCACTCGAGTGCTGCTCCAGCTCAAGGACAGCGACGCGATCTGCGCGATCGAGGCGGTCGAGCTGCACGACCGGCCCGTGATCGAGCTCAAGGACGGGCCCGACTACAAGGCCTCGGACGCGCTCTCGACCGGCCAGCGCTGCACCACGATCTTGCCGATCCTGCTGCTCGAGAGCGAGCGGCCCCTCCTGATCGACCAGCCCGAGGACAACCTCGACAACGCCTTCGTGTACGACACGATCGTGGCGAGCCTGCGGGCGGTCGGCGCGCGGCGGCAACTGATCTTCGTGACCCACAACCCGAACATTCCGGTGCTGGGCGAGGCCAGCCGCGTGTTCGTGCTGGAGTCCACCGGTCGCTCGGCCGGGCTGCGGCTGGTGGGCGACGTCGACGCCGTGCGCGGCGAGATCGAGGCGATCCTCGAGGGCGGTCCCGAGGCGTTCCAGCTGCGCATGCGGCGCTACGGCTACTGAGCGCGCGGTGAGCGAGCCGGACGAGCTGCTCGCGGCGCTCTCGGCGCCGAGCTGGGGTGAGCGGGTCGAGGCGGTGGAGCGGGCCGCCGCGCGGCTGGCGACGCTGCGGCGCGGCGACGAGCGGCGGGCGCTGCTCGAGGCGCTGGCCCGCGCGGCCGAGGACCCCAAGTGGGAGGTCCGCAAGGCGGTCGCCCTGGCCTTCGGCGAGCCGGACGTCGCGAGCAAGGAGCGCGCGCGGCGCGCGCTCAAGGTGCTCGCCGAGGACGAGAGCCCCTGGGTGCGGAGCGCCGCCGCCCAGGCGCTTCGCTGGCGCGCCGGCGGCGCGGGCGTGCCCCGGCGCGACGACGTGGACGACCCGACGTTCCGGTTCGTGGCGGAGCAAGTGGCCAAGCTCCAGCGGCGCGCGCTCGACCCGCGCACCTTGCTCCGCCTGGCGCAGGTGGTCGGCGAGCATTACTACGCCAACCTCGGCGCAGACACGGCCCACGAGCTGCGCACGCTGCTCACACCGGCCCTGGGCTACGCGGAGGAGCTGCGCGACTATCTGCGCACGAGCGGGAAGGCGGACGCCACGAGCGAGCGACTCCTGGCCGGGATCGTCGAGCGCACCGACCTCGTCGAGCGCTTGATCGACGACCTGCGCACCTACACCGCCACGGGCGGAGAGGACGCGGCTCGGGTCGAGCTCGGCGAGCTGGTGCGGCGCGCCGTGTCGCTCGCGCAGGAGCGGGCGCGGCGCGACACGGGCTGCGCGGCGGAGGTCGCCCTCGAGCTCGCGGCTGGGGTGGTGTGCGAGGCGGTCCCTTCGCGCCTCACCCGGGCGATCACCAACGTGGTCGTGAACGCGCTGCAGGCGCAGGGGCCAAGTGGTTTGGTGGCGGTCACCCTCTCGCCGACCGAGGCGGGGGCGGCGCTCGTGGTCGAGGACACTGGCCCCGGCATGAGCGAGGAGGAGGTCGAGCTGGCGCTGAAGCGGTTCAAGAGCACCCGGCGCGATCGGGGCGGCACCGGCCTCGGGCTCCCGATCGCCCGCAAGATCGTGGAGCAAGAGCACGGCGGCCGGCTCCTGATCACCAGCCGGCCCGGGGAGGGGACGCGCGTGCGGGTCGAGTTCCCGCGCGAGCGGCCCGAGGAGCGCTGGTGAGCGGCCCGCGCCTGCTGGTGGTCGAGGACGACGCGGAGATCCGCCGGCTGCTGGAGGTGCAGCTCGCGAGCTACGCGCTCACGTTCGCCACCTGCCGCGGCGAGGCGGAGCGGCTCCTCGCCGAGCGCGGCTTCGACGCGGTGCTGCTGGACCTGCGCCTCCCCGAGCAACCCAGCGGCCTCGACGCCAGCGACGGCGCCGGCCTCGCGATCCTGGACGGGATCCGGGCCGCGCGCCGCCGCCGGCCCGGCAGCGCGCAGCCGCTCCCGGTCGTGGTCATGACGGCCCACGGCGACCACTACGCGGTCCCGGTCAGTGTCCTCGTGGAGCACGGGGCGAACGACTACCTGGCCAAGCCGTTTCGCAAGGCGGAGCTCCTCGCCAAGCTGGAGCGCGCGCTGGCGGGCACCGGCGCGCTGGTGCCCGCCCAGGGCTCGCCTCCGGGCGACGCTCCCCTCGCGCCTGGGCACGCGCTCACTGTCGTGCGGCTCGCGTTCGAGCCCACCCAGGTCCGGATCGAGTCGCTCCCGCCGCTGCGGGGCGCTCCGTTCCTGCTCCTCGACGCCCTCCGCCCCAGCTTCGAGGAAGACCTCCGCCGCGGCGTCCCGCTCGCCGAGTTCCGCCGGCTCTCCGGTGAGGCGCTGGCCAAGACCCTGCGGGTGAACACCTCGGCGCTGCGGCGACGGGTCCTCCGCCTCCGCGCTACCTTGCGGGAGGAGTCGGCCGGCCGGCTCGGCGCGCCGCTCGACGACGAGGCCGTGGTGGAGAGCGCCCGCTGGGCAGGGTACCGGCTCAACCCGCTCACGGTGCGGCTGGTGGCGCCGGAGTCGCTGCCGCAGGGGTGACGGGCATGCCGAGCGCGTAGCGGGCGCAGCCCTACTAGACTCTGCGCGCTCGTGCGCGACTTCGACCGGCTGCGGCGATGGCCAGGATCCGCGGGAATCCAGCGGTCAGCAACCGAGCAATGTTGGTTGTGCGTGTCGGCTGGATCGCTTGCCGCCGATCGTCTCGCAGCGCCGAGCCGTGTTCACGACAGGGTCGTGCCGGAGCTGTGAGCTCGGTGAGCGTGCATGAATCCGGATAGCCCGACCCGCTACCGTGCCGCCCCGCGCTCTGCCGCGGAGGAGGTGGGTCATGGCGAAGCACGAGCTCGACGACGCGTCGCGCGCGTTCACGCGTTGGCGCGCGAGCAGGCGACCCGGCAAGAGCGTGCCCGACGAGCTATGGGCGCTCGCGGTGGAGGCGGCGCGCGCGCACGGGATCATGGCCGCGGCCCGGACGCTTCGGCTCAACCCCACGCGTTTGAAGCGGCGCATAGACGCGGA
>CAZMSZ010000343.1:0-8307 GCA_964569055.1 uncultured Planctomycetota bacterium | reverse complement strand
CCCTCCTCCGAGCTCGGCTCGTCGAGCGAGGCCAGCGGCGCGCCCTCCTCCGAGCTCGGCTCGTCGAGCGCCCGCCCGGGCCCCGCCGGGAGCGCGGCCCCCTCCCCGGCGTCCCCCGCCAGGAGCTGCGCCACACCGGTGACCGAGATCAGCCCGCGGCTCACCAGGTAGGGCCCGAGCTCCACCTCCTCACCGCCGGCGCGCGCGGTGAGCAGCGCGTGCACGCTCGCCTCGAGCAGCACCTCGGGGACGGCCCCCAGGGCGAGCAGCCGCTCGACGAGCCGCGCCTCCTCGGGGCTGAGCTCCGTCCGGGCCATCGCCCCGTCAGACGCGCGGGTCGTCCGCGCCGTCGGCGCGGCGCCGGCGCAGCTCCTCGGTCAGCGCGCGCACCTCGCTGCGGCTGGGAATGTCGAGCGCCTCGCGCAGGCTCTCGCCCAGCCCGCTCACCAGCGGCGAGACCGCGACCCGCGCCTGCTCCAGCCGCTCCGACAGCTTCTCGAGCGTCTCGCGCCGCAGCCCGTCCAGCTCCTGCTCGGAGAGGTACCCCCCCTCCCGCAGCCGGTCCAGCTCGTCCCGCAGGACGCGGTGCGCGAGAGCCGGTCGAGTCAAGGCGGCGGCGATCAGCTTCTCGAGCACGGGATCCCCCCGGGGACGCGCGGGCGCTGGCCTCAGCAGGATAGCAAGCGAGGGGGAGGGGCCGGCGGGCGGCGAGGCGCCCTTCCGACCGGAGCCCCGCTCATGGGTTCCTGGGACTCCCCGCGAGGAGTGGTGGTCTCAGCGACAGCACACACTCTCACCGCGAGGCGCCCCTCCAGATCCGAGCCCCGCCCCATCCGAATTCCGCGGCTCCCGCGCCCTAACGTGGCTCCTTCACACCACCAGCAGCCGCGGAATTCGGCGCGGAATTCGGGGGCGGGAGGAGGTCGAGCACGCCGAAGCGGTGGGGCTGGTGGAACGAGGGGTTGAAGGGCGGCGCCCAGGCCTGGAGCTGTGCGCGGCGCTTCGCGGCCAGGCGGGCCACCTTGAGCTGGGGGACGCGCCCCTGCGGGTCGAGGACGAGCTGCTTCCGCTCGAGGATCGTGTTCCACTCCGCCTCGCTCGCGCCGAGGCGGGCGCGCGCCTCCTCGGGGGCGAGCGTCGCGCCCGGCGGGCCGAGCTGCTCGGGGGTGGGGCGGGGGCGCTCGATCCGGTAGAGCGCGATCCGCCACGGCTCGCCGGGGACCGGGACGTCCTTGCGCTTGGTGTTGCCGTTGGGAGTGACGGCGTTCTTGAACACGGCCCACGGGATCGCGAGCTCGGCGGTCCAGCCGCGGTCCGCGCTCCCCGGCGCGCGCGCAGCGAGGCGATCCTTCAGCAGCGCGACGTTCCCCTGCACCTGCACGGCCGCCTGGACCTCGGAGGCGGTCCAGCGCGGGAACGGCAAGAACGGCTGGCCGGGGTCGTGGTCGAGCGGGCTCTGGGGGCGGAGCACGAACAGGTCGTACAGCGCGCCCGTCGGCGAGAGCTCGAACTCGTACCACGTGCGCTCGTCGCCGCCGTCGTCGACGAACACCTCGACCACCTCGTCCGCCGGGAGCCCGCGGTCATCGCGCCCGACCTCGCGCGCCCACACGTCGTCGTCGGCGACCTCGAACGCCACGTACAGCGCCTGGCGGTCCCAGGCGACGCGGGCGTAGGTCGCCGCGAGCGGCTCCTCGCTCCCGTCGCCCAGGCGCAGCGCGGCGCGCCCGTCCTTCCCCACCACGAAGGGGCCGAGCTGCTCGGCCCGCGCCCACACCGGGTCGTCGAGCCGCCCGTCCACCACGACGGGCGTCTCGGTGAACGGCGCCCGCGCGGTGGGGACGACCTCGTGCACCGGCTGCCCGCGCGCCCGCGAGGGCGGCTCGATCGCGACCGCCAGGAGGGCGAGCAGGAGCAGCATGCCGGCGCCCGAGAGCCCCCCGCGTCGGCGCGGGTCGAGCACGCTGCCGAGCAGCAGCAGCCCGCCGACGCACAGCGGGATCCCCTCGCGCGGGCCCGGCCAGTGGACCGGCTTGTCGTTGCTGAACTCCTGCCACCAGGGGTTGAACCGGTAGCTCCCCAGCCAGCGCGCCTGCGTGACGGGGTCGAGCAGCAAGAGCGGCAGGAGCAGCGCCGCCGAGACGAGCACCGCCCAGCGCAGCGAGCGCGCGTCGTCACGCGGCGCCTCGCCGCGCAGCCGCGCCGCGGTGACGAACGGGAGGATCCCCGCGCAGGCGCCCGCCGCGTCGAGGATCGGGTCGCTCCAGTCCATCCAGTGGTTGGGGTCGCCGCGCTGCCAGACGTGGAGGCCGTAGTGCTGCCACACCTCGTCGAAGTAGCCGAGGGCGACGGTGATCACGAACGCGAGCTGCGGCCGCCGCCCCCGGTCGAGCGCCAGCGCCACCAGCGCGCCGATCAGCGCGTACTGCGCGAAGTGCATCAGCTCGGTGGTGTAGACGATGTACACCCGCCAGATCAGCAGCACGTACAGGGCCCACAGCCCCCAGGGGAGCGCCTCGCGGTGCAGCCGGCTCCAGTGGGCGCGCAGCCGCCAGGCAATCGCGCCCAGCACGACCGCGGCGAGCGCCAGGAAGCCGCACGCGACCAGGCGCTCGACGACGGCCCGCCCCGCGTTCCCCGCGCCGAACGTCTCGGGCCGGCTGCCCCAGCGGAACATGGCCGCCGCGATCTCGAGCCCCAGGCCGTGCCCGAAGGTGAGCACGGCCCACGTCGCCAGGGCGAGGGCGGCGAAGCCGCGCGAGAGCTGGAACGAGGGCTGGGGGGCGGTCGACATGGCGGCGCAAGGTACCACGCCGCGCCCGCCCCGGGCGCCCCGCGGCGCACGGCGGAGCCGCCGCGCGCGCGGTGGTGTAGCCTGCTCCGCATGAGCGCTCGCACCAGCTACGACGAGGTCCCCTACTTCAGCCGCCCCTTCAGCCAGACCCACCCGGGGCGGCTGGCGGTGATCGCGCGCCTGTCGGGCCTCGCGGCGGCGCCGATCGAGGCGGCGCGTGTGCTCGAGCTCGGCTGCGCGGGCGGCGGCAACCTGATCCCGCTCGCCCTGACCCTCCCCGACGCCCGCTTCGTCGGGGTGGACCTCTCGGCGGTGCAGGTCGCCGAGGGGCGCGAGCTGATCGCGGAGCTCGGGCTCACCAACGTCGAGCTGCGCCACGCCGACGTGCTCGAGCTCGACGAGTCCCTCGGCACGTTCGACTACGCCGTGGTGCACGGGGTCTACAGCTGGGTGCCGCGCCCGGTGCAGGACAAGATCCTGGCGCTGCTGCGCGCGCACCTCGCGCCCAACGGCGTGGGGTACGTGAGCTACAACACGTTCCCCGGCTGGCGCATGCGGAGCATGATCCGCGACATGATGCTCTACCACTCGGGGACCTTCGAGGAGCCCGAGGTGCGCGTCCGCCAGGCGCGCGCGCTGCTCGACTACCTCGCCGGGCAGGTCCCGACCGAGGGGAACCCCTACGGCATGTTCCTCCAGCGCGAGCTCGAGGTCCTCCGCCTGTGCGGCGACTCCTACCTGTTCCACGAGCACCTCGAGGACTGCAACGAGCCGCTCTACTTCCACCAGTTCGTGGCCCGCGCCGAGGCGGCCGGGCTGCGCTTCTTGGGCGAGGCGGGCTTCGGGACCGGGGTCAGCGCGCTGTTCCCCGGGCGCATGCGCGAGGGGCTCACCCGGGGCAGCGAGGAGTTCGTGCGCCTGGAGCAGTACCGCGACTTCGTGCACAACCGCGTGTTCCGCGCCAGCCTGCTCTGTCAGCGCGAGGTCTCGCTCGAGCACGTCGCCGGGCCCGAGGACCTCGCCGGCCTGTGGGCCGACTGCCTGGGGGAGCCGCTGGACGCGACGCCGCCCCCGCCGGGCTCGTCCGAGCCCGCCAAGTTCCGCCTCGCCCACGAGGTCGAGGTCGAGGTCCGCCGGCCGATCACCAAGGCCGCCTTGCTCGAGCTGCACGCCGCCTGGCCGGGCGCGGTGCAGGTGGAGACGCTCTACGCGGCCGCCGCCGACCGCCTCGCCGCCGCCGGGGTGGAGGTCGACCAGGCCGCGGCCGAGGCCGAGCTGCGGGAGGACCTGCTCGAGCTGTTCTCCAAGGGCAGCCTCGAGCTCCACCCGCGGCCGCGCCCGCTCGTCGATCACGTGAGCGAGCGTCCCCGCGCGAGCCGGCTGGCCCGCGCGCAGGCCGCCCGGGAGCGGCGCGAGGCGACCACCCTGCGCCACGAGACGTTCGTGCTCGAGAAGCTCGACCGCGCGCTGTTGCCCCTGCTCGACGGGGAGCGCAAGCTCCCGGCGCTGGTCGAGGCCATGACGAACGCCGCCGCGACGGGCGTGCTCGACGTGCGCCGGGACGGGCTGCCCGTCGTCGAGCGCGAGCCGCTGCGCGAGATCTTCGAGGAGGTCGTGCCGATGCGGCTCGAGCACTACCGCGCGAAGGGGCTGCTCGAGGCGTAGCTGGCCAGCCGCGCCCACCGGGGCGCCCGTTGACCCTGCCCCTGGGACGGCCCTGGCCCAATGACGCCGCGCCGAGCGCCTGGCGCGCCGGTTGCGCTCTGGACCCGCACCTCGCGATCAGAGTCGCAAGCAGGAGGAGGTGCGGCGTGGAGACCAGGAAGCTCAACGGGGTCTACTGGGCCCTGCTGCTCACGTACGCGATCGTCCCGATCGCGGCCGGGCTCGACAAGTTCGCCTACGCGCTGGTCGACTGGTCGACCTACCTGAGCGCGACCGCCCGCGAGGCGCTGCCGATCTCGCCGGCCGCGTTCATGGGGATCGTCGGGGTGGTCGAGGTCGTGGCAGGCCTGATCGTCCTGGCGATACCCCGGGTGGGCGGGATCGTGGTCGGGCTGTGGCTGCTCGCGATCGCGGCGAACCTGATCCTGGGCGGCTACTTCGACATCGCGGTCCGCGACATCGCCATGGCGGTCGGCGCGTTCTGCCTGGCCCGCGTGGCCGCCGTCCGCCGCGAGGCTCGCCTCGCGCCCGCGGCGGCGGTCGAGCGCCCCGTCGAGCGGCGGGTCGTGGAGCGCGAGGTGGTGCGGACGTAGCGGTCCGCGGCCACTTCAGCGCGCCCGAGCGGCGCGCCGACGCAGCGCGAGCCCGAGCAGCGCCAGCAGCAGCAGCGACGGGGCGGGGCTCGGCGCCGCGCCCGTCGGCGTCAACGCGCAGCCGCCCCCGCCTCCCCCTCCACCGCTCGCGGTCGGAGCGGGGCCCGCGGTGGAGGGGCTGGCGGTCGAGCCGGCGGTGCCGCCGCTCGAACCGCTCGAGGCGGGCGCGCCGCCGCCGCCGCTCGCGGGCGGGGCGCCGCCGCCTGCCGGCGGGGTCGGCGGCGCCGGCAGGAGCAGGCGCACGGCCTCGGCCGCGAGCAGCCGCCGCTGCCCGTCGTCCTGCACCCCCTCCAGCGGGAAGCCCAGCGCGAGCACGCGGTAGGGCGCCTCTTGCAGCACACCGGCCGCCGGGGCGCCGGCCGCCTCGTAGGCGAACGCCAGGCGCGCCCCCGCGTGGAACGGCGCCAGCACGTCGGGCGAGGCCACGTCGTAGCGCCCGGCTTGCCCGTCGTGCAGGACCAGCGCGCCGAGCGCGCCCACGGGCCCGCCCGGGGCGGGGCGCACCGTCCGCGCGCCGCCGTCGTCGGCGAGGTAGTCGACCCCGAGCACGTCGTTGAGGAACCGCGTCCCGCCGCCGCGCGCCTCGAGGTCCCAGCCCAGCTCGGTCCCGCTCACCAGCAGCGCGCCGCCCGCCTGCAGGTAGGTCTCGACCAGGGCTTGCTCGCCCCCGTCGAACGTGCGATCGAGCGAGCCCTCGCGCCCGAGCAGCCAGTCGACCAGCGGGTAGGCGCCGAGGGCGACGGTCCCGCGCAGCACCGCCTCGTTGCTGGTCCCGTCGACCCCCACCCCCGCCGGGAGCGCGGCCGCGAGCGCGTCCACGTGGGCCACCGCGTCGTCGGGGCCGAACCGGGCGGCTACGTTCTCGTGGGTGTGGCGGAACGCGCGGTGGAAGCCGTCGACCACCAGCGCGCCCGCCGGGCTCCCCACGACCGCCCCCGCCACCCGGCTCGGGAGCCCCTCGCCGCCCGCGTTGAGCGGGGCGACCCGCACGAACACGCGCTCGCCGGGGGCGAAGCCGGTGAGGTCGACGCTGGTGGTCGCGACCTGGCGGCCGTCGTCGAAGCCGCGCCCGTCGCGGCTGAGGTAGACCTTGAACGCGGTCGCGGCGGCGCTCGGCTCGAGCGGATCGAGCGCGGGCGCCCAGCTCGCGCGGAGCGCGCCGCCGCCGAGGTTGAGCAGCGAGACCTCGCGCACGGGGAGGGGGATCACAGTGGCGCTCGGCGCCCAGTAGCGCAGGATCCCCTTGTAGATCGCGCGCGCCGCGGCGGCGCGGAAGCGCGCGTCCGCGAGCAGGCCGGCGTCGTCGACGTTGTCGTGGAACCCGAGCTCGATCAGGCAGCTCGGCATGGTCCGGCTCTCCCGCAGCTCGCCGAAGTTCATCAGGTGGGCGCCGCGGTCCGGCCAGGCCGCGTCGAACTCGGCGCGCACCGCCTCGAGCACGGCGGCGTGCACCGCGTCGCGGAGCGCGTCGGACTGCGCCTGGAGCGGCGAGGGGGAGGTCGGGTAGGTGACGGCCCCCGCGCTCCCCCACGAGGGGGTGCGCCCGTTGGAGTAGGAGAACGTCGAGAGCCCGCGCGCCGTGCCCGAGCCGCCCGAGGCGTTGGTGTGGAGCGCGAAGTAGAGGAAGTCGGCGCGCCAGCGCGAGGTGTCGCCGCCGGCCAGCCAGGTGCCGTAGCGCGGGCGGATCGTCACGTCGCCCGCCGTGCTGCTGAAGCCCTTGTAGCGGAGGAACTGCTGCGCCGCCTCGCGCCAGCGCACCGCGCCGCTCGCGCCCACCCCGCCCCCGAAGCGCACCGCGTCGGCGATCACGACCTTGCTCGGGTCCGAGCCCTCGTTGCTCAGGACCACGCGCGCGGGCGTGGCGGCGTCGAAGTGGAACTCGCCCAGGAAGTGCCACTGGTCCCCGAGCCGGCTCTGGTCGACGAGCACCACGGTGGCGCCGCCCGAGTGGTGCACCGTGAAGCGCGCGTCGCGCGAGCGGTTGGGCGACTGCGTGTACCACACGTAGACCGGGTAGGAGCCGCTCTGGGGGAGCGTGGCGCGGAACTCGGAGGTCGCGGTCTCGCTGAGCGCCACGGTGGAGTAGCGGTAGCCGGCGCCGTGGAACGCGGGGGCGCTGGTCGACGAGGTCCAGCCGCCGGTCTCGAGCGCCTGCGCGTCGTCGAGCACGACCTCGTGCCGCTGGAACGAGCGCTCGCGCACCGACTCCACGCGCGCGCCGGCGCCGGTCAGGTAGCGCTGCACGTACTCGATGAACAGCTCGTTGGTGTGGATGTCCTCGCGCACGTCGTGCCCGACCCCGCGCTGGTAGCGCCAGATCCCGCCGTCGAGGTAGTAGCCGTGGCCCGGCGAGAACACGATCGTCCGCCCGGCGAGCGGGCCGCTCGGCTCGGGGACGAGGTGGATGTCCGCGCGCGCGGGCGCGATCAGCGTCGCGGACAGCGCCGCGAGCAGGCCAGCCGGGATGAGCGCACGCCGCATCGGGCCTCCCTCTCTCTCGAGGGAATTAGCCGGCCGGATCGGGGCTTCGTGCAGCGGCGCAAGGCGCGGGGGGGGAGGTGTTTAGGCGATGTGCGGCAGGCGCTCGCCAGGAGATGGGCGCCCGGGAACGGGAGCGGTGCTCGGAGACCCGGTCGCTGCGAGGTCCGCTCCCTCCGATGAGAGAGAAATGACCGCCAAGAGCGGCAGGGAGGAGCTGTCGCTGCGAGATCAGCTCCCTCCGAGGAAGAAATGACCGCAAGGAGGAGCTGTCGCTGCAAGGTCAGCTCCCTCCCGATGAGAATATGACCGCCAAGAGCTGAGCTCCAGGGAGGAGCTGTCGCTGCGAGATCAGCTCCCTCCGAGGAAGAAATGACCGCCAAGAGCGCCAAGAGCGCCAAGGAAGAGCTGTCGCTGTGAGGTCAGCTCCTTCGGGTGAGCGCCAAGAGCGCCAAGGAAGAGCTGTCGCTGTAAGGTCAGCTCCCTCCCGATGAGAGATGACCGCCAACCCGCGCGGGCGAAGTCCCGTGACGCCGAGGCGCCCGGCGGCACCGGACCCGCTTGGCGGACCCGAGCGGCACGTCGGCGTACGCGCGTCTACTCCAAGGGACTTCGCCCGCGCGGCACGCTACCCGCCGGGGGCGAGATCCTGCGACCACTTAATGGCCGAGTGGACCAGCTCGTTCCCGGTCTTGAGGCCGAGCTTGCGCTTGATGT
>CAZMSZ010000342.1:4770-8353 GCA_964569055.1 uncultured Planctomycetota bacterium | reverse complement strand
GGGGAGCCGAGCTCGCCAGCGACAGCTCTTCCTTGGCGCTCTTGGCGCTCTTGGCGGTCATTTCTCACGCGGGGGAGCCGAGCTCGCCAGCGACAGCTCTTCCTTCGCGGTCTCTCTCACGCCGGGGAGCCGAGCTCGCCAGCGACAGCTCTTCCTTGGCGCTCTTGGCGCTCTTGGCGGTCATTTCTCACGCGGGGGAGCCGAGCTCGCCAGCGACAGCTCTTCCGTGGCGGTCATTTCTCACGCGGGGGAGCCGAGCTGCGACAGCTCCTCCTTGGCGCTCTTGGCGGTCATTCTCATCGGGGAAGGAGCTGAGCCCGCCAGCGACAGCTCTTCCTTGGCGGTCTCGGATTCGTCCTCGACGGGCTCCCTACGAGGGATCAGACCCCGACCTTGTCGATCCCGTGCTTCTCCATGCGGTACTGCAAGGTCCGCCGGGTGATCCCGAGGACCTTGGCCGCCTGGGTCACGTTGCCCTCGGTGCGCTCGAGCGCCTGACGGATCATGTCGCGCTCGAGGTCGTCGAGGGAGAGGTGCGACTCGACGAGCTGGTCGATCAGGTCGTCGCTCGAGGTGGGGCGGGTCGCGTGGCTGCGGCCGTCGAAGTCGGCGAGGTGCTCGCTCTTGATCGCCGGGCCCTGGCCGAGCACGACGGCGCGCTCGATCACGTTCTCGAGCTCGCGCACGTTGCCCGGCCAGTCGTGGGCGCGCAGGCGCGCCATGGCGGCGGGCTCGA
This sequence comes from uncultured Planctomycetota bacterium, assembly GCA_964569055.1. GTDB lineage: Bacteria > Planctomycetota > J058 > J058 > J058 > JAWLGW01. Next base: position 7,617 of record CAZMSZ010000342.1, on the reverse strand, counting down.
TCCCGCCGAAGCCCTTGTTGTTCTTGCGGGTGAAGCGGGCGCAGAACGCGTTCGCGAGCAGCTCCACGTCGCCGGGCCGCTCGCGCAGGGGCGGGACCGGGATCGTGATCACGTTGATCCGGTAGTAGAGGTCCTCGCGGAACGCGCCGGTGCGGACCATCTCCTCGAGGTTGCGGTTGGTCGCCGCCACGAGGCGGAAGTCGAGGGCGATCGGCTTGCCCTGCCCGCCGAGGCGCTCGAGCACGCGCTCCTGCAGCACGCGCAGCAGCTTGACCTGCAGCGCGGGGCTCATGTCGCCGATCTCGTCGAGGAAGATCGTGCCGCCGTTGGCCAGCTCGAACCGCCCCTTGCGCGCCTTGCGGGCGTCGGTGAACGCGCCGCGCTCGTGGCCGAACAGCTCCGCCTCGAGCAGGGTCTCGGGGATCGCCGAGCAGTTGACCTTGATGAACGGGCCGTTGGCGCGGGGGCTGGTGCGGTGGATCAGCTCGGCGACCATCTCCTTGCCGGTGCCGCTCTCGCCCCGGATCAGGATCGTGGCCTCGCTCTCGGCCGCCGCCTTGGCGAGCTCGACCATCTCGCGGAAGGGCGGCGACTCGCCCACCAGGCGCGCCGCGATCTCCTGGGTGCCGACGGCGCGGCTCAGCCGCTGGTTCTCCCGCCGCAGCCGGCGCTTCTCGAGCACGTTCTTGACGAGCACCGACAGCTCGGTCGAGTCGACCGGCTTGGTGATGAAGTCGTAGACCCCGCCCTTGAGCGCCTCGCGGGCGCCCTCCACCGTGCCGTAGGCGGTGAGGATCGCGAACGTCGGCGCGTCGTCCCCGAGCGCCTCGCGGACGCGGTGGAACACGCCCATGCCGTCCATGTCCGGCAGGCGCAGGTCGCACAGGATCAGCTCGTAGCCCGCCTCGAGCTGCGCGAGCGCCTCGGCCCCGGTCTGGCAGGTGTCGACCGCGTAGCCGTCGAGCTCGAGCAGCTGCCGCAGCGCGTTCGCCTGCGGCGCCTCGTCCTCCACGATCAGCAGCCGAGCAGGACGCCCCATGCGGGGCAGTATAACGACCGGGCAGAGCCGGGTCTCCGAGGTGGCGCCCGGCGCGCGCTCAGCCGACCGGCCGCTCGATCCCGTCGCGCCCCATGCGGTACTGGAGCGTCCGCCGGGTGAGGCCGAGCGTCTTGGCGGCCTGCGAGACGTTCCCGCCGCTGCGCTCGAGGGCCCGCGCGATCATGCGGCGGCCGAACTCCTCGAGCTCGACGCCCTCGTCGAGCAGGTGGCCGAGCGCCTCGTAGGCCTCGCGCCCGGGCGGCGGGCTCTCGGCGCGGACGTGGCCGGGGAGGTGCTCGGGCAGGATCCAGTCGCCGCGCCCGAGCACCACCGCGCGCTCGATCACGTTCTCGAGCTCGCGCACGTTGCCCGGCCAGGAGTAGCGGCGCAGCAGCTCGAGCGTGTCGGGGTCGAGCCCCTTGAACGCCTTGCGGTTCTTCTGGTTGAACCGCGCGCAGAAGGCGTTGGCGAGCAGCTCGATGTCCCCGCGCCGCTCGCGCAGGGGCGGGGCCTGGATCGTGATCACGTTGATCCGGTAGTAGAGGTCCTCGCGGAACGTGCCCGTGTGGATCATGGCCTCGAGGTCGCGGTTGGTCGCGGCGACCAGGCGGATGTCGAGCGGGATCACCTCGCCCTGCCCGCCGAGGCGCTCGAGCTCGCGCTCCTGCACCACGCGCAGCAGCTTGACCTGCAGGGCGGGGCTCATCTCGGCGACCTCGTCCAGGAAGATCGTGCCGCCGTTCGCCAGCTCGAACCGCCCCTTGCGCGCCTCGCGGGCGTCGGTGAACGCGCCCGCCTCGTGGCCGAACAGCTCCGCCTCGAGCAGCGCCTCGGGGATCGCGCCGCAGTTGACCTTCACGAACGGCCCGCGCGCCCGCGGGCTGGCCGCGTGGACCAGCTCGGCCACCAGCTCCTTGCCGGTGCCGCTCTCGCCGCGGATCAGGATCGTGGCCTCGCTCTCGGCCGCCGCCTTGGCCAGCTCGATCATGCGCACGAACGGCCGGCTGTTGCCGACCATGCGCTCCTCGATCTGGCGGGCCGCGACCGCCTGGCTCAGCTCGCGGTTCTCGCGCTGCAGCCGGCGGTACTCGAGCACGTTCTTGACGAGCACCGACAGCTCGGTCGCGTCGACCGGCTTGGTGATGTAGTCGTAGACCCCCGACTTCAGCGCCCGCCGCGCGCTCTCCACCGTCCCGTAGGCGGTGAGGATCACGAACGTGGGCGCCTCCTCCCCCAGCTCCGCGCGCAGCTTGCGGAACAGGGCCAGGCCGTCCTCGTCGCCGTCGGTCAGGTAGAGGTCGGCGAGGACGAGGTCCCAGGGCTTGGCGGCCTCGCGCAGGGCCGAGTCGGCGTCGGGGCACACGACCACGTGGTGCCCGTCACGCTCCAGCAGCCGCCGGAGGTACTGAGCCTGCATGCGGACGTCTTCGACGACGAGCACCCGACCCGGCATGGACCATCCCCAGCGCGCAGCCTCCAACAGCGAGGGGCCTTCGTCAACGCCTGGACGGCCTTCTTCCTACAACGTCTCGCGCTTGCTGCAGTCCTGCAGGTAGGTCTGGACCTCCATGAGGTAGCCCTCGGCCTCGGCCTGCGCCTCGGCGTCGCCGGCCTGCTCGGCCTCCTGGTAGGCGGCCCCGAAGTGATCCTGCGCCTCCTGGAAGCGCGCCTTGGCCTGCTTCAGCTCGACCTGGCTGTCCATGGACTTGCGGTAGTGGCGGATCCCCTCGCGGAAGGCGAGGCAGCCCTGCTCGAGGCGGGCCGAACCGGGCGCGACCGCGGTGGGCGGCGGGCTCGCCTCGCCCTCG
>CAZMSZ010000342.1:0-4670 GCA_964569055.1 uncultured Planctomycetota bacterium | reverse complement strand
CCTCGCCCTCGGCCGGCGTCGGCGCGGCGCCGCCGCCCTGCCCCTGGCCGCGCAGCTCCGCGAGCTTGGCCTCGAGGCGCGCCTCGAGGTCGGGCACCTTGTCCCACAGCTCGCGGGTGCGCTCGGTGATCTTGCTGGCGAGCGCTTCCCAGTCGACGGCCTCGACCTGCTTGCGCGCCTCGTCCACCTGCGCGCGCGAGAAGGTGAGGAAGCCCGCGAAGTCCTCGCCGCTCCAGGCCCAGGGCGCGCGGCCCAGCTGGGCCGAGTACAGCGACACCCACAGCAGCAGGACCGCGGTCGCGCCGCCCACGAGCAGCTTGAGCAGCACGCCCTTGCGCTTGTGCGGCTTGGGGAGCGGCTGGTTGGGGTCGCGCCGCTTGCGCTGCGGCGCCTTGCGGCTCGGCGCCTCGTCCTCGGGCTCGTCGTCCATGACGTCCTCCTGCGGGCAGAATACCAACGCGCGCGAGATCGCCCCGCGGCGCTACGCCGCCCGGACCCGCCGCCACTCCGCCAGCACCGCGCGCATGGCGTCGGGCTCCCGCACGCGGTGGGCCCGGTCGCGGAACGGGGCGTCGTCCGGCTGGGTCATGTACCAGCCGGCGTACTTGCGGAACAGGAGCACGCCGTGCTCGCCCATTAGCTCGAGCATGCCCTCGAGGTGCTCGGCGGCGAGGTCGACCAGCGCCGCGCCCGCGGGGGGCGGGAGCGGCGGCAGGCCGGCCAGCGCGCGGGCGGCGTCGCGGAACAGCCACGGGCGGCCGTAGGCGCCGCGCCCGATCATGACCGCGTCGCAGCCGGTCGTCGCCAGGAGGCGCGCCGCGTCCTCGCCGCGCACGACCCCGCCGTTGGCGACCACCGGGATCGCGACCGCGGCCTTGGCGCGGGCGAGCGCCGCGGCGTCGACCTCGCCCTCGTGGCGCTGCGCGCGGGTGCGCCCGTGGATCGTGACCAGCGCCGCCCCGCCGGCCTCGACCGCCCGGGCCAGCGTGGCCGCGTCGGCGAACCCCTTGTCCGACCACCCGGCTCGGATCTTGGCGGTGACCGGGATCGAGACCGCGCGGCGGCAGGCCGCCACCACCGCCTCCACCCGCGCGGGGTCCTGGAGCAAGGCGGCCCCCGCGCCGCTCTGGACCACCTTCTTGACCGGGCAGCCCATGTTGATGTCGACCAGCTCAAAGCCGAGCGCCTCGACCCGCGCCGCCGCGCGCGCGAGCACCTCGGGCTCGCCCCCGCACAGCTGCGCGCCGACCGCGTCCTCCTCGGGCCCGCGCGCCAGCAGCTCGAGGGTCCGCGCCGAGCCCTCGTTGAGGAGGTGCGCCTTGACCATCTCCGTGAACACCACGTCGGCCCCGAACCGCCGCGCCAGCCGGCGATACGGCAGCTTGGTCGCGCCGCACATGGGCGCGGCGAGCACGCGGTTGGCGAGCGGGATCGAGCCGAGCTGGAGCGTCATGGGCGAGTCGGGCGCTAACCCTGCGCCATGGGCCGCTTGACGGTCACGACGGTGATGTCGTCCGCCTGCTCGGCGCCGCCTATGAACTGCTTGAGCTCCCACAGGATCGCCTCGAGCAGGTCCTTGGCGGAGAGGTGCCCGTACAGCTCGACCAGCCGCTGGAGCGGCTGCAGGCTCTCCTGGGCGAAGAAGTCGCCGGCCGGGTTCTTGGCCTCGGTCACCCCGTCGGTGTAGAGCACCAGCGCGTCGCCCGGCTCGAGGTACAGCTCGTGGTCCTGGTAGATCCGGTCGGCGTCGCGCACCGCGGCGAGCACGCAGCCGCCCGCCTTGATCGCCTCGGTCCGGCGGGTGCGCGCCCGGTACACGATCAGGTGCTCGTGCCCCGCGCCGCTCCACACGAACTTGCCGAGCTGGTCGCTCCAGTAGAGGACCAGCGCGCTCATGAACATGTCCTTGCGCGTGTCGGCGTGGAGCAGGCGGTTGGCCTCCGACAGGATCTGGCGCGGCGACTGGAGCGTCTTGCTGAGCGGGCGCAGGTAGCAGCGGGCCATGATCATGACCAGCCCGGCGGGGAGGCCCTTGCCGCTCACGTCGCCGATGCAGATGTGGAAGTTGCCGTGCCCCTGGAAGGACGAGCCGTCCTCGGCGTGGTCCATGAAGTCGAAGTAGTCCCCGCTCATCTCCTTGGCGGGGATCATCTTCCCGTAGACCTCGATCTTGTTGGAGCGCGGCAGCCGCTTGGGGAGCAGCTGCTTTTGGATCATGGTCGCGAGGTTGAGCTCGTGGCGGATCCGCTCGCGGTCGCCCATCTCCTTGACGAGGCGCGCGTTCTCGAGCGCCATCGCGGCCTGCATGGCGATCGCGGTGAGGAGGTCGCAGTCGTCCTTGTTGAACTGGCGGGCCGAGTCGTAGGTGTCGAGGAACACGATCCCCAGGATCTGCTCCTGGCGCACGAGCGGCACGCACAGCGCGCTGCGGATGTTCTCGTCGACGATCGAGGTGGCGAGGTCGAGCCGGCGGTCCTGCTGCGCGTCCGCGGTCAACAGCGACTCCTTGCTGCGCAGCACCTCCTTCACGATCGTCTTGGAGATCTTGACCTTGGTCACCTTCCCGCTGCGCGAGCGCGAGGCCATGGTGCGCAGCCGGCGGTTCTCCTGGTCGAACAACAGGACCGAGCCGCGGTCGGCCGGGAGCACCTCGAAGATCACCGCGAGCATCTCGTCGAGCAGCCGCTGCAGGTCGAGGATCGCGGAGATCTTGGCGGTGACCTTGAGCAGCGCCTCGACCCGGCGCTGGTCCTTCATCTGCCGCAGGACGGCGTCGGGGTCCTCGTAGTGCTTCTGGCGGTAGTTGATGTTCTCCGAGCCGGCGAGGTCCTCGCGCCGGATCGAGACCGTGCCGAGCATCTGGTCGGAGGCCTCGCCCGCCAGGATCCCGCCCAGGCGGTAGCCGTCGGTGGTGCGCCCCACGTTGCCGTAGCCGCCGCTCGCCACCCCGAACCCCGCGCGGCTCGCGTCCGAGCCGTGGGTGTCGTCGGAGTCGAAGATCATGAGCGCGCTGTCGACGTAGATCAGGTCGCCGTGGTGCAAGAACGCCTGGCGCACCCCCGCCTCGCCGTTGACCAGCACGCGGTGCGGCTCGGCGTGGGCGCGCAGCTCGTGCCCGCGGGGGCCCGCCACGATCGAGCAGCACACCTCGCCGAGGTCGGGCCGGTAGGAGAAGCCGAGGGTCCCGTTGCGGTAGCCGAGGTAGTTCTCGGCCTGGAGCGGGTAGCTGTCCCCGCTCCGCGGACCCTCGATCATGATGAGGCGAGGCATCCGACCTCGTCGGCGCGCCCAAGCGCTGGACTTACGCGCGGAAGATTGTAGCCCCGCGGCGCGCGCGGCTTCAAGGCGAGGGCGTCGGGCGGGCTCCTCCTTGCCCCTCCGGCGCGGGCCCGGCATGCTGGGCCTCGCGCATGGAGGTCCCAAGGACCGCTGGAGTCCTCATGACCCGCTCGATCCCCTGCCTGGCCCTGACCCTCGCCCTCGCCGCCGCCGCCCAGGCGGACGTGGTCAAGACGCGCGACGGGCGCCGGCTCGAGGGCTCGATCAGCCGCGACGGCGACGTGCTCGTGGTGCGCCAGCGCTTCGGCGAGGCGCGCGTCCCCGCCAAGGAGGTGCTCGAGATCGTCGACACCCCCGACGCCTGGGACGAGCTCGAGCGGCTGCGCCGCGAGCTGTCGCGCGGCACGGCCGAGGAGCGCTACCGGTTCGCGGTGTTCTGCCGCGACCACGGCTTCGAGGACGAGGCGCGGCGCGCGTTCCTCTCGGTGCTGCGGGTCGACCTCGACCACCCCGGCGCGCGCGCCGCGCTCGGCTACGTGCAGCACGAGGGGCGCTGGATCACCCAGGCCGACCTCAACCGGCTCAACGGGCTGGTCGAGCACGAGGGCGAGTGGGTGACCCCCGAGGAGAAGGCCGAGCGCGAGGAGGCTGCGCGCGAGGCGAAGCGCGCCCGGCGCGAGGCCGCCGAGGCCGAGCGCGAGGCGGCGCGCGCCGAGCGCGAGGCGGAGCGGGAGGCCGCCCGCGAGGCGCGCCGTGCCCGGCGCGAGGCCTACGAGGCCGAGGTGGCCCGCGCCCGCGCGGCCGCGCAGGTCGAGGCCGAGCTGGCCCGCAACCGGCGCGGCGACCGCGGCCCCGACGACGACGACGCGCTCCTGTGGTCGGGCCGCGAGCGGCGCAGCGTGCTGGGCTCGCTGTACGGACCCTACTACTACGGCGTCTACGGCCGCACGCCGCTGTGGGGCTGCGGCGGCGCGCGCCGGCGCGTGATCTACGGCCGCTCCTCGCGCGTGCGCGTGGGCGGCTCGCTCGGCGGCGGGAGCTGGCAGCTCCGCTGGCAGTTCGGCTACTAGCGCTCGATGCTCGCCCCCGAGCTCCCTCGCGCCGCGGCGTGGTTCGCGCCCGCCCTGGTCCTGATCCTCGCGTTCGCTGCGGCGCCGGCGGCGCGCGCCGACGAGGTGATCCTGAGCGACGGCGCGATCGTGCGGGGCGAGGTCCTGGCCGACCCGGCGGACGGGCCGGTGCGCGTGGCCCTCGCCCGCGGCGACGACCAGGCGATCGTGGAGATCCCGCGGGCGCAGGTCCGCGCCGTGCGCCGCCTGGACGACGCCGAGGAGCGCCTGGTGGTGGGCGCCGAGGAGGCGCTCCTCGCAGGCGAGCACGCGCGGGCCGTG
>CAZMSZ010000341.1:0-8361 GCA_964569055.1 uncultured Planctomycetota bacterium | reverse complement strand
CCACGACCCGTGGGCTCCCGCGCCGCCACCGCGAGCCGCTCGCTCACCTCGATCCCCTCCAGGCCCACGCGGGCCCGATACGCGATCGCCTCCACCCCGGCGGCGAGCGCGGCGCGGAACGCCTCGGCGTAGGCGGGGTCGATCGCGTCGGCCGGAGCGACCACCCGCGGCTCGGGGCGCTGCACGAGATAGCAGAGCACGGCGCGCGCCCCGCCGCGGGCGAGGGCCGCCAGCTCCTCGAGGTGGCGGCGGCCGCGCTCGGTGACCGCGTCGGGGAACAGCGCCGCCTCTCCCGCCAGGAAGGTCGCGTTCTTGACCTCGACCCAGCAGGGCGGGCGCGCCGAGTCCTCGAGCAGGAAGTCGGTCCGCGTGCGCGGCCCGGCGCGGACCTCGGTCCGGAGGCTGCCGTAGCCCGCCAGCTCGGGGATCGCGCCGCGCTCGATCGCCTCGCGCACCAGCCGGTTGGCCAGCGCGGGGTTGACGCCCACCAGCCGGCCGTCGACCTCGATCAGCTGCCAGGTGTACTTCAGCTTGCGCGCGGGGTCGTCGTGGTGGCTCAGCCACACCGCGCTGCCGGGCGTGGCCAGCCCCAGCATGCGCCCGGGGTTGGCGGTGTGCGCCGTGACGAGCTCGCCCCCCGCGAGCTCCACGTCGGCCAAGAACCGCTTGTAGCGGCGCACCAGCCGCCCCTCGAGCAGCGGGCTCGCGAAGCGCACCTCAGGCCGCCCCCTCGACCCCGCGCACGTACGCGCCCACCAGCGCGGGGAGCGCGTCGAGGTCGTAGCCGCCCTCGAGCACCGACACCAGCCGGCCGCCCGCGGTCGCGTCGGCGGCGGCGCGCAGCTCGGCGCCGATCGCGGCGAAGTGCTCGGGGTGCAGGCCCAGCCCCCCCAGGGGGTCCTCGTCCCAGGCGTCGAAGCCGGCCGAGACCAGGATCAGCTCGGGGGCGAACCGGACCACCCGCTCCAGGCCCTCGCGGAAGGAGGCCAGGTACTGCTCGGGCCGGACCGTGGGCGGGAGCGGGACGTTGAGCGTGGTCCCCAGCCCCGGCCCGCTGCCGGTCTCGTCCGCCGCGCCCGTGCCCGGAAAGGAGCGCGCGCCGTGGAGCGAGAGGTAGAGCACGCTCGGGTCGCGATAGAAGATCTCCTGCGTGCCGTTGCCGTGGTGCACGTCGAAGTCGACGATCGCCACCCGCGCCACCCCGCCCGCGCGCGCCTGCGCCGCCGCCACCGCCGCGTTGTTGAACAGGCAAAAGCCCATGGCCCGCGCCGGCCGGGCGTGGTGCCCCGGCGGCCGCACCACCGCGAACGCCCGCCGCGCCGGGTCGTCCCCCTCCGCCGCCAGCGCCGCCTGCGTGGCCGCGCACAGCGCCCCCGCCGCCACCTGCGCCGCCGCGAAGCTCCGCGCCGAGACGTGGGTGTCGGGGTCGATCGCCCCCCCGCCCGCCGCGCACAGCGCCGCGATCCCCTCCACCAGCGCCGGGTCGTGCACCCGCGCCAGCTCGTCCGCTCCCACCGGCGAGGCCGTCGTCACCCGCCGCGCGACCAGCCCCGTCGCCTCCACCCCCTCGATCGCCCGCCCCAGCCGCTCCGGACACTCGGGGTGCCCGCGCGGAGTCTCGTGCGCTTCGAACACGGGGTCGGTGTAGAGCACCAGCATGGCGCGCGAAGCTACCAGGTGACGCCGACGGGCGGGCGAGGTGGGGTGGCGGAGACCGCCAAGGAAGCGCTGTCGCTGCGGGGATGCCTCCTCGGCGAAGAATGACCGCCAAGACTGCCGACGAAGAGCTGTCGCTGTGGGGGCCGCTCCTCGGCGTGAAGAAGAATGACCGCCAAGAGCGCCAAGAGCGCCAAGGAGGAGCTGTCGCTGCTCGGATCCCTCCTCGGACGACCGAGCTCGCCAAGGAGCTGTCGCTCGATCACTCCTCCTTGGTCCGAGTCCGAGTCCGAGTCTGAGCCCGACTCCGAGAGGCTGTCGCGTACGACTCCCACGCCCACCGACGACGCGAGAAGCACCGGGCAGCGGCAGGCAAGGGCAAGGGCAAGGAGGCTGTCGCCCGAGACGCAGCTCCCCGCGTACACGGCGAGAGTGACACGACCGTGCGCATTCTGTAGCTTCAGGTCTCCCCGAGCGGAGAGGAGCCTCACGTGCGCGTCCTGGTCACCGGCGGAGCGGGGTACATCGGGAGCCACGTCGTGCGCGCGCTCGCGCGCGAGGGCCACGAGCCGGTGATCTTCGACGACCTCTCGACGGGGCACCGGGCGCTCGCGCAGCGCACCGGCGCGGAGCTGATCGAGGGGAGCCTGCTCCTGCCCGAGGAGGTCGAGCGGGCCTTCGCGGGGCGGCGGTTCCACGCCGTGGTGCACGTCGCGGGCAAGGCGCTCGTCGACGAGAGCGTGCGCGACCCGGGGCCGTACTTCGGCGTGAACGCCCTGGGCGGCCTGAACCTGCTCGAGGCCATGCGGCGCAACGGGGTGACCCGGCTGGTGTTCTCCTCCACCTGCGCGGTCTACGGCGTCCCGGCCGAGGTCCCGATCGTCGAGTCCTGCCCGCGCCAGCCGGTGAACCCCTACGGCGCCTCCAAGCTCGCGTTCGAGCAGATGATGACGGCCTACGCGCGCGCCTACGGGTTCCGCGCGCTGGCGCTGCGCTACTTCAACGTGGCGGGGGCCTCGGTCGAGGGCGACCTCGGCGAGCTGCACGAGCCCGAGACCCACCTGATCCCGCGCCTCCTGCGGGCGGCGCGCAGCGGCGAGCCGTTCTCGGTGTTCGGGACCAACTACCCCACCCGCGACGGGACCGCCGAGCGGGACTACCTCCACGTCGAGGACCTCGCCCGCGCGCACGCGCTGGCGCTGACGCGGCTCGACATCATCGACCCGCTCGCGTTCGGCGGCGCGCTCAACCTCGGCACCGGCCAGGGGACCACCGTGCGCGAGATGCTCGAGGCCGTGCGGCGCGAGCTGGGGGTCGAGCTGTCCGCCGCCGAGCGCCCGCGCCGGCCGGGCGACCCGCCCTGCCTGGTGGCGGACCCCAGCCTCGCGCGCCGGGTGCTCGGCTTCCAGGCGCAGCACGACATCGGCTCCATGCTGCGCAGCGCGCTCCACTTCGCCGAGCTCGAGCCCGGCCGCGCCGACTCGCCGCTGCGCGCCCGGCGGGTCCCCGCCCACGACGTCGTGCGCGGCCCGGCCAAGCGACGCCGGTTCGGCGAGGCCGCCGTGGCGGCCGGCTACAGCCGCCCGGAGGCGATCGAGCGGGCGCTCGAGCTGCAGCGCGAGGGCGACGGGATCGGCGAGAGCCACAAGCTGCTCGGGCTGATCCTGCTCGAGATGGGCGAGCTCTCGAGCGAGCAGCTGATCGACGTGCTCCAGCGCATGCAGACCACCGGCAACCACGACTGAGCCGCCGCCGCGCGGGCGAGCGATGGCGCGGTCCGAGTTTCGAGACAGCGCCTGGCGCGCCAGCTTGACAGGCCCCCGGGGCGCCCGTACGATCCGCCGCCCATGCCCTTGAAGCCTCTGGAGTTACTGCGCTCGCGCGCCCCGTTGCTGGCCGCGACCCTCCTCGTCGCGGGCTGCGCCGCTTCGGCGGAGCACGAGGCCAAGGTGGCCGGGCTCGAGGAGGCGGTGCGCGAGGAGCGGCGCCTGCGCGAGAACGAGGTCGCCAAGCTGCGCCAGGACGCCGCCGCGCTGCAGGACGCGCTCGAGGCCACGCGCCGCGAGCTGCACCGGCGTGAGCGCGAGCTGCAGGCCCAGCGGGACACGCACCTCGAGGAGTCGCGCGCGCTCGAGGCGACGCTGGCCCTGATCAAGCAGCTCGAGGGCGAGCTCGCCGAGCTGCGGGCCCAGGTCGCCGAGGCGCCGCCCACCGCCGACGAAGCGGTCGCGCTGCTCAAGGCCAAGGACAAGGAGCTGCGCGCCCTGCGCGAGCGGCTGATCGCGCTGCAGTCCGACGACGTCGCCCCGCCCGACCCGGCGCTGGAGGGGATCGTGACCCCCTCGGGCGTCGACCTGCTCCAGCCGGTGGCGCGGATCGACGGGCGCCCGATCACGCGGCGCGAGTTCGTGGAGTTCCTGTACCGCGACCTCGGCGCGCCGCACCTGCTCGACCTGTTCTTGAACCGCCAGCTCGTGCTCCAGGAGGCGAAGCGGCGCGGGATCACGGTCAGCGACGTGGACGTCGAGATGTGGGTCTCGCGCCAGGCGCTCGACGAGCTGGAGCGCGCCGGCTCCGAGGAGCGCCTCTCGGCGCGCCTGGCCGAGCTCGGCTTCACCCGCGAGGCCTGGAAGGCGCGCCTGCGTTACCAGGCCACGCCCAGCCTGCTGCTGCAGCGCCTGGTCGAGCAGCAGCGCCAGACCCCGGCGGGGAAGGCGGCGTTCGAGGCGCGCGTGCGCGCGGCCTACAAGGAGCTCTACACCGAGCGGGTCGTCGCCAACCACGTGTTCGTGCGGCTGGCCCACGACGCGCCCGAGGCCGAGGAGCGCGCCGCGCTCGCCAAGGCCGAGGCCGCCTACCGCGAGCTGGCGCGCGGCGTCGAGCTCGCGCAGGTGGCGCGGACCTACAGCGAGGACGCCGCCTCCCGCCAGCTCGGCGGGCAGCTCGGCACGATCGACCGCCGCCGCTTCCGCGAGCTGCCCCAGCTCAACACCGTCCTGTTCACGATCGAGGTGGGCCAGGTGAGCCGCCCGGTGCGCAGCGCCGCCGGCTATCACGTGGTCCGTGTAGACAAGCGCCTCCCGCCGGAGCGGCCGTTCGACGCCGAGCTCCGCCGGGAGCTGATCGCCCGCCTGGAGCAAGAGCCCCCCTCCGACGAGGAGCTCGAGGTCCTCATGGACCGCCTCCGCTCGCGGGCCCGGATCGAGACGTCGCTGACGTTCGAGTGAGGCTCGGCCCCCGAGCCCAGAGGTCGCCATGCCCGGTGCACTCAGTTGGTTCCAGAAGTACCAGAAGTCCCTGATGCTGGTGCTGCTCGCCCCCGCCCTGATCGGCATGGGCATCACCGGGGCGATCATGTCGGTCGTCTCCGACCCGGGCGAGATGACCGTGGGCGAGGTGTTCGGCGAGCCCGTCACCCAGAGCGAGTACCTCGAGATCGTCGAGACCTACAAGCGCCTCAGCCGCACCGAGGACGACGAGCAGGGCTGGCGGTTCTTGGCCATGTGGCTGGCGGCCCGCCGCTCGGGGCTGCACGTCTCCGACTCCGAGGTGGGCAAGTCGATCCTCGACCAGGCCAAGTACATGATCGCGCAGAGCCGCGCGCTGGACGAGGTCAGCAAGCTGAACCTCGACTACGGGTCGGACGCGTTCGAGAAGGCGTTCCGGGAGCGGTTCATCAGCTACGTGCTCGACGAGGAGTTCACCTTCAAGGAGGGTGAATACGAGGACTTCGTCAAGAACCGCCAGGGCATGCCGGTGCGCGCCTACGAGAACCACCAGCGGCGCGAGGCGCTGGTGCAGCGCTACCTCCAGACGCTGCGGGACCTGGCGGTGGTCAGCCCGGCCGCCGTGCGCGAGGCCTACGACGAGAAGTACCACCGCCGCGTCCTCGAGCTGATCGAGCTCCAGGCCGACGCCTACGTGCCCGTGGCCGACGCGGCCGAGGGGACGCCGGGGCACGTGACCGAGGAGCAGGTCGAGGCTTATTACGAGCGCCGCGCGGCCGACTTCGACGTCCCCCGTCGGGTCGACCTGGCCTGGATCGCCGCCCCGCTCGCCGAGGTCAAGGCCTCGCTCCAGCTCCCGGGCGACGCCGAGCTCGAGGCCTACAACCGCCGCGAAGGGATCGTGCCGGTCTCGAGCTTCAGCGAGGGACGGATCGAGGTGATCGACGCCTGGCGCGCGGACGCCACGCGCGAGCGCGCCGCCGCGCTGCTCGACGCGGTGGCCGACCGGGTGGAGCGCGCCGAGCTCGAGAAGCAGACCCCCGACCTGGCCGCGATCGCGGCCGACGTCGAGCGCGAGCTGAAGACCGACGTGCTCGAGCACGGGACCAGCGGCCTGCTCGAGCGCGAGGCGCTGGCGGACACGCCCGTCGCCGGGCTCGGCGCGCAGTACTGGTTCGACTCCAGCAACACGGTCGGCGCCACCTCCGACCCGCTCGCCAACGACGAGGCCTGGTTCGTGCTGCAGACCAAGGCGGTCGAGCAGCAGCGCACGCCCGAGTACGAGGCGATCGCGGCCGAGGTGCGCGAGGCCTACCTCAACGGGTCGCCCGCCGAGCTCGAGGACCAGTACGAGCAGCACAAGGGGACGCGCTACCGGCAGCCCAACGGGTTCACGGTCGAGGCCGTGATCGCCAAGGACGAGGCGTTCGGCGGCGACCGCCAGCGCGCGCACGACGCGCTCAAGCAGGCGCTCGACGCGGCCAAGGCGTGGGAGCGCGGCGGCGACCGCGAGTTCTCCTTGTACAAGTTCCAGTCGGCCACGCCCGAGCAGCTGCCGGGCGAGATCCAGGACGCGCTGTCCCTCCTGGAGAGCACCAAGCTCACGGCCGACGAGCTGGGCGCGCACGCGCTCCTGGGCACCGCCAGCGGCGAGGTCAACACCCGGGTCAAGCGCGGCTTCTCGGACTACCCGATCCGCAGCAAGGACGACACGGCCTGGTACGGCTACCGCGTGCTCAACCGCGTGATCGGCGAGACCAAGCCGTTCGACGCGGTCGTGTCCGAGGTCCGCGACGCGGTCCGGCGGGCCCGCGCCACCGAGCGCGCCGAGCTGGCGGCCGAGGAGCGGCTCGAGGCCCTGGCGGGCAAGCGCGACGCCGAGCTGGACGAGGCGCTGAAGGCGCAGGGGCTCGAGGTCCGGCGCACCGAGCCGTTCGACCGCGAGGCCACCAGCCTGGAGGGGATCCCCGACGCCGGGCGGCTGGTGGCGGAGGCCTTCTCCGCCGAGGCGGAGGTGGGCGGGCCGTTCACGCAGGTCGTGCCCGACATCGAGGGCGGGCGGGTGTTCCTGATCCGGGTGGCGGAGAAGCTGGCCGCGCCCGACGACAAGTGGGCCGAGGAGTACGCCACCTTGCGCAAGGACCTGCTCAGCAAGGCCCGGATCGACTTCGCCGAGGCCCAGCTCGACCAGCTCTACCTGCGCGCCAAGGGGATCAGCGAGGAGCACCTCGCGTTCGCCGAGCAGCACCTCGACGGCCCGGGCGGCGTGTCGAAGGTCACGCTGCGGCAGGTGTTCTTGCCGCCCGACCGCGAGATCACCGAGGGCTGGCTGAACGCCCAGGCCCGCGCCCGGATCGACGAGGCCAAGGGCAAGCTCGCCCAGGGCTCGGCCTGGGCGGCCGTGGTCGACAAGTACTCCGAGGACGACGCCACCCGCGGGCGGGCCGGTGAGCTGCCGGCGCTGTCGCGCGAGGAGCTGGCCAAGGAGTTCGGGGTCGACTTCGCCGAGGCCGCGTTCGCGCTGCCCCTCGCGCAGGGCGAGGGCGGCGCCGCCGGCCCGATCACCTCGCGGCGCGGCCTGCACCTGGTGCGCAAGACGTCCGAGCGCGGCGGGAAGGCCGTGTTCCAGCACGTGCTGGTCTCGACCGACCCCGCGATCCGCAAGCTGCCCGACGACGTGCGCCAGAAGGCCGAGGAGGCCGCGCGCAAGAAGCTCGAGCAGGCGCAGGCCGACCTCGAGGCCGGCAAGGCGTTCGGCGTGGTGGCCCGCCAGTACGGCGACCCGCTCGACCCGCACGGGCAGGGCAGCACGTTCGAGGTCCAGTACGTGACCGCGCTCGAGCGCGAGGCCCTGGCCCAGCCGCTCGAGTGGGAGCCCTCCGAGGACGTCCTGGCCGGCGACCCGGCCTGGATCCCCGAGGCGGTCAAGGTCGAGCTCGCGACCGGCCCGGTGTGGCAGCTCTACGCCTGCGAGCGCGACCCGGCCGATCAGGCCTCCCTGTGGGATCAGTCGGCCACCCTCCGCAACCGGCTCGTGTACCACGTTCAGACCGGCAGCCCCGAGCGCATGGAGTCGGTGCGCGACGAGCTCGCCGACTGGATGCGCAGCGAGGTCGCCAAGGACGGCCGCCCGTCGTTCCAGCAGGTCCTGACCAAGTTCCAGGAGGTCGCGGCCGAATACAGCGAGGCCCCGACCAAGGGCAAGCAGGGCGCCCTCGGCCGGCTGACCCTACTCGACTCGGTGCGCGGCTACGGGCTCGAGTTCATCGACGCGGTGTTCCGCGGCGAGATCAAGCCGGGGACCCGCACCGCGATCTTCCGCAGCGCCAAGGGCTACCACCTCGTCGAGGTGGTGGACGTGACCGCGCAGCAGCCCGAGGAGCGCGGCCGCGACGTCGGCCGCCTGCTGCTGGCAGGGACCGACTGGCGGGTCACCGACTGAGTTTCGCTTGAAGCGAAACTCAGATGGGGGTGGTCG